>JAIBCE010000030.1 GCA_019694315.1 Sandaracinaceae bacterium
AGGCAACTCGACGACCGTGGTGCCCATCACGCTCACGGTGGAGTACCGGGTCCGCGCCGACCTCGCGGGGCTCGCGGCCACGCCTGCCGCGATGGCGGTGGTGGTGGAGGCGCTGCCGGGATCGACCGTGACGGTCAGCGGCGCGCCGCTCCCGCTCGATGCGCAGGGGCACGGTCGCCTCGACGTGCTGCTCTCCACGCTCACCCCGGCCGCCGATGGCGCGCTCAGCCACGTCGCCGCCTACGTGGTCACGCCGCCCAACGGTCAGCCCGCGAGCGGCCAGCTCTCGACCCGCATCCCGATGGCTGCGCTCGAGCTCCGACAGCCTCTCGACGGAGCCGCGACGGATCACGCGACGGTGACGGTCATGGGTCGCACCGCGCCCGCGAGCCCGGGGCAGCTCGCGCAGGTGTCGGTCGAGGGGCAGGAGATCCCCGTCGGCGCCGATGGATCGTTCCAGGCCGAGGTGCCGCTGCCCGCGGCCGGCGCCACGGGCGTGGCCACGCTGCACGTGGTGGCGCGTCGCAGCGGAAGCGCGCCCCGCACGATCGACATCGGCGTCCGCCGGGTCGCGGATCTGCGCCGCGCTGCGAGCGAGGTCGCGGTGGATCGCGCCGTCACCTACGACCAGCTCGCGGACGCGGCCGATGCATCGCGCGGCCGCGTCGTCGCGCTCGAGGGTCAGGTCTACAACGCCGACATCCAGGACGGACGGGGCGTGCTCCAGATGCTCGTTCGCGGCTGCTCGCGAACGGACCGATGCCCCCTGTGGGTCACCTACTCGCCGGCCGAGGCAGTGCAGGCCGGCGCTGTGGTTCGCGTCGTCGGCACGGCCAACGGTAGCCAGCAATTCCGCGCAGAGAGCGGCGAGACCCGCACCGTTCCGCGCCTCGACGCCACCTTCGTGGTGCCGCAGCCGTGAGTGGCGAAGAGGGGGCAGCATCGCGCGACAACACGGGCGAGCTGTCCGCGTCGTCGGCCGCCCTCTACTCCCCGGCCGACGGTGCGGGCGAGAGCGGCGAGGGCCCCCCGCTCGCCTGCCCTGCGTGCGAGCGGCTCGTGGCGGAGCGGAACGCGCGCTTCTGCGCGGCGTGCGGTCATCGCTTCGCGAGCCCGACCATGGAGCGCGTCGAAGAGCGCTCGACGGCCGCCGACCCGCTCGTCGGACGCACGCTCGCGGACCGCTACCGCATCGAGGAAGTGATCGGCCGCGGCGGCATGGGCGTCGTGTACCGCATCGAGCACACGCGCATCGGCAAGGCGATGGCGATGAAGCTCCTGCACGGAGACCTCGCGCGCGATCGCGAGGTGGTGCGGCGCTTCCGACGCGAGGCCGAGACCGTGTCGAAGCTCGATCATCCGAACACCGTCCAGATCTTCGACTTCGGTCAGTCCGAGGGCATGACCTTCCTCGTGATGGAGCTGCTCGGCGGCGAGGATCTCGGTCTCATCCTGCACGTCGAAGGCACCATCCCCTTCGGTCGCATCGCGCACATGGCGGCGCAGGTCTGCGGCTCGGTGCAGCAGGCGCACGACCGCGGCATCGTGCACCGCGATCTCAAGCCCGAGAACATCCGCATCCTGCACGACCGCACGACGCCGGACTTCGTGAAGGTGCTCGACTTCGGCCTCGCGAAGCTGCGCGAGAACACCGACCTCGGTGGCGCGAGCATCACGCGGCAGGGGCTGCTCGTGGGCACGCCGTACTACATGGCGCCCGAGCAGATCCGCGGGGAGCGCTCCGACCACCGCGCGGACATCTACGCGATGGGCTGCGTGCTCTACAAGTCGGTGGTCGGCGTGCCTCCGTTCTGGGCGAGCTCACCGGTGGGCGTGCTCACCAAGCACATCACCGACGATCCCGTGCCGCCGTCGGTGCGCTCTCCGCGGCGCGACCTGCCAGCCGAGGTCGATCGCATCGTGCTTCGCGCGATGTCCAAGGACCCGGCGCAGCGCTACCAGACGATGCAGGAGCTCCGCGACGAGCTCGAGGGCTTCCTGCGCGCGCACCCCGACCAGCTCGACGTCTCGCCGCGCAAGTCGCTCGTGCCCGAGCCGGAGGCCGTCTCTGCCTACGAGCTCACGCAGCCGCTGCCGAACACGCGCAAGGCGATCCCCCCCAAGCCCGCCGTGGTCGCGGCGACGCGCGACGAGGTCGAGCGCTACGAGCGGAGGCTGCGCGCCCAGAGCCTCGCGATGTGGGGCACCGCCGCCGTCGTGGGCCTCGCCGCGAGCGGCGGCGCGTACTACGCGTGGCTGCACCGTCCCAACGAGACCGCTGCACCCGCCACGACGGAGACGGAGCCCAACGACGAGCCGGGGCGCGAGAACGTGCTCCGCCCCGAGCAACCGCTCGAGGGACATCTCGGTGCGCGGATCGACGAGGACCACGGAGACGTGGACATCTACGGCTTCGAGGTCACGGCGGGCACCGACGCGGTGTCGCTGCGCGCGACGGAGGTGCCGAACATCGATCTCGCCATCGACGTCTTCCGCGCGGGTCGGCCGGATCCGATCGTGGTGATCGACGCGATGCCGCTCGGAGGCCCCGAGGCCGCGCCGAACCTGCCGCTCGATCCGGGCCTCTACCTGGCACGCGTACACGAGGTGAGGGTCGCGGGCCGCTATCCCGTCGAGAACGTGAGCGACTCCTATTCCATCTCGTGGGCCCCGGTCACGCGGGGTCCGAGCGACGAGCGCGAGTGGAACGACGGCACGAGCCAGGCCGAGGTGCTCGAGCTATCGGGGCCGTCGATCGAGCGTACGGGCTTCATCGGCTGGGACGGAGACATCGACACCTTCTGCGTCGCGTCGGCGCGCGAGCCGCTGAGCGTGCGCGTGAGCGCCATCGAGAGCCTCGACCTCGTGCTCGAGTCGACCGTCGACGGACGCACGCTCACGACGAACGAGCACGGACGTGGCGAGGGCGAGTCGCTCACGATCGACGGCGCCGAGACAGCGCGGCGCGCGTGTGTGCGCATATCGGCCGGCGTCGGCGCGCAGCGGGGCGACGCGACGAGCACCTACACGCTCTCGATCGCCCGCGGTGCGCCCGAGCCGAGCGATGCGCCTTGATGGGCGAGGCGCGCAGCGGCGCGCCATCGCGATGAGCGGCGGCCTGGCGCTCGCTGCCCTCGGCGCGATCGAGGCTCGCGCCGAGCGCGCCGAGCCAGGACACCTCGTCACGCTGCGCAGCGATCTCGCCTCGAGCGTGGCAGTCGATCTGGGCGGCCCGCAGCGCGAGGGACACCTCGATCGCAGCCTCACCAACGCGCCGCTCTCCGTCGTGACGCGCGTGCCCATCACGAGTCGACGGGCGACGGCGCCCGTGGAGTGGCGCGAGGGCACGCTGGCGATCGGCACGGCAGAGGGCCTCCTCGTCTATCGCGATGGTGCGGTCGTGCGTGTGGCGACGGGCCCGGTGGACGCACGCCCCGTCGTGCTCCCTTCCGGCGAGCTCGTCGTCGCGACCCGAGAGGGACGCGTGCTGGTGATCGACCCACAGCTCGCGATCCAGCGCGAAGCCCGCGCCTCGTCCGGGATCTCGCGCGGGCCGCTCGTGCTCGCCGACGGGAGCATCGTCGTCGCGAGCAACGATCGCATGATCACGCGCTTCGACGCCGATCTCGAGCGCGTGTTCGCGACGACCCTCACCACGGGGCTGCCGCTCTCGCCTGCACTGCGCGGTGCCTCGCGCATCGTGGTGGTGGCCGGAGAGCGCCTCTACGAGCTCGACCTGAGCGGGCAGATCCTCTCGAGCCTCGACCTGGGCGAGCGCGCTGCGTCGGCGCCGCTCGTCGACGACGAAGGGCACGTCCACCTCGCCACGGTGGGGGGCACGATCCTGGTCGTGGCCCACGCGCGCCACGTCGTGCAGCGCATCTCCGTGGGCGGGCGTCTGCTCGATCAGAACGTCGTGCTCGCGCGCGACACCGACGGCTCCTACCGCCTGGCTGTGCCGACGCTGGGTGTGCTCGCGATCGAGCGCGACGGAGAGCCCCGCTGGTCCGCGACCACCGACGCACCCTTCCCCGGGCCGCTGGCGATCGCGGCCGATCACCGCACCATCGCGTTCGACCGACGCGGACGAATCGTGGTGCTCTCTCCGAGCGGAGAGATCCAGGAGCGCCTCGAGCTCGGCGGCCTCGTCAACGGCTTCCCGCAGATCACGCGCGACGGGACGCTCTGGGCCACCACCGACGCAGGCGAGCTGGTCCACGTCGCGCCCGCACCACGGCCCGCTCCCGCACCCGTGGTGGCCCCCACACCATAGGCTTGCGACGCATCGCACGTGCCCCTACAACGGCCGCTCCGCCGAGGCCCAAGGTGCACGCCAGCGAGCTCGAGTACGACCTCCCACCAGAGCTGATCGCCCAGGTCCCGCCCGTGGAGCGCGACGGCGCGCGCATGGCCGTGATGGAGCCAGGTCATGGTCTCGTGGCGCACGCACGTGTCCTGGATCTCCCGCGCTCGCTCCGGCCCTCGCTCTTCGTGGTGAACGACACCCGCGTGATCCCAGCGCGTCTCTTCGCCCGCAAGCTCACGCAGGGCCGCGTCGAGCTCCTGCTCGTCGAGCCGCTCTCGGAGGATCAACGCCTCTGGAGCGCGCTCGCTCGGGGCGTGAAGGGCCTGCGCCCGGGGATGCAGCTCACCTTCGACGGCGCACCGCTCGGCGGCGTGGTGCGCGCGCTCCGCGAGCACGGCGAGATCGAGCTCGAGCTCGAGCCTCACGACGGGCTCTCCGTGCGCGAGGCGATCGGACGCGCGGGCCAAGTGCCGCTGCCGCCGTACATCAAGCGTGATCCGACGGGAGACGATCAGAGCCGCTACCAGACCATCTTCGCCTCGAGCGATGGCTCGGTCGCTGCGCCGACGGCCGGGCTCCACTTCACGCCGCGCCTCGTCGAGGCCATGGAGCAGGCAGGCCACACCTTCGCGCGCGTCACGCTGCACGTCGGCGCCGGCACCTTCGCGCCGCTGCGCGTGGACGATCTCACCAAGCACCCCATGCACGCGGAGCGCTTCGAGATCTCGCCGGAGACCGCCGCGGCCATCGCACGCGCCCGCGTCGAGGCGCGCCCCGTGATCGCCGTCGGCACCACCGTCTGCCGCACGCTCGAGGCCGCCGCCGAGGCCGGGGGCCTGATCCGCGCGGGCGCGGGACGCACGTCGATCTTCCTCCACCCGCCCTACCAGATGAAGGTCGTGGACGGGCTCTTCACGAACTTCCACCTCCCACGCTCCACCTTGCTCGCGCTGGTCATGGCGATGGGCGGCGTCGAGCCGGTGCGCCGCGTGTACGACGCGTGCGTGCAAGAGCGCTACCGCTTCTTCAGCTACGGCGACGCCATGCTCGTGCGTCGCCCCGCGGACGCACACGCATGAGACGAAGTCCTGGGTTCGGGTTCGAGGAGCTCACGCGCGACGGCCATGCGCGCACAGGACGCTTCACGACGCCGCGCGCGGTGATCGAGACGCCGGTGTTCATGCCCGTGGGCACGCTCGCGACGGTGAAGTCGCAGACACCCGACGAGGTCGAGGCCACGGGCGCGCGCATCATCCTCGCGAACACCTACCACCTCTGGCTGCGGCCCGGCCCCGAGCGCATCGCGGAGCTCGGCGGCGTGCAGAAGTTCATGGGCTGGAGGCACGCGCACCTCACGGATTCGGGCGGTTTCCAGGTGTTCTCGCTCGCCGATCTGCGCACGATCGACGACGACGGGGTCTCGTTTCGCTCGCACCTCGATGGCAGCGCGCTGCGCCTCACCCCCGAGGAGTCGATGCGCATCCAGTCGCTCCTCGGCTCGGACGTGGCGATGGCCTTCGACGAGTGCCCGCCGGGCGGCGGCCCCGCGGAGGTGATCGAGCGCGCGATGTCGCGCACCACGGCGTGGGCGCGTCGCTGTCTGGCCGCACCCTGGCGCGACGGACAAGCCCGCTTCGGCATCGTGCAGGGCGGCACCGACGTCGACCGACGCCTGCGTCACCTCGAGGCGATCGGCGCGATGGAGGTCGACGGCCGCGGCTTCGACGGCATCGCGCTGGGCGGCTTCTCGGTGGGCGAGCCCATCCCGGAGATGCATCGCGCGCTCGACGCGGTCGCGCACCGCATGCCGAGCGATCGACCCCGCTACCTCATGGGGGTGGGCACGCCGTACGACCTCCTGCGCGGCATCGCCGCCGGCATCGATCTCTTCGACTGCGTGCTCCCCACACGCAACGCGCGCAACGGCCAGGCGCTCACGTGGCGGGGCCGCGTGAACCTCAAGCAGGCGCGCCATCGCGCGGACGAAGCACCGCTCGATGCCTCGTGCGGATGCCCCGTGTGCACGCGCTTCACTCGCGCGTACCTGCACCACCTCATCCGCGCCGACGAGATGCTCGGCGCGCGCCTCGTCACGCAGCACAACCTCCACTTCTACCTGGACCTCACGCGACAGGCGCGACAGCACATCCACGCTGGCGACTACGCGACGTGGTCCACGAACGCCGCGCAGGCGATGCGTGACGGCGACGAGATCGGGAAGGGCGACGCCAAGAAGGCATAGGGAGCGACGCGAGACACGCCGAGCCCCTTGAACACGACGAGCGCGCAGGGAACCCTCGGGCTCCCATGAACGAGCCCTCTTCCAAGACCGACGCGCTCACGCTGCTCTCGTCCCGCGCCTCCGCGACCAAGCTCGCCGATCCGGCGCCTCCCGCCGAGCTGCTCGATCGCGTGCTCGCGGCCGCGCTGCGGGCCCCGGATCACGGCGCGCTGCGTGCGTTTCGCGTGCTCGTGATCGAGGGCGCCGCGCGCAAGGGCTTCGGGGAGCTCATGGCGGCGTCTGCCAAGCGCGGCAATCCCGCCCTGGACGAGGCTGGGCTCGAGGCCACGCGCAAGAAGGCCGAGCGCGCGCCCATGATCCTCGTCGTGGTGTGCCCGCCCAAGGCGCACCCGAAGGTCCCGGAGATCGAGCAGGTCATCACGGCGGGCTGCCTCGCGCACACGATCCTCCTCGGCCTCCAGGCCGAAGGCTTCGGCGCGATGTGGCGCACGGGCCCCGCGGCCTACGACCCGGGCGTCAAGGAGGGGCTCGGCCTGCGCGCCGAGGATCACATCGTCGGCTTCGTCTACGTCGGCACGCCCGCGGGCGAGCCTCCCGCCCTGCCCCGCCCGAGCACGAAGGACTACGTCACGCGCTGGTCACCGCGCTGACGGACCGAGACACGACCCACGGGTCGACCGCCTCAGCGCTTGGCCGCGGCCTTCACGATCAGGTAGCGCACTGGCTCGGTCACGGACGCGTTGTCGATCTCGAGGCTCTGGCCGAGCGCGAGCGGAACCGCGCTCCCCTTCGTGCACGCATACGCCTGCCCTTGCACGTAGATCACGGCCTCTCCCTCGAGCACGATCACCACCTCGTCGTCGTGCGACTGCACGTGCTTGCCCACGCGCCCTCCTGGCTCGAGCTCGCAGAAGAGCACCGCGCTGAGCGCGCCCACGCGCCCCCCCAGATCCCACACGCGCACCGTGCCCTCTCCACCGAAGAGCCGAGGCCGCGCGTCCGCGCGCGAGGGATCGAGGGGCGTCGTCATGGGCGCAACGCTATCGCGAGACCCGACGCGCGCACATCCACGCCGACCGCCCCTCACGGAGCGAGCGTCGCCCGACCGTCGCCGGAGCGACATCGGTCAGCGGAGCGGCTCGGGCTCCATGTCGAGCACTCGCTCCGCGATCGGCGCGCTCACCACCTCGGGCTCCTCGCCCGAGGCGGGCACCTCCTCCACGAGCCAGCTCAGATCCATCGGCACCACGGCGCGCCGACGCACGAGCATCTCGGCGGGGCGCGGGAATCCTGGCTCGAGGGCCGCGACCGCGCGCTCACCGAAGTAGCGCTCCTCCGCCCCACGTGCGCGCTCGCGCAGCGTCGGCGAGAACACCCCGCACCCGTCGGGCATGCTGGCCTCCACGGCCATCCGGATCGCGTGCGCGTCCACGCCTCGCTCGCGCTCGGGGTTCGAGCACGCCACGAGCGCGGCGGTGTAGCCGACCTCTCCGTCTGCGAACGACGCGAGGTACGCGCTCAGCTCGGCCCGCACGAGGGCTGGCGTGGCCGGCGCGCAGCCGGGACAGCGGAGCTCGCGGCTCGGTCCGTCCGCCACGTGACGTACCTCGTGCACCGCGATCGCGCGCGCCGCGAAGGCCGTGAGCGCCTCGAGCGCCTCCTCGAGGCGTGGCGTCTCGGCCAGACGCTCCGAGGCACCGACGATCTGCGCGGCCTCCGCGAGCGTCACGTCGGGACAGCGGCTGCCGCGGCTCTGCTGGATGGCGAGCGCGAGCATCGCGTAGCTGCGCCGCGAGAGACCGCGGTAGGGGAGATCGAACACCCGAAAGCGCGAGCCGCACGCCTGACGCGCCTCGATCGAAGCGGCCGCCTCGAGCAGGGCCTGCTGATCCTCGGAGGTCTCGAGGAGGATCGCATAGAGCGCGGGATCGATCGCGCGCTCGGCCTCTTCGCGCATGCCGCGGATCGGGCCGCGCTCCGTCTCGGGTCGTCGCTCCTCGAGCGCGGGCGCGAGCGCCGGCCAGAGGTGACGGGTGGCGAAGTGCAGGATGCGATCGGCCACGAGCATCGCGCCATCGGCCTCGCGGGTCGTGTGTCCGAGCCAGGGCTCGGTGAACGGCAGCCGATCGATGCGATGGAGGTAGCGCGCGCGGTGTCCCTCGGCGCTCTCGCTCTCCTCGAGGATCTGGTAGCTGCGCGTGGCGAGGCGCGGCCGCTCTCCCTGGAGGTAGAGCGTCGCCTCGATGCGGTAGGGCTGACCGAGCATCTCGAGGCGTCGGTTGTGGGCCCAGAGGAGGTAGTCGATCCGGCGCGCGTGGTGGACGGGATCGATCATCGCGAGCAGGTGCAGCTCGCGCCAGAGCTCGACGAGGTTCGGGTCGGGCGCGAGCGCGTCTCGCAGGCGGCGGAACGCGTACTCGGTCCGACGGTGCCCCGCGGGTGTGTCCGCATGTCCGATCGCGACGACGTACTCGGGGAGGATCGTGCGGTGGAGCTCGTCGAAGTCGATGCGCGCCACGTCCTCGGCGCGAACCGCGTGCAGCGGTACATAGATGGGGTTGCCGAAGAGATCGATCTCGCGCCGGAGGAACGACCCGACCGCGTTCGCGTGCCGCACGAAGCCGAAGCTCGCCACGAGCATCGCCGAGACCACGAGCGACCAGCGCCGGAGCAGACGCCGACGCTCGAGCGCGCCCGCATCCACCTCGTCGATCCGGCTCTCGTTGGACACGTCGGTCTCCCGTCCTCGGCGACGCGCGCGTCGGACCCGGGTCCGACAACGGGGCGTCCGCGAGGTTCCTTCAGGATCACGGATTCTTCGCCGCCGTGCACCTCGTGCCCCTCATCGAGGTGATAGGCTCGGTCGAGCGGCACGAGCGCCGCACGAACGACCGCGGAGAGCACGACTTTGACGGATCCCTCCTCCTGGCTCGAAGACGCGCCGAACATGGCGATCTTCTGCGACTTCGAGAACGTGGCGATCGGCGCGCAGAAGGCGAACTACGACGAGCTCGACATCCGCCTGGTGCTCGAGCGCCTCCTCGACAAGGGCAAGATCGTCGTCAAGAAGGCCTACGCCGACTGGGATCGCTACAAGCAGCACAAGCGGCAGATGCACGAGGCCGCCTTCGAGCTGATCGAGATCCCGCACGTCAGCTACTCCGGCAAGAACAGCGCCGACATCCGCCTCGTCGTGGACGCCCTCGACCTCTGCTACGTGAAGCAGCACGTCGACGTCTTCGTGATCGTGTCGGGTGACAGCGACTTCTCCCCCCTCGTGTCGAAGCTGCGCGAGAACAACAAGCGCGTGATCGGCCTCGGCGTGAAGAGCTCGACGAGCGACCTCCTCATCGACAATTGCGACGAGTTCATCTACTACGACGACCTCGTCCGCGAGCGCCGCGAGGCCCAGCGCAAAGAGGCCGCGAGCCGTCGCGCCAAGCAGGAGCAGGCCAAGCAGGAGCAGGCCAAGCAGGAGCAGGCCAAGCAGGAGCAGGCCAAGCAGGAGCAGGCGCGCCAGGACAGGACCGAGCAGGGAGCGCGCGAGCGCAACCGCGAGCGCCCCACGGCGCCCCTCGGACCGACGCCTTCGGGCCAGACGGCGAACGCCAACGGCGGCCCCGCCAACGGCGGCCCCAACAACGCCAACGGCGGCCCCAACAACGCCAACGGCGGCCCCAACAACGCCAACGGCGGCCCCAACAACGCCAGCGCAGGCCTCAACAACGCCAGCGCAGGCCTCAACAACGCCGCCGCCTCGAACGGCACCGGCGGCAACGCCCCCTCGGGCTCGTTCTCGCTCGGGGCCGACAAGGCGGCGGCGCCGAGCGATCAGAAGACGATCGAGGAGCGGCAGCGCGAGGCGATCGAGCTCGTGCTCGACGTGGTGGAGGCGCTCTTCCAGGACCGCGACGGAGGCCTGCACGGCGCGCTCGTGAAGCAGACCCTCAAGCGGAAGCGACCGGAGTTCTCCGAGCGATTCCACGGCTACCGCACGTTCAACCAGATCCTCGAGGACGCGGGACGTCGAGGCCTGCTCGAGCTCACGCACGACGAGAGCTCGGGGGGCTACGTCGTGGTCGCCTTCGGCCCCAACGCCTGACGCGCGACGATGCCCAAGCTGAGCGACTTCCTCGATCCCCGCGCCGCCGGGCTCGCACGCTCCTCCGCGCTCGCCCTCTCCGAGCACGTCGAGGCCCGGCGCGAAGCCGGCGAGCCGATCAGCAAGCTCACGCTCGGGCAGTCGCCCTTCCCCGTGCCCGAGCGCATGGTGGCCGCTCTCCGCGACGCCGCAGGCGCCAAGGACTACGCGCCCACGCAGGGCCTGCCCGCGCTCCGCAAGGCGGTGGCCGAGCACGTCGAGAAGCGCCTCGACATCGATCGCACGGCCGACGACGTCGTCATCGGGCCGGGCTCCAAGGAGCTCCTCTTCCTCCTCCAGCTCGTGTTCCAGGGCGACCTCGTGGTGCCCACCCCGACCTGGGGCTCGTGCGTGCCGCAGGCCACGCTGCTCGGTCGCCGCGTGCTCTCGATCCAGGCCAAGCCCGAGGACGGCTTCCTCCTCCGGCCCGCGATGCTCGAGCAAGCGCTCGCGTCCGAGCCGCCGCGCCCGCGCCTGCTCGTCCTCAACTACCCGGGCAACCCGACCGGCCTCACGTATCGCCCCGACGAGCTCCGCGAGCTCGCCCAGATCGCGCAGCGCCACGAGCTGCTCGTGCTCTCGGACGAGGTGTACGGCGAGCTGCACCACAAGGGACAGCACGCCTCGGTGGCGCGCTACTACCCCGAAGGCACGATCGTCTCGACGGGCCTCTCGAAGTGGGTCGGTGCCGGCGGCTGGCGCCTCGGCTGCTTCGTGTTCCCCGATCAGCTGCGGCCGATCCTCGAGGCGGTCGTGTCGGTCGCGAGCGAGACGTTCTCCTCGACCTCGATGCCGATCCAGCGCGCGGCGATCGTCGCGTTCGAGGGCGGAGAGGACATCGAGCGCTACCTCTTCCAGGTGCGGCGCGTGCTGAGCGCGCTCGGCCGGTTCACGGCGCGGAGGCTCCAGTCGTATGGGGTCCGCTGCGCGCAGCCGACGGGTGGCTTCTACGTCTTCGCAGACTTCGGTCCCGCGATCGCGCAGAGCATGGGCACCGTGTACGAGGGGAGCGCTGCCCTCTGCGCGCGCCTGCTGCACGACACACGCGTCGCGCTGGTGCCGGGCGTGGCGTTCGGTCGGCCGCGCGAGGAGCTGAGCGCACGCCTCGCCTACGTCGACTTCGATGGTGCCCGCGCCCTCGCCGCGGTCGGTGTGATCCCGAAGGAGCAGCCGGTGGACGAGACCTTCCTGCGCCGCCACTGTGCGCCGACCGTGGATGCCGTCGAGCGCCTCGGGCAGTGGCTCGACAGCCGACGTCGCTGATCTCCGAGGACGCCATGCTCGACATCGATCCCCTCCGCGATGGCCCCACGCCCGTGCCTGCCGCGACGGTGATCCTGCTCCGCGATGGGGCCGACGGCCTCGAGGTCCTGCTCGTCCAGCGACACCGCGCCACGGCCTTCATGGGCGGGGCCTACGTGTTCCCTGGAGGCAAGCTCGATCCCAGCGACGCGGGCGATGCGATCCGCGCGCACCTCCCCGCGCTCGACGAGCAGGGCCTCCTCGCGTCGCTCGCCGACGACGGCCTCGATGCGACCACGGGGCGCGCTCTCTTCGTCGCCGCCGCCCGCGAGACCTTCGAGGAAGCCGGCCTCTTGATCGGCACCACGACGCGGAGCGACGCGCTGCCGCGCGAGCGCGAGCGCCTCAACGCGGGCACATCGTTCGCCGAAGTCCTCGACGCGCTCGATGCGGTGCTCTCGCTCGACCGGCTCGTGCCGCTCTCGCGCTGGGTCACACCCGCCGTGGAGAAGCGTCGCTTCGACGCGCGCTTCTTCCTCGCCGAGGTGAGCCTCGAGGAGTCGCAGCACGCCAGCGTCGAGCAGCACGAGACCATCGCCTCGCGGTGGCTCGGCCCGGCGGAGGCCGTGGCCCTGCACCTCGACGGGCAGATCGATCTGCCACCTCCGACGCTCCGGACCCTCGAGCTCCTCTCACGTCACGCGAGCGCGGCCGACGCCGTCCGAGAGGCCCGCCAGGCTCGCCCGCCGCTCGTGCGCCCCGTGTTCCACGCGCCCGCGGACGGCTGGATCCTGGCGCTTCCCGGCGACCCGCTGCATCCGGAGCCCGCTCGGGCGATCGAGGGCAGCACTCGGTTCGTGTGCCGCGACGCGCGCTGGTTCTCGGCCTGACGGGCCCCAGCCCTGACACGAATGTCAGGGCTCGCGGGGAGAGGCTCCGTGGAAAACCCCAGAAAGCGCGGGAGAACCGGTTCGGCACGGACACTGCACAGGGGAGCGGTGCCTTGGCTCTGAACGAGTGACTTTCTTCCCGCTTCGCCTCCGAGGGCCTCGATTCTCGGCCCGATTCGGCCCGATTCGCGCTTGGTCTTCTTCGCCTCGGCGTCTTTGCCTCGCAGCAACCGTTTGTGCGGGCTCCCTCGAGGGTGCGGCGCTCCTCCAGAGCCCCGCGACCTTCAGAGCTCGCCTTGGTCGGCCTACGTCCGTTCGCTCGTCGCTTTCCGGCTCGTCGCTTCCTCGGCCGCGCTTCGCTCCACGACTCGTCGGCTCACGATCTCCGGTGGGACGGCCTCTCCAAAACCAGCCTCACCGCACGCTTCGCTTGCCTTCGCTTCGCCCGCTTCGCTTCCTCGATTCTTAGCGCGACTCCGCTTCGCTTGCTCCTTCTTCTTCCTGCTCTCCTTTGTTCGCTTTCAGGTCTTTCCCAGTCTCGCTTTCGCGCTTCCGCAGCTCCTGTGACTCGCTCCTGGCTTCGATGCTCCTGTTCGGCTTCGATTGGGTGGCTTGCGGGTGGTGTCTTGGTGGTGACCCCGTTCACGGGGTGAAGAGAGGTGGCTCGCCGGCCACCTCTCTTCGTTCCGTCCCTCGCGAACCGAAGCGGCGACCCTTCAGCAACAGAGGTCGCGAAACTCGCATTCCTCGAAGTATCCTCGGCGCCATGCCCGACCTTCGCCCTCCGTTCCTGCGCGGCCTCCTCGTCGCGAGCCTCGCGGTGCTCGCTGGATGCACCAGCTGGTCGAACGAGATTCGTCAGGCAGAGCTGGCCTACGACGAGGCTCGTCCGGACGCGGCGCTCGCGTGGCTCGACGTGGTGGGAGACGACAACCTCGGCCGCATGGGCCTGAGCGACCGCGCCCGCTACCTCTACGTGCGCGGCATGACCGAGTTCCGGCTCGGCCGTCGCGACGATGCCCTCTTCCACCTGGCGCTCGCGCGCGAGGTCTCCGGCACGGATGGGGTCGGGCTGCGCCGCGAGCAGCGCGAGCTCATGGACCGGACGCTCACCGAGCTCACCCCCACGGCACCGATGTCACACCGGGCCGCCTCCCCCGCCGCCACCGAGTAGCCAGCCGTCGCCGCGACCCAAACGAAGAGGGCGCCCGGTCGACCCGGACGCCCTCTTGTTTCTTTCATTCCCTGGCGCGCTCAGGCCGACTGCCGGAGCGTGCTCATCTGGTCCTTGGTCGCGAGCTTCTCTTTCTTCAGGTCTGCGAGGTCGCGCTGCTCACTGGGAGTCAGATAGAGTCGCGCCTCGTATTGAGCCACTCGTTCTTTCAGCTTGCGGTGTCGACGCTCCAACCGGTCGATGTCCTTCTCGTTCGCCCGCGTCATGGAACCTCCGTCGATGAGTGGAACGACAAGAGCCAAGCACTGATTCCGCGATGATGAGCCGATGGTACAGGACCGTCACGACGGCGATCAATCGCCGGCCCGGGACCGTCGTCTTGGGGACGCTGATCCTCGTCACCCTGGCTCATCTCGGCGTCGGTGCCGGGCAGGAGCCGCCCCCTTCCCTCCCCATCCTGGGCCGCGCCGTAACGTACGTGCGGGCGCACCCGAACGCCGTCGGGGACGTCACGCTCGTGCGCCACGAGCGGGCTCACGGCCGGACGAGCACCGAGCGAGGCCAGCTCCGGATCTCCGTCGACGGCGCCCGCCTCGTGCTCGGAGCGGGCACCGAGATCGCGATGACGCGCGACGCCATCGAGTCCTTCGATGCGAGCACGACGCCACCGCTCTTGCTCGTGCTTCGAGGCGAGACGCCGCTCGCGCGCTACGCGAGCATCGTCGAGGGTCAGGACCCTTCGCCGCTCTTCGCGGAGCGCGTGATCGATCGCCGCGACGGACGCGTGAGCCTCGAGCTCGTGCCGCGCGCCCCGTGGCTCGGGCTCGAGCGCGCCGTGCTCCGCATCGTCGACGAAGGTCCCGACGCGGGCCGCATCGAGCGATGTCTGTGGCTCGATGGGCTCGGCAATTGGCAGCGCCTCGATCTCGAAGGGCTCCGTCACCCGACGCGCCTCGAGGCGACGACGCTCCAGCTCTCGCCGCACCCCGACGCACGCCGCGTCGAGCTCTGAACGAGCGGTCGATTCCGAGAGCACCACTGCATCGGCGGGCCTCGATGCGAGGAGCTTCGGGCTCGGCCACGAGGAGCTTCGGGCTCGGGCACGAGGAGCTTCGGGCTCGGCCACGAGGAGCTTCGGGCTCGGCCACGAGGAGCTTCGGGCTCGGCCACGAGGAGCTTCGGCCTAGGCCACGAGGAGCTTCGGCCTAGGCCACGAGGAGCGCCTCGAACGCACGGGCGACGTTCGGCCACGCGTCGGCGCGCACCGCGCCGCAGGCCTCTGCCGAGAGCCTCGACAGGCGCCTCGGATCGCCCGCGAGCTGCGCGAGCGCCCGGGCGAGCTCGGGCTCGGGCGCGAGGCACACTGGCGCCCCGACCCGTCGCGCGAGCTCCGTGTGCACGGGATCGTCGGTCGCGAGCACGACCACGCCGTGTGCGAGCGCCTCGCGAGGCGCCACGGGATAGCCTTCCGTGGCGCCGTGCGGAGAATGGGCGGAGGTCGCGAGCAAGACGTCGCTCTCTGCGAGGAGCCGCTCCCGCGCCGCCTCGTCGACGACGCCCACGAAGCGGACGGGCACGGTCGCTCGCCGCGCGAGCGCCTCCAGACGCGCACGCTCGGGACCGTCTCCCGCCACCACCAAGGACACCCCCGCGCGATCGCACGCCTCGATCGCGAGCTCGACGCGCTTGATCGGCACGAGGCGCCCGAGCACCAGCGCACGCAAGGCACGCGACGGATCACGCGCCACCCGAGTGAGCGAGCGCGGCAGCTCGATCCCCATCGGGATCACGTGCGCGCGCCGATCGGCGTCGGCCCCGAGGCGAGCACGGAGGTGCGCCGCGACGAAGACGTGCTCGGCCGCCGCGCCGCGGAGGAGCGGCCAGGCCCCGCGACCGACGAGGCGCCGCGCGAGCCACACATCGGCCGAGTGCCACACCGCGACGTGGCGCGTCGCACCGAAGCTCGCCCCGAGCGCGACCGACGAGGGGATCGCCCAGTGGCTCATCGCGGCGTCCCATCGCTTCGCCCGTGCACGCGCGGCGAGCGTCAGGCGCGGAACGAAGGCCAGCGCCGAGGCCAGCGCGCGAGGATCCCGTCGGAGATTGTCGGGCACGCCCGCGCCGTAGAACGCAGGGGGCGCAGCGCGGAGACGGGACGTGACGCGCTCGATCTCGATGCCCTCGTCCCCCAGCGCCGTGGCTGCGTCGTCGTCGGGCGCGAGCACCTCGCAGGTGTGGCCCCGCGCCACCAGCGCGCGGCCGAGCGCGCGCACGAACGAGCCTGCGGGATCGCCCTCGAAGCGGGGATACGACGTGGTCGCGACGCCGATCCTCACGGTCCGTCGTCGCGCGTGAGCGCTCGTGCGAGGACGTACGGCACGACGAGCGCCGCGTGCCGAAGACGCATCCCGCCGCGCTTGCCCACGTAGACGGGGCGCACCGGCACATCGCAGGTCGCGACGCCCCCGCGATGGAGGCGCACGAGCAGATCGTTCGGATAGCCGTACGACGGCCAGATCGGTCGCGCACCCAGCGCGGCGTAGCTCGCACGATCCATCGCGGTGTAGCCGCACTGCGAGTCGCGCACGATCCGTCCGAGCGCGAGCGTGGTGAGCCCCGAGAGGATCTCTCCGCCGAGGCGACGAAGGAGCGGCATCGCGCGGCGCGCGCTCGGATGATCGAGGCGGTTGCCCTTGGCGTAGCCAGCACGCCCCGCGAGCACGGGCGCGACGAGCGCATCGAGATCGTCCGGGTCCATCTGCGCATCACCCGCCATCACGACCACCACGTCGGCGCCGTCGGCGAACGCACGCGCGTAGCCCGACGCGAGCGCGGCACCCACGCCGCGACGGGTCTCGTGCGTGATCACCGTGAGGCGCGATTCGCCCACGGAACGGGCGATCCCAGCGGTTCCGTCGCGGCTCCCGTCGTCGACGAGCACCACCTGGGCGACGCGGGCAGGCATCGTGCGAATCACCTGCGCGATCCGCGGCGCCTCGTCGCACGCGGGCACGACCACGGCGACGCGAGGTGGGCGCGCGGGGCTCGCATGGGTCGGCGGCCCTTCACACCCCGCGCGAGAGGCGAGCTCCGGGTCCACCGTCACTCCACGGTCACCGTCTTGGCGAGGTTGCGGGGCTGATCCACGTCGGTGCCCTTGAAGTCGGCGACGTAGTACGCGTAGAGCTGGAGCGGCAGCACGGTGAGGAACGGCGTGAGCGGCTCCGGCACGCTCGCGATCTCCACGACGTCTTGCGTGAGGCGGTGTGCAGCGTCGTCGCCCTCGGTCGCGACGCTGATCATCTGGCCCTCGCGCGCCATCGCTTCCTGGAGGTTCGAGAACGTGCGTTCGTACCAGCGATCCTTGGGCATCAGCACGATCACGGGGACCTGCGAGTCGATGAGCGCGATCGGCCCGTGCTTCATCTCGCCGGCCGCGTAGCCCTCGGCGTGCACGTAGCTGATCTCCTTGAGCTTGAGCGCGCCCTCGAGGGCGATCGGGAACGAGAGCCCGCGGCCGAGGAAGAGCACGTCGCGCGCGTCGCGGTAGCGCTTGGCGAGGTTGCCCACGAGCTGCCGCGTGCCGATCACCACGTCGCGCATCTGCACGGGGATCTTGGCGAGGCCCTCCACCAGCTCGCGCGCGCCCGCCGCGTCGAGCGTGCCCCGACGACGACCGAGCCAGATCGCGAGCATGAGGAGGTTCGCGAGCTGCGTGGTGAAGCACTTGGTCGACGCGACGCCGATCTCGGGACCGGCGTGCGTGTAGAACGCCGCGTGGGCCAGGCGCGGGATGGCGCTGCCGATCACGTTCGCGATCGCGAGGATCTTGGCGCCCTTGTCCTTGGCCTCGCGCGCCGCCATCAGCGTGTCGAGCGTCTCGCCCGACTGGCTCACCGCGATGACGAGATCACCGGGACCCACGATCGGATCGCGCCCGCGGAACTCGCTCGCGAGCTCGACCGTGGTGGGGATCTTGGCGAGCTGCTCGAGGTAGTAGCGGCCCGTCATGGCGGCGTGGTGGCTCGTGCCGCAGGCGAGGAGGACGACGCGCGTGACGCTCGTCGCGTCGGCCTCGGTGAGGCCGATCTCGTGGCCGTGGATGTCCGCGTTCTCGCGATCCAGGCGGCCCCGCAGCGTGTCCTCGATGGCCCGCGGCTGCTCGTGGATCTCCTTGAGCATGAAGTGCTTGAAGCCCGCCTTCTCGGCCATCACGGCGGACCAGTCGATGATCTTCTCCGCGCGATCGGCGCGCTCGCCCGTCTCGATGCGGGTCACGCTGGCCCCCGCGCGCGTGAGCACGGCCATGTCGCCGTCCTCGAGGAAGATCATGCGGCGCGTGTACGGAAGGAGCGCGGGTACGTCCGATCCGCAGTAGGTCACGCCCTCGCCGAGGCCGATGACGAGCGGGCTCGACGACTTCGCGACCACGATCCGATCGGGCTCGCTCTTGGACAGCACCGCGATGGCGTAGGCGCCGTGGAGCTCGCGCAGCGCCGCGCGGACGGCGCCCTCGAGATCGAGCCCCTCCTGCACCTTGAACGCCACGAGGTGCGCGACGAGCTCGGTGTCGGTGTCGCTCGCGATCTTGGCGCCGCGCTCCTCGAGGCGCGCGCGCAGCGCGAGGTGGTTCTCGATGATGCCGTTGTGTACCACCACGATCGGTCCGGCGACGTGCGGGTGCGCGTTCACCTCCGACGGGCGCCCGTGCGTGGCCCACCGCGTGTGCCCGATGCCGACGGTGCCGACGAGGGGCGCGGCCCCGAGCTGCGCCTCCAGGTTGCGGAGCTTTCCGACCGCGCGGACGACCTTGACGTCACCACCCTCGACGTGGACCGCGACGCCCGCCGAGTCGTAGCCGCGGTACTCGAGGCGGCGCAGCCCATCGATCAGAACGGGCGCTGCTTGCTCGGATCCGACGTGCCCGACGATGCCACACATGCGCGCTCCTCCAGCGCCTCCGATGCGCGGAGGCGAGGGGCCGTTTAACACGCGCACCGCGCGCCTGCCGCTGGCCCGAGCGTCGGACGTGCCCCACGCATCGACCTATTCCGCCCGCGACTCCTCGGTTCGCGGGCCATCGGGTGCGCCACGACGGAGCGGCCCGGGCGCGACCCGGGCGCTCCGCGGGGCTCCCTCACTCGTGCGCGGCGGCCGCAGCGCGGATCTGTTCGATGGTGAGCGGCGCGCCGTCGGTGTCGACGATGCGAACCTCACCCCAGCGCGCGAGCGGCTCCGCGACGACGTTCGCGTCGCCGACGACCACGACGATCCCCTGATCCGGGTGGAGGTGCGCCTGCGCGGCCGCGAGCGCTTGCGCGGGCGTCACCGCCCGGATCTGCGAGCGATACGTGTCCCAGTAGTCGTCAGGGAGATTGAACAGGCGGAGGTAGCCGACCATCCACGCGATGCGTCCGAAGGTGTCGATCTGGAGCGGGAACGAGTCGCTCATGTAGCGCTCGGCGTCCGCGATCTCCTGCTGCGGCGCCTCCTCGTGCACGATGCGCTGGAGGTGCTCCATGAACGCGTCCATGGCGGGCGCGGTGCGCTGATTGGGCACGGCGGCGCGCGCGCGGAACGGCGAGACGCCGGCGAGCTCGTCGACGCTGCTGTACGCGCCGTAGGTGAGGCTGCGTCGCTCGCGCAGATCCATGAAGAGGCGCGAGGCCGCGGAGCCGCCGAGCACCTGGTTCGCGACGTCGAGCGCCACGAAGTCCGGGTGCGAGCGGGGGATCGTGAGGTTGCCGACCGCGATCACGCTCTGGACGGACCCGGGGCGATGCACGAGCAGGATCTCACGACCCGTGCGATCGGGGACGGCAGGAAACGTGAGCGCCGGGACGGTGCCGCCGCGCCAGGTGCGGAACGCCCGCTCGACCGAGCGCTGCGAGGCCGCAGGGGTCACGGCGCCGACCACCACGAGGAACGCGTTGCTCGGCACGAAGTGCGTGCGATGCCACGCGACCAGGTCGGCGCGCGTGAGGTGCTCGATCGTCGCAGGCGTGATGTCCACGTGCGCGTACGGATGGGTGCCGTAGGCGAGACGGTAGAACTCGCGGCGCGCGAGCGTGGCGGGATCCGAGTAGGCCACGGCGAGCCGATCGGTCTCTCGCGCGCAGAGCCGCTGGATCTCCGCCTCGGCGAAGGCCGGATGCATCGTGATGTCCGCGAGGATCGCGAGCATCGCGTCGAGCTGGTCGGCCGTGCCGCGGATCTGGAGCGCGATCGAGTCCGCCTCCGCGATCACGTCGAGGCTCGCGCCGATGTACTCGATCGCATCGGCGATGTCGCCGCTGTCGCGGGTCGAGGTGCCCTGCTTGAGCATCTCGGCGACGAAGCCTGCGAGCCCCGGCAGGTTCTCGGGGTCGCGCGCGAGACCACTGCGGATGACGAGGCGCGCGTACACGATGGGCAGCCGATCCGCCTGCACCGTGTCGAGCTCGAGCCCGTTGCGCAGCGTCACGCGGGTCGACGGTGGCAGGTGCACGTCGCGCGGCGCGGCCGACTCGGGCGGGGGCTGGCGAGGCGTCGCGGGTGCCTGCTCCTCGGGCGTGGCCTCGACCTCGTCGCCCGTGGTGCTCGTGGTGTCGGTGGTGGTCGTGGTCTCGCTCGATCCACCGCCGCAGCCCGCCGAGGCGAGCGCGACGATTAGGGCGAGCCACGCTGCGATCGAGGAGCGGCTCATTCGCCACCTCCCGCGGGCGCCTGCCCGGCAGGCATGACGTCGAGCACCGAGCGGTTCGTCTCCGCGAAGTAGCGCGACGCCACGCGCTGCACGTCGGCGCGCGTGACCGCCAGGTAGCGATCGAGCTCACCGCGGATCAGGTTCGCGTCGCCCCAGTACATCTCGAATTCCGCGAGGTTGCGGGCGCGCTCGAGGTTGCCCTGGAGCGAGAAGAGGAAGAACGAGCGCACCTGGTTGCGCACGCGCGTCAGCTCTCGCTCGGTGACGCCCTCTCGGCCGATGCGCTCGAGGTGCCCGAACACGAGCGGCTCCACCTCTTGCGGTGTGTGTCCCTCGGCGACGAGCCCGAAGACCGAGAAGAGATCGGGACCACGGCGATCGTCGGTGCCGGCGCTGATCTCGCTGACGAGCTGACGCTCGTGCACGAGGTCGCGGTAGAGGCGCGACGACTCGCCGTGCCCGAGGATCAGCGCGAGCATCTCGAGGGCGTAGTGATCGGCCTCGCGGGCAGGCGGGATGTGCCAGTTCACGTGGAACGCGGGCAGATCGGCGAGGGGATCGACCATGGCGTCGTGACGCTCCGCGGTCTGCGGCTGGATCTCTGGCACCGTGTAGGTGGGCACCGTGCGCGGCTGGATGTCGTCGAAGTGACGATGCACGAGCGCCATCGCCTCGTCGGCGTCGAAGTCACCCGAGATCGACAGCACCGCGTTGTTGGGCGCGTAGTACTGCGTCCAGAATTCCTGCACCGCCGTGAGCGGCGCGTTCACGAGGTCCTGCATGTCGCCGATCGTCGAGTGCGCGTAGGGCCAGTAGTCGCCGTACGACAACTCGTTCGCGCGGAGGAACGAGAGCGCGTAGGGCTGGTTCTCGTAGCTCTGCCGGCGCTCGTCCATGACGACCTCGCGCTGGTTCTCGAAGTTCTCCTCGGTCACCGCGAGCGAGCGCATGCGATCGGCCTCGAGCCAGAGCCCGAGCTCGAGCTCGTTCGAGGGCAGCGTCTCGAAGTAGTTGGTGCGGTCGTCGCTCGTGGTGCCGTTCATCGAGCCGCCGCGCTGCGTGATGATCACGAAGTGCTCGCCCTTGCCCACGTTCGCCGAGCCCTGGAACATCATGTGCTCGAACAGGTGCGCGAAGCCCGAGCGCCCGCGGACCTCGTTGCGCGAGCCCACGTCGTAGTAGACCGCGATGCCCACCGTCGGCACGCTGCGATCGGGGTTGAGCACCACGCGCAAGCCGCTCGAGAGTCGCTCTCGGCGGATCTCCATGCCCGCGAGGGGCGAGGGAGGCGGAGCGGCATCCGGCTGCGCGCGTCGTGCGGCCCGCGGCGTCGCGACGGCGCCGATCCCGGCCTCTTGCGCGCAGGCGTGTCCCTCGTCCCCCCCGCGGATCCCCGCAGCGCACGCGAGCGCCGCCGAGACCGTGAGGGCTGTCTTCCACCATCGATTCATGCTGGCTCCTCGCATGCGTTGACCGAACGTTCCGAGCGACATCCTCGGGCCCAGACCGCGGCCCGCAAGAGCTACCACGGCGGTGACCACGAGCGGGGTTCGACGTTCGAGGACGTTTCCGGTTCCGTGGCGTTGTGAGACATTCGTCCGGGATGACCGTCGCACTCCTGGCGATCGGGACCGAGCTCAGCCGCGGGGAGCTCGTGAACACCAACTCGAGCTGGCTCGCGGGACGCCTGATCGCGCTCGGTCTCGAGCCCACCGAGCACGTCATCGTGCCCGACGAGCTGGGGCGCATCGTGTCCGCGCTCCGCGACCTCGCGGGCCGGCGCGAGGTGATCGTGTCGACGGGCGGGCTCGGCCCCACGACCGACGACCTGACCTCCGAGGCAGCTGCCCGCGCGATCGATCGGCCGCTCGTCTCGAACGAGGCGGGGCTCGAGGCGATCCGTCGACGCTTCGCGCTGATCGGGCGCCCGATGGGGCCGAGCAACGAGAAGCAAGCGCTCCTGCCCGAGACTGCGACCATGCTGCCCAACTCCGACGGCACGGCGCCGGGCTTCGCCATCGACGTGGGCCGCGCCCGCGCGTTCTTCCTGCCAGGCGTGCCGCGCGAGATGGAACGCATGTTCGAGGAGCAGGTGGAGCCCGCGCTCGCGCCCCGCGCGAGCCGCACCACCCACCAGATCCACCTCCGCACGTTCGGTGAGGGCGAGTCGGCGGTGGGCGAGAAGCTGGCGGGGATCGAAGCGGCCCTGCCGGGCATCACGATCGGCTATCGCGCGAGCTTTCCCGAGGTCGAGGTCAAGGTCCTCGCGCGGGCCGTCGACGGGTCGCAGGCCGAGGCGCTCGCCGAGCGCGGCGCGGCGCAGGTGAGAGAGCGGCTCGGCGCGATCGTCTACGGCGAGGGCGACGACTCGTTTCCCGCGTACGTGGGTCGTGTGATGCGTGATCGTGGGCTCACGCTCGCGCTCGCCGAGTCGTGCACGGGCGGCCTCGCAGGTCAGCTCCTCACCTCGGTGCCGGGCAGCTCGGAGTACGTGCTGCTCGACGCGGTCACGTACTCGAACGCGTCCAAGATCCAGCTGCTCGGCGTGCACGCGGAGCTCATCCGCGCGTACGGCGCCGTCAGCGCCGAGGTCGCCACCGAGATGGCCGAGGGCGCGCTGCGGATCTCGAGCGCGCACCTGGCGGCGTCGATCACGGGCATCGCCGGGCCTGGCGGCGGGACCGACGAGAAGCCCGTCGGAACGGTGTGGCTCGGCCTCGCGAGGCGCGGAGGAAAGACCGAGAGCCGCCTGCTCAAGCTCGGCGGCAGCCGCGACCGTATCCGCACCATCGCCGCGTTCAGCGCCTTGCGATGGCTCGCGGACGCCGCGCTCACGCAGCGCCTCGAGCGCTGATCTACTTTCCGAGAATCTTCGCGCGGCGCGAAGCTTCGGGCTGGCCTCGCGAAGATTCGGAAGTTTGGGCTGCGGGCTTCGCCCGCGCTGGGGACGGAGCTCGGATCTTTTTTGCGCCGACGTGTCAGTCGCGACGAGCCCGTCCCGTCCCCACCACGAGCCGCCCAGACCAAGCCCGCTCAGCAAACCCGAGCAGGCCGCGGAAAAAACACTGGACGCCGACCACTGAACAAGATATCAGTGGCCAACCTCGCGGTCGTCGTCGGCCGCGCGGCGCTCTTCGTGCGACCGCCCGTGCGGTCGTTCTGCCGAGCCAGCTCGCCCCTGCCCAGAACGGGAGCGCGAGCAGAAGGATGCGACATGAGCCAAGACCGCGACAACACGAGCCGAGACCCCAACCGCGACCGCGCGCTCACCGCTGCGCTCGGCACGATCGAGAAGAACTTCGGCAAGGGCGCGATCATGCGCCTGGGCGAGATGGCGCAGGCGCAGAAGGAGATCGCCGTCATCCCGACGGGCTCCGTGGCGCTCGACATCGCGCTCGGCGTCGGCGGCTATCCGCGAGGTCGCATCATCGAGGTCTTCGGGCCGGAGTCGAGCGGCAAGACCACGCTGACCCTGCACGCGATCGCCGAGACCCAGCGTCTCGGGGGCGTGGCCGCGTTCATCGACGCCGAGCACGCGCTCGACGTGTCGTACGCGCGCAAGCTGGGCGTGAACGTCGAAGACCTCCTCGTGTCGCAGCCGGATCACGGCGAGCAGGCGCTCGAGATCGCCGACACGCTCGTGCGCTCGGGCGCGGTCGATCTCATCGTCATCGACTCCGTCGCGGCGCTCGTTCCCCGGGCGGAGATCGAGGGCGAGATGGGCGATCAACAGCCAGGTCTGCAGGCGCGGCTCATGAGCCAGGCGCTGCGCAAGCTGACCGCGACGGTCCACAAGTCCAACACCACGCTCTTCTTCATCAACCAGATCCGCATGAAGATCGGCGTGATGTTCGGCTCGCCCGAGACGACCACGGGCGGCAACGCCCTCAAGTTCTACGCCTCGCAGCGCCTCGACATCCGCCGCGTCGGAACGATCAAGCAGGGCGAGCAGGCCGTGGGAAACCGGACACGCGTGAAGGTCGTGAAGAACAAGCTCGCGCCGCCGTTCGTGGAGTGCGAGTTCGACGTTCTCTTCGGCAAGGGCATCAGCAAGAGCGGCGACGTGCTCGATCTCGGTGCGGAGATGGGGATCATCGAGAAGGCGGGCGCGTGGTACTCCTGCCAGGGTGAGCGCATCGGCCAGGGCCGCGACAACGCGCGCCTGTACCTCGAGCAGCACCCGGAGATGTTGACGTGGGTGGAGGCGCAGATCCTCGAGAAGCACAACGTTCGGCGTGGGCCGCAGGCCTCGGCCGACTCGCCGGAGGAGAAGGTGCTCTCGGATCGTCGACCGCGCGCCAAGGCGTGAGCGAGCCGAGCGCGAACGCGCGGGACAGGAACACGGGCCGGACCAAGCACACGGTGCGGACCGGGGACACGAACAGGACCAGGAGCGCTGCGAGGGCGCAGATCCAGCCACGCTGGGTCTGCGCCCTCGTCGCATGCTGCCTCGCAGGCTGGACCGTCGGGACAGCGGCTGCGGGCTGTGGCGGGTCGCCCGTACGTGAGGAGCCGCCGAGCCCCACCGCCGACGAGCTGGTGCCCGATGGCTTCGAGTCCTGGGTGCGTGTTCGGCCGCGCGCGATCTTCGCCGACGACGCGACCATGCGTGTGGCCGAGGCGATCGTGCCCGCGGCGAGGCTCGATGCATTCCGCGATCGGCACGGCGTGGAGGTCCGCACGCTCGAGCTGCTCTCGATCGCGTCGTACGCAGACGTGGGGACGATCGCCCTGGCGTCGGGGCCTTTTCATGCGCACGTGGTGGCGGCCGAGATCGGCCACCGCATGGCGCCGCTCGAGTCGAGCGCCGATCATCCGCTCGTACGGCGCGCCGGCATCTACCAGCTGCACCGCTTCGAGCTGATCGCGCTGGGGGCCCACGAGCTCGGTCTCGTCGAGGGGCCTCCGGAGCTGTCGGGCCTGCTGGTCCACACGCGCGATCGCGGTGCACCCACGGGGGCCTCGCCCAGCCGCCTGCGCATGCTCATCGCTGCGGAGTCCGAGGCCCCGTTCCTCGTCGTGCACCACGGTCGCCCCGAGCTGCCGCCCGGGGGCATCGGCCTCGTCTTGGCGCGCCTCGAGGACGCGGCGCTCGGGATGAGCTCTGCGGGCCCGAGCGATCCAGGGGCGCTCGAGCTCAGGGTCTGGCTCTTCGGCGAGTTCCCACCCGGCGTCGACGAGAACCTGCGGACCCTGGTCGCTTCGCTCTCCGAGGCCGATCTCGGCCGGGCCGTCGGCCTCGAAGAGGTCGCACGCTCGCTCTCGATCGACACACTCGATCGAGAGGTCCGCATGACCGCCCGGGTGCGCGCCACCACGCTCGCGCGAGGCCTGCGCGTGCTGCTCGGCGCCGAGATCGAGGAGATGCTCGACGACGCGACGTGAGCTGGGTCGCGCGCCCCCGCAAGCACCGGGTTGGCCCGAGCTCTTTACGCAGGGCGCCGGGGGCGGGTACAACGCTCGCTTTGCGACGACGTGCGTCGCCGAACGAACGAGGAGCTCGACATGCTTGGGACGAAGGTTGCGAACATCGGGAAGAACGCGCTCGGCCTCACCGCCGTCGGCCTCGCGACCCTCGCGAGCGCTTGCGGCGGCGGCGGCGGAACCGACGCAGGGTCCTCCTCGACCGACGCGTTCGTGGTCAGCGGCGAGGACGCCTCGGGCGGCTACGCGTGCCCGATCCCCGAGTCCCTCGGCGGCTGCGTGGACACCTCGACCCAAGAGGACGGCTCGGGCACGCCCGACTTCGCGTGTCGCGGTACGCAGACCGCACCGACGCCCGGCGAGTCGATCAGCATCTCCTTCCGCCTCACCGTCTTCGGCATGGACGGTCAGGTCGCGCGTCGCACGCGCGTGCAGTTCTTCGCCGACAACGACATCACCGACACGTGCACGGCTCCGGCCTGCCAGGAGTTCGAGACCGGCATGGACGGCACCTTCTCGCCAGTGATGGCGAACGCGGGTGGCTGGTACGCGTACCGAGTCTTCCAGAACACCACGGGCGGGACGCTCGCCACGCAGTACACCGACTCGGTGCAGTACAACGAGCTCACGCCCGCGGCCGGGGGCAGCTCGAT
Source organism: Sandaracinaceae bacterium (assembly GCA_019694315.1). Classification (GTDB taxonomy): domain Bacteria; phylum Myxococcota_A; class Polyangia; order Polyangiales; family Sandaracinaceae; genus JAFLCL01. Next base: position 26,758 of record JAIBCE010000030.1, read on the forward strand.
CGACGGAAACGCCGTCTCGTTCGCGACGCTGAACCTGATCCCGGCCTCGCTCGGTCTCGAGCGCGAGCCGGGCACCACGATCCTCGCAGGCCGTGTGCAAGACTGCGACGGGACCGACGTCGGCGGAGCCTTCGTGCGCGCGTTCCGCGCGGACGGCAGCGAGATCCTCGACGCGGGCGAGCTGAGCTCGATCGGCCCGCACTATCGCTTCTTCCGCCGCATCGGCACCGACTCGAACCCGAGCAACGAGCAGCTCTACACGAACTACGAGGGCCTCTACGCGGCGATGAACATCCCGGCCTCGGACGAGCTCGTGCGCGTCGAGACGTGGGGTCGGGTGGCAGGCGATACCGCGCCCTCGCTCCTCGGTTGCGAGGCCGTCCGCACCCTCGCCGACGGCGTGACGATCATCAACGTCCAGCCGCTGCGCTCCGACTACGAAGCAGGCCATCCGTGCGCCCGCTATCTCTGAGCCAGACGCCACACTGACGCAGCGCGTCGTGCACAAGAGAGGGACCCACACGGTCCCTCTCTTCGTTCCGTCACGATGGGCTTTGCCTCTCTCGCGTTCCGTGCTCTCATCGGCCCCGTCGGAGCGTGTCGTGGGGCGAAAACACGAGACGCTACGGCACCCGAGGAGGCCGCGGTTCCAGAGCGCGCTCGACCCGTCGAGACGCGATCGCACTGCGGGACGACGGGATCGCGGAGTGGCGATCCCAGTGGAGGAACGATGAGCCGTCTGGTCGTGTCGATGCTCGCGCTCTTGGCGCTCTCGGGAGTGGCCCTGTCCACGACCGTGCAAGCCCAGGACAGCGCGCCGAACGCTGGAATGACTGCGATCCGGCCGTCGGACGAGCCACCACCAGCCGACGACACCGCGAGTCCGTCGGGTGACGAGGGCACCACGGAGGGCACCACGGACGGAGCGGTCACGCAGGACGCGCCCCCGCCGCCTCCGCCTCCGCCTCCGCCCCCCCCACCGCCGCCGCCGCCGCCCCCGCCGCCTCCTCCACCCCCCAGTGGATCGAGCGGCGGCGGTGAGGGCGCACCGAGCACCGACGTCCCGATCAACGTGATGATCCACGGCTACTACCGCGCACGCATCGGCGTGTGGGACAGCATGCCGATCACGAACCCCGACCCTGCGCTGTCGGTCACGCGCGACGGCGCCACCGACGCGGCCTTCGGGTACATGAGGCTTCGCCTCGAGCCGTCCGTCGTCTTCGGATCGAACCGCTACCAGCCGGTCGCTGCGCTCCGCGCACAGATCGACATGCTCGACAACGTGGTGTTCGGCGACAACAACCGCCTCGCGTCGACGCCGCTCTTCGCGAACGATCCTTCCTCGACGAGCCTCTACTCCGGCTTCAACTGGGCCACCGACGTCGGCCCCGTCTACCTGCGTCGCCTCTGGCTCGAGTTCATGACGCCGATCGGCCAGATCCGCATCGGCCGCCAGGGCTCGCAGGGTGGCCTCGGCCTCCTCTTCAACGACGGCGGCACGACCGCGTTCGGCAGCTCGCCCGACACCTCGTTCCGCAACGACTTCGGCGACGCGCTCTCGGGCACCACGTTCGATCGCGTCATCTTCCTCACGCGCCCGCTCAGCATCGTGAACACGCTCGGCGGCACGCACATCGCCGAGGGTCGCGGTCCCGACGGTCAGCCCACGACGCCGCTGGTGCTCGGCGTCGCGTACGACTGGCTCGCGGAGGACACCCGCGGCTACGGCGGCACCCCGGCGACCCGCTCCACCGTGCCCTACGGCTTCGTCTCGGGCGCAGGCTACGACAACACGATCGCGCTCGCGGGCAACGACGACGTCTGGCAGACGACGCTGATCCTCGCGTGGACGGACCCCGACTTCAACGCGAGCGTCAACGCGCGCGACGAGCTCATCGCGGGCCTCGTGATGGTCCACCGAGGCCAGGCCTACACGCACTCCGACATCTGGATCGGCGATCTCTTCTATCGCCTCCGCTGGTCCGCGTTCGGCCGTCGCGCCCCGCTCATCTACAGCGAGGGCGAGCTCTACACGATCCAGGGCACCACGAACGCCGTCAGCCTCACTGGCGACTTCTGCGACACCGTGGGCGGCTGCGATCCGTTCCGCGACGAGACGCCTCCGGGAACGCGCACGCCCTACGGCAACACCGAGCGTCGCCTCGGCGCCAACATCTGGGGCGGCACGGCGCGGCTCGGTGTGGAGGACCCGATGTGGGCCGCCACGATCGAGAGCGGCTTCTCCACGGGCCAGGCGGGCGCCTCGCTCATCGGCAACACCCTGTTCACGCAGCGGCCCAACAACCCCAACTACCAGGTGGGCCTCCTCCTCTATCCCGTGGTGCTCAACGTCCGGACGGCCAACGCCTACGGGTTCGCGAGCTCGGTGTGGTCGAACGGCGGCGTGTGGAATTCGCTGTATCTCGCGCCGCAAGTGCGGGTTCGTCCGCTCGGGCCGAACGGCGGCCTCGAGCTGATCGGTCAGTTCGTCGTGGCCTTCGCGGATCAGCTCAACGGACCGCTCAACCGGCCCGCGGGCGGGCCCACCGCCACCTGTCCCGCGCTGCTGTCCTCGAACTGCTTCCTCGGCTGGGAGGCCGACGTCGCGCTCAAGCTGAGCTGGGGCCCGCACGACGAGATGCGCTGGAGCAACGAGTTCGGTGTGATGGGCGTCGGTGACGCGCTCGGCGCCGTGGACCCCGCGCGCCCGAACTGGGGCCGCCTCACCGACCCGATCATGTGGACGCTGCAGACGCGCATCGCGTTCCTCTTCTGAGCGTGCGACCTCTCTTCCTCACCGCCGGCGCGCTGCTCCTCGGAGCCTGCGCGCCGGTCGCGTCTTCGGCCGTCGAGCCCGTCATCTTCGGCGCCGATGATCGCGTCGAGCTCTACGAGGTGAGGGACAACGCGCAGCGCGAGGCCTTCGCGCGCGCCGTCCCGGCGATGATCCATGCGAGCCGCGTGCACGTGGACACGAGCGGGAGCGTCACCTTCGACGCACAGCCGCTCGGTCCGTCGCACGAGCTCTGCGAAGGCGAGGCGCACTACGATCAGCCTTCGGCCGTGAGCTGCTCGGCGACGCTCATCGACGACGACCTGGTGCTCACCGCGGGCCACTGCGTCGATGGCTGGCCCTGCGCAGAGCAGCGCTTCGTCTTCGGCTGGTACTACGACGAGGCGGGCGTGCTGCACGCGCGGCGCAGCGACGATGTGTTCCGGTGCAGCGAGGTCGTGGTCACCGAGCTCACCTCGGCCAACGACTACGCGATCGTGCGCCTCGATCGCGCCGCCGCGGGACCACCGCTCCCGGTGCGCCTCGAGCCTGCGGTGGTGGGCGAGGCCGTCTCGCTCGCGGGCTATCCGTTCGGCATCCCGATGAAGGTGGTCGAGCACGGCGAGATCACCGCGAACGCGAGCCGCTCGCGCTTCTATGCGCGCCTCGACGCGCAGCCGGGCAACTCCGGATCCGGCGTGTTCGACGAGGAATTGCGCCTCCTCGGCGATCTCACCAACGGCCCGGTGGAGGCCCTGGTCCGCGACGGATCGTGCAACCGCCTCGCGGTGATCGACGAGACCAGCTGGCGCACGGAGCTCATCAGCTCCGTCGTGCCCGCGGTGGAAGCGCTCTGCGCGAGCGCGCAACCGAGCGAGCGCCTCTGCGGCGCCTGTGGAGACGGCGTGTGCGGCCCGGTCGAGGTCTGCCCCTCCGACTGCGACGACGACGCGGGCATGCCCGACGCGACCGTCGTCGTGCCTCCCGACGCCGCGATCGCGGACGCCGCGGTCGCCGGCGGCCCCGACGCCGGGCCCGTCGCCCTCGCGACACACTGCGGCTGCGCGATTCCGTCGCGTCGGATCGGACTGCCCTCGCGCTTCGGCGCGCTCGGCGTGGCGCTCGGTCTCGCGCTCGTCGTTCGACGACGTCGTCGCCGCTGAGGCGAGCCTCGCTGGAATCCCGATCGACCTTCGGAGACGACGTACTACTCTCCGCGCGATGTCTGTCTTCCTCGATGCGTGCCGTCGTCGGCCCACCCCGTACACGCCTGTGTGGATCATGCGGCAGGCAGGCCGCTACCAGCCCGAGTACCGCGCGCTCCGCGAGCGAGTGGGCTTCATGGAGCTCTGCAAGTCGCCCGCGCTGTGCAGCGAGGTCGCGGTGCGCGCCGTGGAGCAGCTCGGCGTCGACGCCGCGATCGTGTTCTCCGACATCCTCGTGGTGCTCGAGCCGCTCGGCGTGGGCTTCGAGTTCACCAAGGACGACGGTCCTCGCATCGCGCATCCCGTCCGCAGCCCCAAGGACGTCGATCGCGTGGCGAGCGAGATCGATCCCGTCGGCTCGCTCGACTACGTGATGAACGCGATCCGCACGACCAAGAAGGATCTCGCGGGCCGCGTGCCGCTCATCGGCTTCTCCGGCGCGCCCTTCACGCTCGCGTCGTACATCATCGAGGGCGGCGGCTCGCGCGAGTACCTCCACACCAAGACGCTCATGTTCTCCGATCCTGGCGCATGGAACGCGCTCATGACGAAGATCGCGGACGCGGTGTCGCGCTACCTCCTCGCGCAGATCGACGCCGGCGCAGAGTGCCTCCAGCTCTTCGACAGCTGGGTCGGCGCGCTCGGGCCCGCCGACTACGTGCGCTTCGTGCAGCCCCACATGAAGCGCATCTTCGACGCCGTCGGGGATCGCGTCCCCGTCATCCACTTCGGCACGGGCAACCCCGCGCTCCTTCCCCACATGCGACGCGCCGGCGGCCACGTGATCGGCATCGACCAGCGCGCCGAGCTGCGTGAGGCCTGGGAGCTGCTCGAGCAGGACGGCCCGATCGCCGTGCAGGGCAACCTCGACCCTGTGCTCCTGCTCGCATCGCGCGATGTCATGCTCGAGCGCGCCGAGGCCCTCCTCGAGAGCGTCGCGGGCAAGCAGGGACACATCTTCAACCTGGGCCACGGCGTCCTGCCGGGCGCCAAGCCCGACGACGTGCGCGCCCTGGTCGATCGCGTCCACGACGCGAGCCAGCGCACGAGCCCCGCGCGCCCTTCGCGCCTTCCGCCGAGCGCCTGAGGGTCCATGCCGAGGGCGGCGCGCGAGCGTGCCGAGCCCCGAGACGACGACGGCCCGCTCCAGTTCTCCGGGCGGGCCGTCCCCAGGGCACATCATCTCTCAGATGGTCATGATGTCCTTTTCCTTCGCCGCGATGATCTCGTCGACCTTCGCGGTGCCCTCCTGGACGATCTCTTCCATCTTCTTGGTCGCGCGATCGACGTCGTCCTCGCTCGCGTTTCCGTCGTTCACGATCTCGGCGAGCATGTCGCGACACTCGTGACGGGCCTTGCGGATGGCGACCTTGCTCTCCTCGCCGTGGCCCTTCGCAGCCTTCGCGAGATCCTTGCGGCGCTGCTCGGTGAGCGGGGGCATCGGCAGGCGGATCACGGTGCCGTCGTTCTGCGGCGTGAGCCCCAGGCTCGAGGCCTGGATCGCCGTCTCGATCGCCTTGATCTGCCCCTTTTCCCAGGGCTTGATGACCAGCAGGCGCGGCTCGGGGATCGTCACGCTCGCCATCTGGGCCACGGGCGTGGGGGTGCCGTAGTAGTCGACGCGGATCGAGTCGAGGAGGTCCGCCGATGCGCGTCCCGTGCGCAGCCGCGAGAGCTCGCGACGCAAGGACTCGTGAGCCTTGCCGATGGCGTTGTGAAGCTCCTGAAGGGTCTCCTCGATCATACGGTCTCTCCGCGCAGGAAAAGGGGCGAGCGGCGGACTCTACTTGCATCCGCCTCCGACGTCACTCGCCCTTGTCGTTGACGAGCGTGCCGACGTCCTCGCCGAGCAGCACCCGCTTGATGTTGCCCCGCTTGAGCAGCGCGAAGACGCGGATGGGGAGCTTGTTCTCACGGCACAGCGTGATCGCCGTCGAGTCCATCACGCCGATACGCTCGCTCAAGCAGCGATCGAACGAGAGCCGGCGGTACATGACGGCGTCGTCGTGCTTGGCGGGATCCTTGTCGTAGACGCCCTCGACCTTGGTCGCCTTGCAGAGCAGCTCCGCGCCGATCTCCATCGATCGCAGGGCGGCGGCCGTGTCCGTCGAGAAGAACGGGTTGCCCGTGCCGGCCGCGAAGATCACCACGCGTCCCTTCTCGAGGTGACGCACCGCGCGGCGGCGGATGTAGGGCTCGGCGACCTGGCGGATCTCGAGGGCCGAGAGCACCCGCGTCGGCACCTTGAGACGCTCGAGCGTGTCCTGGAGGGCCAGGCCGTTGATGACCGTCGCGAGCATGCCCATGTAGTCGGCGGTCGCGCGATCCATGCCCTGCCCCGACCCCTTGAGGCCGCGGAAGATGTTGCCGCCCCCGATCACCACCGCGCACTCGGCGCCGAGCGCGTGCGCCTCGGCCACCTCGGAGGCGAGCACCACGAGCGTCGCGGGATCGATGCCGAAGCCCGTCTCCGATCCGGCCAGCGCCTCGCCGGAGAGCTTCAACATCACCCGCTTGAACTTGAGCCCGCTCATCGCCTGCCTCCTGGGGGGCGCGAACTATACAGCGGACGCACGCGATGTGGTCGTGCACGACACACGAACGCATCGAGCCCACGACCCGGAGATCGTGGGCTCGATGGCGACGCCGCTGCGCACGGCGTTGCGCACGGCGCGAGGTCTCGCGACCTCGACTGCTCAGCTCCCCTTGAGCTGCTCCGCGACCTCGGCGGCGAAGTCGACCGACTTCTTCTCGATGCCCTCACCGAGCTCGAAGCGCACGAAGCGGCGCACGCCGATCTTCTCGCCGATGCGGGCCGTGAGCTCGTCCGCGAGCGCGCCGACCGTCTTCTTGTCGTCGCGCGTCACGAGCTCCTGCTCGTTGAGGCACACCTCGGAGAACCACTTGTCGATCTTGCCCTCGAGGATCTTCGCGACCGCCGCCTCCGGACGAGACTTGCCCGTGGCCTTGGCCTCCTCCTCGAGCTGACCCTTGAAGATCTCACGCTGCTTGACCTTGTCGGCCTCCGGCACGTCCTCGCGGCGCACGTAGAGCGGGGTCGAGGCGGCGATGTGCATCGCGACGTCGTTGCAGTAGCCGACGAACTCCTCGTTCTTGGCCGTGAAGTCGGTCTGGCAGTTGATCTCGACGAGCACGCCGATGCGGTTGTTCGGGTGGATGTACGACTGCACGCGGCCTTCCGCGGCGATCGCTCCCGCCTTCTTCGCGGCCTTCGCGAGGCCCTTCTTCTGGATGATCTCGACGGCCTTCTCCTCGTTGGCCTCGGCCTCGATCAGAGCCTGGCGGCAGTCGTTCATTCCTGCGCCCGTGCGATCACGGAGCGACTTCACCTGCGCTGCAGTCACCTGGACGGACATGACACTCTCCACTCGGATGGCTTGCTCGCGCCGCTCGGCGCGAGGTTCGAACTCGTGATGCGAAGAGAGCGCCGTGCTGACGACGCTCTCTCGTGCCCTGGGTCTGGCCTGCGCTCGGTCGCGCTCAGGCCTCGGTGCCCTCGCCGCCGCTCGTGGGGCGATCGCCGCCGCGCGAGCCACGGTCGCCGGGGCCGCCACGACGTCCGCCGCCGCCGCCGGGGCCGCGACGATGACGCTGGAACTCGACCTCGACGCGCGAGTCGCCGCTCTGCATCGTGCGGCTCTCGCCACCGCCCTGCTGCATGGCGCGGCGCTTCTGCTGACCCTCGATGCACGCGTCGGCGATCTTGCCCGTGAAGAGCTTGATCGAGCGGATCGCGTCGTCGTTGCCGGGGATCACGTAGTTGATGAGCTCCGGATCGCAGTTCGTGTCGGTGATCGCCACGATCGGGATGCCGAGCTTGCCCGCCTCGCTGATCGCGATGTGCTCGTGGTGCGGATCGATCACGAACACGGCCGCGGGCAGCGCGTTCATCATCTTGATGCCGCCGATGAACTTCTCGAGGCGCTCCTGCTCGCGGCGGAGCTTCATCTGCTCCTTCTTGAGCAGGTTCTCGGCCGAGCCGTCCTCGAACATGCGGTCGAGCTCGCGGAGGCGCTCGATCGCCGTCTTGATCGTGCGGAAGTTCGTGAGCGTGCCGCCGAGCCAGCGGCCCGTGACGAAGAACTGGCCCGAGCGCTGCGCCTCCTCGCGAACGACGTCGACCGCCTGGCGCTTGGTGCCCACGAAGAGCACGTGGCCGCCGCGGCCCACCGCCTCCACCAGGAAGTCGTACGCGCGCTTGAAGAGCACGGCCGTCTGGTCGAGGTCGATGATGTGGATGCCGTTGCGCGCGCCGAAGATGTACGGGCGCATCTTCGGGTTCCAGCGACGCGTCTGGTGTCCGAAGTGGACGCCCGCGTCGATGAGGCTGCGGAGGCTGAGGGGAAGCTCTTCGGCGAACTCGGCGGTCTGCGTGTCGGTCATGGGATCTCCGGTTGTTTCCTCCACCTCTGCGGCCGACGACCTTCCGCGAGGAAGGCACCGAGTCGGACCGTCTACGCGACCTCGTGAGGTCGAGTGAGAGGTGTGCGGGGTTTCGATGCACGGGTGCGCACCGCCCCTCGAACGAGGGGGCGCGGCTTGTACCACGCTGCGACCACCCGGCAAATGCCCCCGGTCCTGGCCCCGCGCCGTCCGCCACGATACCTCCGGGCCGATGTCCGCGCCCTCCCTTCCCTCCCTTCCGTCCCACGCCCGCGTCGTCGTCCTCGGTGGCGGCGTGATCGGCTGCTCGGTCGCCTACCACCTCGCCCAGCTCGGCTGGACCGACACGGTGCTCCTCGAGCGCGACAAGATCACCTCGGGCACCACGTGGCACGCGGCCGGGCTCATGGTGACCTTCGGGTCCACGAGCGAGACCTCCACCGAGCTGCGCAAGTACACGCGCGATCTCTACGCGCGCCTCGAGGCCGAGACCGGTCAGGCCACCGGCCTTCTGCTCAACGGCTTCATCGAGCTCGCGTCCGACGACGATCGCCTCGAGGAGTACCGCCGCGTCTCGGCGTTCAACCGCCACTGCGGCGTGGACGTGCACGAGATCTCGCCCCGCGAGGTGAAGGAGCTCTTTCCGCTCGCGAACATCGACGATGTGCGCGCGGGCTTCTACGTGAAGGAAGACGGACGTGTGAACCCCGTCGACGTGACGATGGCCCTCGCGGCGGGCGCGAAGAAGCTGGGCGCGCGCATCCTCGAGAACGTGCCGGCGCTCGAGGTGCTGACGAGCGGATCGGCCGCGCGACGACGCGTGCGCGGCGTGCGCACCCCCTACGGCGAGATCGCGTGCGACGTCGTCGTGAACTGCACGGGCATGTGGGCGCGGCAGCTCGGCGAGGACCTCGGCGTCACCATCCCGAACCAGGCCGCGGAGCACTACTACCTCATCACCGAGCGCATCCCCGAGCTGTCGCCGCACTGGCCGGTGATCGAGGATCCGGGCTGTCATGGCTACTACCGCGAAGAAGGCGGCGGGCTGATGATCGGGCTCTTCGAGCCCGTCTGCGCGCCCTGGAAGATCGACGGAATTCCGGGCGATTTCTCGTTCGGGGAGATCACGCCCGACTGGGATCGCATGGCCCCCTACCTCGAGCGCGCGATGTCGCGCGTGCCGATCTCCGAAAAGGTAGGCGTGAAGAAATTCTTCTGCGGCCCCGAGAGCTTCACGCCCGATCTGCGCCCCGTGGTCGGGGAGGCCCCCGAGGTGCGCGGCTACTTCGTCGCGGCGGGTCTCAACTCGATCGGCATCCTCACGGGCGGCGGCCTCGGCAAGCTCGTGGCCGAGTGGGTCACGACCGGTGACCCGGGCGCCGACGTGACGGGCATGCACATCGATCGGCTCCACCGCTACCAGAGCAACCCCGCGTACCGGCGCACGCGCACCGTCGAGTCGCTCGGCCTCGTGTACCAGTGCCACTACCCGTTCCGCACGATGACGACCGCGCGGGGCTGCAAGACCTCGCCGCTGCACGATCGCCTCGTGGCCGCGCGCGCGTGCTTCAAGGACGTGAGCGGCTGGGAGGGCGCCGACTGGTACGCGCCTCCGGGCGTGGCCCCCGAGGTGGGAACGCTCGGCTGGGATCGCCCGCATTTCTGGCCGTACTGGGAGGCCGAGCACCGCGCGGTGCGCGAGGGCGTGGTGCTCATGGACATGTCCTTCATGTCGAAATTCGAGGTGCAGGGCCGCGACGCGGGCCGCCTCCTCGATCGGCTCTCGGCCAACGCGGTGAACGAGCGTGACGGGGTCGTCACGTACACGCAGTGGCTGAACGAGCGCGGCACGCTCGAGGCCGACCTCACCGTGACGCGCCTCGACGAGGAGCGCTTCCTCGTGGTCGCGTCGGACACCGCGCACCGACACGTCCAGGCGCGGATGCGCCGCTTCTTCGAGGACGAGGCGGGCCACGCGTTCGTCGCGGACGTCACGAGCGGGCTCGCGCAGATCAACGTGCAGGGGCCGCGCTCACGCGCCCTGCTCCAGTCGCTCACGAGCGTGGACCTGTCGGACGCGGCCTTCCCGTTCCGCACCGCGCGCGAGATCGACGTGGGCTTCGCGCGCGCGCTCTGCCTCCGCATCACCTACCTCGGCGAGCTCGGCTACGAGCTCTACGTACCGAGCGAGCAGGCGAGTCACGTCTACGATCGACTGCGCGAGGCCGGCGCCTCGCACGGCCTCGTGCACGCGGGCCTCAAGGCCCTCGCGAGCTGCCGCATGGAGAAGGGCTACCGCGACTACGGGCACGACATCGACAACACCGACTCGGTGCTCGAGGTCGGCCTCGGCTTCGCGGTGGCGCTCGACAAGCCGGGTGGCTTCGTCGGTCAGGAGGCCGTGCGCGCGAAGAAGGCGAGGGGCCCGCTCTCGAGGCGCCTCGTGTCGGTGCTGCTGTCGGAGCCCGAGCCGCTCCTGTTCCACGCGGAGCCCGTGCGACGCGACGGCGTCTCGCGCGGCTACATCCGCGCGGCGTCGTACGGCCACACGCTCGGCGGCGCGGTGGGCCTCGCGATGATCGAGGCCGATCGGCCGATCGATCAGGCGTGGCTCGATGCCGGCCGCTGGGAGGTCGAGGTCGGAGCGCGGCGCGTGCCGGCGAGGCTCTCACTGCGCCCCTTCTACGATCCGAGCAACAGCCGGATCCGCGGCTGATCGGGCGCGCCGACGCGCCCACGGCGTCAGCGAGAGGCTCGATGGGGGTCTCGGTCTCCGAGGGGAGCGCTGCGGCTCCCGCTCCGCAGCGAGGCCCGTCGGACACCGCGTCTCACGGCTCCTTGCCGCGCGTCCCTCCGTCCGTTACCCGTTGGCCCCTTCATGTCGGCCCGTGAGCTCATCGTCCTCGGTACCTCGAGCCAGGTCCCGACACGCTTTCGTAACCACAACGGGTACCTCCTGCGGTGGGACGACGAGGGCTTCCTCTTCGATCCCGGCGAGGGCACCCAGCGGCAGATGATCTACGCGGAGGTCACCGTCACCCAGGTGACGCGCATCTTCGTGACCCACTTCCACGGCGATCACTGCCTGGGCCTCGCGGGTCTTCACCAGCGCATCAGCCTCGATCGCGTGCCCCACGAGATCGAGATCCACTACCCGGCGTCCGGCCAGCTCTTCTACGAGCGCATGCGGCACGCGTCGATCTATCACGACGTCGCGCGCGTCGCGCCCAAGCCCATCCGCGGCGAGGGCGTGATCACCAAGAGCTCGAAGCTCCAGATGCGCGCGCTGCGTCTCGATCATGGCGTCGAGACCTACGGCTACCGCCTCGAGGAGCACGACGGTCGGACGATGCTGCCCGAGAAGCTCGAGGCCGCGGGCGTGCGAGGCCCCGCGATCAAGGAGCTGATCCGCGCCGGCCAGCTCGAGGTGAACGGCGTGACGGTGCGCCTCGACGACGTGAGCCTCTACAAGAAGGGGCAGTCCTTCGCGCTCGTCATGGACACGCGCCTGACCGACAACTGCTTCGCGCTCGCCAAGGGCGTGGACCTCCTCGTCTGCGAGTCGACGTACCTCTCGAGCGAGGAGCGCGAGGCCCGCGACCACGGGCACATGACCGCGCGACAGGCGGGCATCGTGGCGCGCGAGGCCGGCGCGCGACGCCTGGTGCTCACGCACTTCTCGCAGCGCTACGGCTCCACCAAGCCCTTCGTCGAGGAGGCGCGCGCCGAGTTCGACGGCGACGTGATCGCGGTGCGCGACGGAGACCGCGTGCCGGTGCCCAAGCGTCCCGGGCACGACGACGAAGAAGCGGCTACCGTCGCGGGCGGATGAGCGCGCGCCGCTACCTGGTCGTCGGTGCCGGGCTGAGCGGGCTCTCGGCGGCACATCGCCTCCGCGAGCTCGAGCCGTCCGCCCACCTCGAGCTCTGGGAGGCGAGCGCGCGCACGGGCGGCTGGATCGCGACCGAGACCCTCCCCGCGAGCCGCCTCGGGATCGCGAGCGAGCAGGCGCTCGTGGTGGATCTCGGCCCGGAGTCGATCCTCGGGCCGAGGAGCGAGGCGCACCGCGAGGAGCACGCCGCCCTCGGCCTCGTCGCGCGCCTCGGCCTCGAGGATCGTGTCATTCGTACACGAAGTGATCGACACGGCGCCTACGTCGTGTCCCGCGGCCGCCTCGCGCGGATCCCCGAGGGCTTCTCGCTGATCGGCCCGGGCGATCTCGTGGGCTTCGCGAAGAGCGACGTGGTCTCGCTCGAGGGAAAGGCGCGCGCGGCCCTCGAGCTCGCGATGCCTGCACGGCCGCGCGCCCCGAGCGACGACGAGAGCCTCGCGTCGTTCGTGCGACGTCGCTTCGGCTGGGAGGTGCTCGAGCGGCTCGCACAGCCGCTCGCGTCGGGCATCTACGGCGCGGACCCGGAGATCCTCGGTCTCCTCGCGACGATGCCGCGCTTCCTCGAGATGGAAGCGGCGCATGGCAGCGTCACGCGCGCGCTGATCGCCGCGGCCCGCGCCACGACGGACGAGGTCGGCGAGGGGGCGCGCTACGGCCTCTTCGTGTCGTTCGACGCGGGGATGCAGGTGCTGACCGACGCGCTCACCGATCGCGTGCGCGACGCGCTCCGCCTCGAACGAGCGGCCGTGCGGATGGAGCGCGACGCGAGCGGCGTGGAGGTGATCGATGATGCTGGGCGCGCCGAGCGCTTCGACGCGGTGGTCGTGGCGCAGCCCGCCCACCGCGCGGCAGGGCTCCTCGAGGGGATCGATCGCGAGGCCGCGCACGCGCTCGCGGCCATTCCGCATGGCTCGGCGGCGACCGTGACCTTCGCGTGGCGACGCGAGGACGTGCCTCATCCCCTCGACGCCTACGGCTTCGTCGTTCCCCGCGTCGAGCGCCGCCGCATCCTGGCCTCGACGTGGTCGAGCGAGAAGTGGCCCGATCGCGCGCCGGCCGAGCTCGCGCTCGTGCGCGTGTTCGCGGCGGGCGACGACGATCTCGCGGGACGCGACGACGCGCTCCTCGCGCTCGAGGCGCGTCGCGAGCTCGCCGACCTCATGGGCATCACGGCCCCGCCGCGCTTCACCAAGGTCGTGCGCTACGAGCGCGCGATGCCCCTCTACGGGCCCGAGCACGTCGCTCGACGCGACGCGATCGCGGCCCGCCTCGCCGAGCTGCCGGACGTGGCCCTCGCCGGGAATTCGCTCTTCGGCGTGGGCATTCCGGACACGATCGCGGCGGGCGAGCGCGCCGCGGAGAAGCTCGCCACAGGCTGATCAGCCGCGCTTCGCAGGCGTCTTCGTCGCCTTCGCGTGCGTCTTCGGCGTCGCCTTCGCGTGCGTCTTCGGCGTCGCCTTCGCGTGCGTCTTCGGCGTCGCCTTCGCGTGCGTCTTCGGCGTCGCCTTCGCGTGCGTCTTCGGCGTCGCCTTCGCGTGCGTCTTCGGCGTCGCC
>JAIBCE010000336.1 GCA_019694315.1 Sandaracinaceae bacterium
TCCACACGCTTGTTCGACGCGCTCTCTGGTCGCTGGTCGTCGTCTCGCTCGCGATCGCGAGCCCGCTCGCAGGGCAGCGTCGACGAGCCCCGCCCACGCCCCCGCCTCCGCCCACGCTGACGCCCGGGCCGGCGCCGGCCGAGGGCGCGGCCGCGGCGCCGGCGAGGACGGCGAGCGGCGCGGCAGCGACCACGGCGTCGCCCGCGCGCTGCAGCGAGGCCGGCGAGGCCTACGAGCAGGCGGGCGATCTCGATCGGGCCGCCACCCTCTACCGCAACGGCTGCATGCGCGGCGATCCGGCCTCGTGCCGCGATCTCGGCACGATGCAGCTGCTCGGTCACGGCATGGCGCAGAACTACGAGCAGGCGCTCACGAATTTCCGCGCCGCGTGCGACAACGGCCACGCGCGCGCGTGCTTCGATGCGGGTCGCATGCTCGAGGCAGGCCTCGGCACCACCGAGAATTTCGAGCAGGCGCGGCGGAGCTACACGCGCTCGTGCGATCTCGGCTGGGCGGCGGCCTGCACCCACCTCGGTGAGCGCCTCGCGATCAGCGAGACGCCTCGTGATCTGCAGGAGGCCGTCTCGCTCTTCACGCGCGGCTGTCGCGGAGGCGACGGCGTTGCGTGCACGCAGCTGGGGGATCTGAGCGCCACGGGGCGCGGCGCGGCGCGCGATCTCGCGCACGCGGCGCGGAGCTACGAGTCGGCCTGCGAGCGCGGCGATCTCGCGGGCTGCGAGCGCCTCGGCAACCTCCTCCAGTCCGGCGAGGCGGGCGATGCGAGCCGCGCGGGCGAATTCCTCACCCGTGCGTGCGAGGGCGGTCGCCCCGCCGCGTGCAACGATCTCGGCCTCGCGCGCGAGGACGGCGAGGACTACCGCGTGGCCGCCCAGCTCTTCACGCGCGCGTGCGACGGAGGCGAGCCCATCGGCTGCACGAACCTCGGCCGCATGATGGAGCTCGGCCGCGGCATCGAGGCCAACCTCGAGGGCGCGATCCGCCTCTATCAGCGCGCGTGCGACGACGACGAGGCCGGGGGCTGCGTGGCCCTCGGGGTGCTGCGCGAAGAGGGCCGCGGTCTGCCTCAGGACGACGCAGAGGCCGCGCGTCTCTACGACAGCGCGTGCCGCGCGGGCGACTTCCTCGGCTGCGTGCACCTCGGGCTCTTGCGCCAAGAGGGCCGCGGCGGCGCGGCCGATCCCGCGGGCGCGATCCGCCTCTTCCAGCGGGCGTGCGACGGCCACGAGCTCTACGGCTGCGCGGTGCTCGGGCTCGCCTACGAAGAGGGGCGCGGCGTCACGGCCGACCTCGCGCGGGCGCGACAGCTCTACGAGCAGGCGTGCAGCGGCGAGGAGCTCCTCGGCTGCTCGAGCCTCGGGGTGCTCTTCGAAGAGGGGCGCGGTGCGAGCCGCGATCTCACGCGCGCGGTGCGCCTCTACACGCAGGCATGCGAGGGCGAGGAGCCCTACGGCTGCACGCGCCTCGGCCTGCTCCACCGCCGCGGCGCGGGCGTCGCGCAGGACGACGCGCTCGCGTTCGCGCTCTTCACCTCGAGCTGCGAGGCGGGCGATCTGCGCGGCTGTAACGCGCTCGGCTTCTGCTTCGAGCACGGCTCGGGCACGGCGGTCGACGAGGCCCACGCGGCCACGCTCTACCGCCGCGCGTGCGAGGGCGGCCTCATGCCGGGCTGCACGAGCCTCGGCGCGCTGCACGCGCGCGGCGCGGGCGTGCGTCGCTCGCCGCAGGACGCGATCCGCCTCTTCACGCAGGCCTGCGATGGCGGCCACCTCCTCGCGTGCTCGAACCTCGGCACGCTCTTCGAGACCGCCGCCGGCGTCACGCGCGACGCGCGTCGCGCGATCGACCTCTATCACCGCGCGTGCACGGGCGGAGAGCCGCGCGGCTGCTTCAACCTCGGGCGCATGTACGAGCACGGCGACATCGGCTCCTCGCCCTCGCCGCAGCTCGCGGAGGAACAGTACGGACGCGCCTGCACGCTGGGCTATCGGCAGGCGTGCGAGGCCCGCACCCGCCTGCAGTCGGGGCAGTGAGCCAGGATCCGTTCCTTCGAGTCGCTGCTCCGGAAAAGGGTCTTCCGAGAGGACGCGTGTCCGCGAGTCGTGCAGCGCGCTGCACGTGGCGCACACATGCGTGGGGCCATCACTCGCGGATTCCCTGGAATTTCAAGGCGATCTGCGCGCCCGATGCCCGCGAGCCCGCGGCACGCGCCTTGATGACGAGGCGCGCATGCCGTGCTCGCGCATGCCCCGCGCCCGCGCCGTCGTCGCGCTCACCGCCACCCTCTTCGAGATGGTGTTTGCGCCCCCTCGCGCCCTCGCCGACGAGGAGGTGTCCGCGCCGAGCCCAGCGGCCTCGGTCGCGCGCCACGACGCGAGTGGTGTGGCGAGCGAGGGCAACGATCTCGCGGGCCCGATGATGGTGGGGGCCGTGTTCTCGTCGGGCTTCTTCGCGTTCGATCTCGCGCTCCAGCTCTCGGCGACGGACGCGTTCGGCCCGCCGCCGCTCGTCACCGGGGCCCTCGTCGCGTCGTCGATCGGCCTCGTGCTGAGCCACGTCGGTGTGCTGGCGCTCTACGATCCCGCGCTCGCGCGCGACCCGCGGCAGCGCGACCTCTGCCGCGGCCTCTGGCTCCTCGGCACGAGCCTCGGCCTGCTCGGCCTCGCGGTGCCGTCGTGCGTCGCCATCACCTCCATCCCGCTCGGCGGTGAGCCCGAGGACGTCGCGGTGATCGCTCCCTTTCTGCTTGCGGCAGCGGGCCTCGTGGGCCTCGTCGGAGGCGCGTTCCTCGTGGGCTCGAGCGCGAGCGCGCCGGTGACGCTCGAGCTCGCGGCCTCACCGAATGGCGTACAGATCGGCGTGCGCGGCGTGCTCTGATCACGGCGACGTCCTCGCCGCGCACCCACGCAGGTGAGCGTGTACGATGGCCGGCCCCCATGACCGCGTCCTTCGACACCCCCGAGCGCGTCTCGCGTGAGCCCGGCCGCGTCCCGCCGCACTCGCTCGACGCGGAGCGCGCAGTGCTCGGCGGCATCCTCCTCGAGAACGGTGCGCTCAACACCGTGCTCCAGCTCCTGAGCCCCGACGACTTCTACAGCCGCGGCAACGCGCTCGTCTTCGACGCCATGGCGGAGCTGTTCCGCCGCGGGCAGCCGGTGGACACGATCACGCTGCGGAGCTGGCTCGTCGATCGCGGGTCCTTTCAGAAGGCCGGCGGCGACGAGCACCTGCTCTCGCTCACGAACACGATCCCCACCGTCGCCAACATCGAGCAGCACGCGTCGATCGTGCGCGAGAAGGCGAACGTGCGGCGCCTCATCGCGGCCTGTCACGAGATCGCGGCCGCGGGCTACGGCGACTACGGCGAGCCCGAGGAGTACTTCGACAGCTCCGAGAAGCGCGTCTTCGAGATCGGCAAGGCTCGCGGCGGCGCGCCCTACGAGCACATCAAGGACATCGTCTACCGCACCATCCAGCAGGTGCAGGAGGCCGCGGGCCGCGGCGAGCGCATCATCGGTCTGCCGACGGGCCTCGAGAAGCTCGACGAGATGACCGCGGGCCTCAAGGGCTCCGAGCTCCTCATCATCGCGGGACGCCCCGGCATGGGAAAGACCGCGTTCGCGCTGAACGTGGCGCTCGCCGCCGCCGCGGGCCGCAACGTGGGCGTGGCGGTGTTCTCGCTCGAGATGCGCAAGGAAGAGCTCGTGCGCCGTCTCCTCTGCAGCGAGGCGCGCGTCGATGGCGGTCGCATGCGCAACGGCATGCTCTCCACGCAGGACTGGCAGAAGCTCATGGGCGCCGCGGGACCGCTCACCGATCTGCCGCTCTTCATCGACGACACGGCCGCGCTCACCGTGACCGCGCTCCGCGGAAAGGCGCGCCGCCTCAAGAGCGAGCACGGCCTCGGCCTCGTGGTCGTCGACTACCTCCAGCTCATGCGCTCGGGCGTGAAGAACGACAGCCGCGAGCAGGAGATCAGCGAGATCAGCCGCTCGCTCAAGGCCCTCGCGAAGGAGCTCGACATCCCCGTCATCGCGCTCTCGCAGCTCAACCGCGGCGTCGAGACGCGCCCCGGCAAGGACAAGCGCCCTCAGCTCGCCGACCTGCGCGAGTCGGGCGCGATCGAGCAGGACGCGGACGTCATCATGTTCGTGTACCGCCCCGAGGTGTACGCGAAGGATGAGGAGCGCCAGCAGCTGCGCGGCCTCGCCGAGATCATCGTGGGAAAACAGCGAAGCGGCCCCACGGGCATCGTGCGCTGCAAGTTCTTCCACGAGTTCACGCGCTTCGAGAACCTCGCGGAGGGCGAGTTCGAGGGCTACGACTCCGGCGACGTGGAGTGACGCTCGTCCCTCGCGTCGGCCGAGCGCGCCGTGCTCGTCTCGAGCGCGCCGCGAAGGGCTCGCCTCGCCGCGGGTGAGCCGTCGATCTGCGGATTGGATCCGACGCCGCGTGCGCCTTGACGCGACGCGTTAGCCCACGCGTCAACGCGTTCGTGCTTCAAACGCCCGCGGCCGCACGCGTATCCTCGCGCCCGATGCGCAAGACCGCCCTCGCCACCGCCGTGTTCTCTGCTGCCGTCGCCGCTCACGCCTACGGCGATCTCCACCCGACCGCGCAGGCGGGCGGCTTCGAGCTGAGCGGTGTGGGCACGCGGGGCATGGGCCGCGGTGGCGCGTTCGCGGCGCGCGTGGACGACTCGCTCGCGCTCGCGCTCAACCCCGCGATGCTCGCCGACGCCGACGCGCAGATCGTGCTCAACGCGAGCCTCGCGATCTGGGACGCGTGCGTCACGCGCAGCGGCAACTACGCGGGCGGCGCGCCGCCGGGCGAGACCTACCTCGGCGGCGGGACGATCTTCGCGGCGGGCGACGGCCCCGACAATCCGTCGACGTGGGCCGATCAGGCCTTCCCGCGCGTGTGCAACGGGGGCATGCCGCAGGTGATCCCGCAGATCATGGCGAACGTGCGCCTCACCGACGAGCTCGGCCTCGGCTTCGGCATCGTCGCGCCCAACGGCGTGGGCACCGCGCGCTGGGGCGCCTCCGACGGCACCGTGACGGCGAACGGTCAGCGCCTGCCGACGCCGGTCCGCTACCAGGTCACCGAGCGGGATCTGCTCCTCTTCTTCCCGAGCGTGGGCATCGGCTATCGCCCCTTCGACTGGCTGCGCGTGGGCCTCACGCTCCAGTGGGGCGTGGGCATCATCGACTTCGTCAACTACACGAACAGCGGCACGGCGGCGTCGGGCTCGCCGGGCACGCTCGCCGAGGATCCGTCGTCGGACATCCGCACGCACCTCAACGTGGTCGATCCGTTCGTGCCGGCGGGCACGCTGTCGGTGCACCTCATCCCGCACGACAACTTCGAGATCATGGTCTCGGGCCACATCTCGGACGCGGTCGGCGGCGTGCTCGACGCGAACGGCACGCTCGAGCTGCGCACCGGCACCTACGGCACGAGCGCCGACGGCAGCTACGTGCCCACGAGCACGACGATCCAGAACGCGCGCCTGAGCGCGGGCCAGCCGTTCCAGTTCACGCTCGCGATGCGCTACGCCGATCGCATCCGTCCGCGCGCGTATCGCCGCACCGCGGGCGAGGCCCTCGCGGGTCACATCGACGACGCGATGCAGAACGAGAACTTCGACCTCGAGCTCGACGTCGTCTACGAGCAGCTCTCGCAGGTCACGGACTTCGTGGTGACCACGCCCACGGGCAGCTCGGGCGTGCTCCGCACCGGCGGTGCGGGCGGCATGAGCTCGAGCGTCCCGGTGCCCACGCCGCTGCCGATCCCGCACGGGTGGAGCGACGTGATCACGCTGCGCCTCGGCGGCGACGTCAACGCGATCCCCGGCATGCTGGCGGTGCGCGCGGGCGCGAGCTTCGAGATCCCGGTCGACGGCAAGTACCGCAACTACCTCGGCAACGACTTCATCAGCGGCTGGCGCCTGGGCCTGCACGCCGGCGCCACGCTGCGCGTCGATCGCTTCGACATCTCGCTCGCGTACGGCTTCTTCCTCGGCGAGACGGTGGACGTGGCCGCGGCCGACGCGCGCTTCCGCCAGATCAACGCGCTCCAGATGCAGGGCGTGTGCGGCGGCGCGACCACCTACGATCCCGCGCACCCCGTGGTGAGCAGCAACTGCTACCCCGGCGGCTTCGGCGGCATCGTGAACGCGGGCCGCTTCGAGCAGATGTTCCACGTCATCTCGCTCGGCGCCTCGTACCACTTCTGACCGCCTGCCCGCCGAAGGCGGCGTGTTTCGGCGCGCAGTGACAAAACTCCCGGCCACGCGGCGCGTGAATCGGCAGCATCGCCCGCCATGCGCGTGAACGTCCTCGGCGGGGGTCCCGCCGGTCTCTACTCGGCCATCCTCCTCAAGAAGCGCTTCCCCGACTGGCGCATCGACGTCTACGAGCGAAACCTCGCCGACGTGACGTGGGGCTGGGGCGTGGTCTTCAGCGACGAGACGATGTCGGGCTTCGAAGAGGCCGACAAAGAGTCGCACGACACGATCACGAGGCACTTCGCGCGCTGGAGCTCGATCGACGTGTTCGTGAAGGGCGGGGTGATCCGCTCGCACGGCCACGGCTTCGTGGGCATCGCGCGCAAGAAGCTGCTCCAGATCTTCCAGGCACGCGCCCTCGAGCTCGGCGTGGCGATCCACTTCTCGAGCGAGCGCCTCGACGTGGAGACGCTCAAGGCCGAGTGCGATCTCCTGCTCGCCTGCGATGGCGTGCGCAGCGTGGCCCGCTCGCGCTGGGAGGACTCGTTCAAGCCGAGCTTCGACCCGCGCAAGTGCCGCTACATCTGGCTCGGCACGACGAAGATCTTTCCGGCCTTCACGTTCAGCTTCCGCGAGAACGAGCACGGCCTCTTCCAGATCCACGCGTACCCGTTCGACGACAAGACCTCGACGATGATCGTCGAGTGCGACGAGGCGAGCTGGCGCAAGGCGGGCCTCGACCAGGCCGACGAGGCCACGAGCCTCGCGTACTGCGAGGCGCTCTTCGCGCCCGAGCTCGAGGGCCACAAGCTGCTCTCGAATCGCTCGACCTGGGTGCAATTCGCCACGCTCAAGAACGAGCGCTGGTTCCACGAGAACGTCGCGCTCGTGGGCGACTCCGCGCACACGGCGCACTTCTCGATCGGCTCGGGCACCAAGCTCGCGATGGAGGACGCGATCGGCCTCGCGAACGCCGTGGAGCGCCACCCGAACGATCTGCGCGCGGCGCTCGAGGCCTACGAGGCCGACCGCAAGCCCGCGGCGGGGCGCATCCAGACGGCGGCGCAGCAGAGCCTCGAGTGGTTCGAGAACGTGAAGCGCCACCACACGCTCGAGCCCATCCAGATGGTCTTCAGCCTGATGACGCGGAGCCGCCGCATCACGCACGCGAACCTCCGCCTGCGCGACCCCGAGCTCGTGGCGAGGGCGGATCGCTGGTTCGAGGCCAAGGCCGGGGTGAGCGCGGGCGAGACGCCGACGCCGCCCATGTTCACGCCGTACACATTGCGGTCGCTGACGCTGCCCAACCGCGTGGTGGTCTCGCCGATGTGCATGTACTCGGCGGTGGACGGCGTGCCGAACGACTTCCACCTCGCGCACCTGGGCTCGCTCGCGATGGGCGGCGCGGGCCTCGTGATGACCGAGATGACGAACGTGTGCGCCGAGGGCCGCATCACGCCGGGCTGCACGGGGATCTGGAGCGAGGCGCAGCGCGACGCGTGGAAGCGCATCGTCGACTTCGTGCACGGCGTGGGCTCCGGGCGATCGCCCGCGAAGATCGGTCTCCAGCTGAGCCACGCGGGCCGCAAGGGCTCCACCAGGCGCCTCTGGGAGGGCCCCGATCAGCCGCTCGCCGAGGGCAACTGGCCGCTGATCGGGCCGTCGCCGATCCCCTACGATCCGAAGAAGGGGAGCCAGACGCCGCGCGAGATGACCCGCGCCGACATGGACGAGGTGCGCGAGCTCTTCGTGAAGAGCACGCGCCTCGCACACGAGGCGGGCTTCGATCTGCTCGAGCTCCACATGGCGCACGGGTATCTGCTGAGCTCGTTCCTCACGCCGGTCTCGAACCAGCGCACCGACGCGTACGGTGGCTCGCTCGAGAACCGGCTGCGCTTTCCGCTCGAGGTGCTCGACGCGGTGCGCGCGGCGTGGCCGAGCGACAAGCCGCTCTCGGTGCGCATCTCGGCGGTGGACTGGGTGCCCGGCGGCAACGAGTCCGACGACGCGGTGGCGATCGCGCGCGCGCTCCGCGAGCACGGGGCCGACATCGTGGACGTGTCGACCGGGCAGACCTCGCCCGAGGCCAAGCCCGTGTTCGGTCGCAGCTATCAGACGCCGTTCTCCGAGCGCATCCGCAACGAGGTGGGCGTGCCCACGATGGCGGTGGGCAACGTGAACGACTTCGATCAGGTGAACTCGATCCTGCTCGGAGGTCGCGCGGATCTCGTGGCGCTCGGTCGCCCGCACCTGTCCGATCCGCACTTCACCCTGCACGCGGCGGTGGCGCAGGGCTACGCGATGCCCTGGCCTCCGCAGTACTTCCTCGGCGGGCCGCTCCCGCCGCCGCCCAAGAGCTGAGAGAGGG
>JAIBCE010000337.1 GCA_019694315.1 Sandaracinaceae bacterium
GCGCTCCTCGCGCGCGCCGCCCCACGCGTCGGCGAGCGCCTCGCGCACGTCCTTCCCCGCGATGGCTCGCAGGTGGAGTGCCTCGAGCCCATCGCCCGACGCGACGGAGGCCTGCCGCTCGGGACAGCGGCGCGCGATCCGCGCGACCGTCAGCGCGAGCACCTCGTCCGAGAGCGGTGCGTCGCGGAGCGCCGCCTGCTCCACGACGCAGCCGGGCATCGTGACGAGGGCCTCGAGCGCACCGTCGCGCAGCGCGGGCTCGACC
Organism: Sandaracinaceae bacterium; assembly: GCA_019694315.1. Classification (GTDB taxonomy): domain Bacteria; phylum Myxococcota_A; class Polyangia; order Polyangiales; family Sandaracinaceae; genus JAFLCL01. Next base: position 266 of record JAIBCE010000337.1, read on the forward strand.
GATGCGTCGCTCACGAGATGCGCGAGCCACGGCGTGAGCGGGGCCGCGGGGTGGGCGATCGCGACCTCGAGCACGTGGCGATCCGTGGGCCGCATCGCGCCCGGATCGCTGCCGAGCACCTCGAGCGCCCGCGCCGGTGCGCGCGCGACGAGCGCATCGAGCGCCGTCGCGCGCAGCGCGGGCAACGTCTCCTCGTCGAGGTACGCGCCGATCTCTGCCGCGGGATCGGCCGCGAGGAGCGCGCGCACGAGCTCGGGGGAGCGCAGCGCGCCTTCCGGGCTCGCGCCGAGCTCCACCAGTCGTCGCGCGGTCTCCGCGTCGGGCCCGAGGTGCGCCAGCCCCTCGAGCGCCGTGGCGCGCACGGCGTGCACGGAGATCGCGAGCGTGACGAGGGTGGCGCGCGCGCGCTCGTCCTCGAGAGATGCGAGCCACTGCACGAGGATGGGGGCCGGCGCCTCGGCGATCGCGTCGAGCACGCGTGAGAGCAGCGCCTCGCGTCGGCTCCGCGCGATCTCGGCCACCTGCTCGAGCGCGGGGCGCAGCTCCGAGCCCGGCGGGCTCGCCAGACGTCGCACGAGCCACGCGTCGGACTCCTCGGTGCCGAGCTGCGCGAGCGTCACGACGAGGGCCGCGCGCGCTGGTGATCGCAGCGTGGGCTCGAGCTCGAGCAGGCCCTGTGCGTCGCTCGGCCGCGCCCGCTGCGCGACCGCGAGGGCGATCGGTACTGTGACGCCGAGCTCCTGTTCCTCCTCGAGCGCGTGGAGGAGCGCGGGCACCACGACCTCGTCGGGGCCGTGCGCCGCGAGCCAGTCGGCGGCGCGTACCCGCGCGTCGTCGTCGTCGTCGTTCTCGAGCTGCTCGAGGGCGCGCGCCACGTCGCGAGGGCCGCGGAGATCGGCGAGGGCGTGCTCGGGGGTCACCTCGGGGCCCGCCGCGAGCGCGATCCCCAGCGCCACGATCGTGCCGCGCGCCGCGCGCGTCATGGCGCGACGCCGAAGAGCCGCTCGAAGCTCTCGCTCGTGCGCGCGAGCACGGCGGCCTCGGTCTCGCCCCAGAGCTCGGCCGTGTAGGCGAGCGTGCTCTTCACGTTGGCGGGCTCGTTGTCGACGCCGGGCACCGGACCGAGGTAGGGGCAGTCGGTCTCGAAGAGGATCCGGTCGCGCGGCAGCGTCTCGAGCATGCGCGTGAAGGCCTCGTGGCGCCGGGCGTTCGCGGGGATCGAGAGGTAGTGGCCGCGCTCGGCGATCTGCCTGGCGAGGCTCACCTTGCCGCCGAAGCAGTGCCAGTCGACGCGCGTGGCCCCAAGCTCCTCGAGGATCTCGAGCACGCGCCGCTCGCGCTTGCGGGTGTGGACGATGATCGGCTTGTCGGCCTCGAGCGCGACCAAGACGAGCGCCCGGAAGATCCGCTCCTGCTCGGCCCAGAGCGACTCGGGCACCCAGTATCCGTCGAGGCCGATCTCGCCGATCGCGAAGGCCTCGTGCGCGTGATCGCGGACCCACGCGACCCCCTCGTCGCCGCTCACCACCGGTGCGTCGCGCGGATAGTCCACTCCGAGGCGCTCCATCTCGAGCAGCACCGCGTCCACGGGGTAGAGCCCGAAGCACGCCTTGACGATCGGCGCCCGCGCCGCGAGCGCACGCACGGCCTCGTTGTCGCTCGGGTTCAGGCCGTTGGAGAGGATGGAGGTCACCCCGGCCGCCGTCGCGTTCGCGAGGATCTCGTCGACGCGGTCTGCGAGCTTGGGGTGCGTGAGGTGCGCGTGGACGTCGAAGAGTCCCATCGTGCTCGTGACTCGAGAGGGGCGCCGTCCGGACGGCTCAGGCGCCCTTGCGCAGCGTCTGCCCGAGGTACTCGAGGAGCTTGTCGCCCTCGGCGGGCTGGCTGCGATAGCCGATGTAGAGGTCGGGCCGGATCACGTAGAGGCACTCGGTGCTCGCCGCGTACTTCTTCTCGAGCTCACCGTCCGGATCGAGCAGCACCGGCACGTCCGTGAGCAGCCCCTCGGGGCGTGCCCGCTGCGGGGTCACCACCCACGCGTCCACGCTGTGGCCGAAGCGCGCGCGCACCTCGCGCAGGATCTCCTTGAAGCGCTCGTAGCCCTCGGTCGTGCTCGAGCGTCCGTCGAAGAGGAAGAGCGCGAGCTTCTTGCCGTCGAGGACCTCGTAGATGCGGCGCGTGCCACCCTGGCCCGCGATGGTGGCGCGGCCCTCGGGCGCCCGCTGGCCCGCACACGCAACCGCCGCGAATTCCCGCACCGAGCCGATGGTCGGCGTGTCTCCGCCCGCGGCCGACCCGAGGCGGGCGTTGAGGAGCGAGGTCTTGTCCTCGCGCACGATGGAGCTGCGCTCGTAGCTCACGCTGAGCTCGGCGACGTCCTTGGCCACGCGCTGCTGGAAGAGCTCGATCGAGCCCAAGAGGCGCCCGAGCTCGTTGCGCATGGTCTTGATCGCCGCGCTCTTCACGTTCGACACGCGCGTGGCGGCGTCGCTGTTGCGCAGCACGGCGCGCGTCGCGGCGTGGCGTTCCTCCTGGTAGGTGTCGAGGAGCAGCCCCCTCGCGCGGCCGCTGTGGACGAGCGCCAGCTTCCAGCCGAGGTTCAGCGCGTCCTGGACGCCCGCGTTGAGGCCCTGCGCGCCGAGCGGGCTGTGCACGTGCGCCGCGTCGCCTGCGAGGAACACGCGATCGTCGCGGTAGCGCGCGACCTGTCGCGCATGGAGCTTGAAGCGCGTGATCCAGCTCGGCTCCGCGAGCTTGCCGTTGGCCGTCGTGTTGAGCGCGAAGAGGGTCTGCACGTCGTCGAGCGTCGGATCGGCCTTGTTCGCCCTGGCCTCGGGCGGCAGCGACGCGATCACGCGGTGGCGCCCCTCGACCATCGGGAAGCACGCGACGAGCCCCGACTCGCCGAAGAACGCGTGCACGCGATCGTCGCGCATGTCCCACGCGATCTTCACGTCCGCGAGGATGTACTCGTCCTCGAACGACTCGCCCTCGAAGGGCACCTCGAGCTGCGTGCGCACCACGCTCTCGGCGCCGTCGGTGCCCACGAGCCACGCCGCGCGGATCTGCTCGGTCGTGCTGCTCCGCGCCTCCCCGCTCGGGGCCTCACCCTCCGCCGGCGCCGGCCCCGAGCGCTCGATCGTGGCGGTCACGCCCGTCCCGTCCTGACGGAACGACGCGAGCTTGGCCCCTCGATCGACGCTCCCTCCGAGCCCTCCGAGGAGCTCGACCAGCACACCCTCGAGCTCGCCTTGGCCGAGCACGAGCAGGTGCTTGAAGCGCGAGTCGAGCTCGTCGAAGTCGGCGCGCACGACGGGCTCTCCGGCCGCCCACACGGTCACGCCGGTGACCGCCTTGCCCTTGGACACCAGGCGATCCGCGATGCCCAGGGGCTCGAGCAGCTCGAGCGTCCGCGCGTGCACGGCGATCGCGCGCGAGCCCTCGCGAGGCGCGGACTGCTCGTCGATCAGCGCCACGCTCACGCCGCGGCGGAGCAGGTCGCACGCGAGGGTCAGGCCCGTCGGGCCCGCGCCCACGATCAGCACATCCACGTTCTTCATGGTTCCTCGATCCGCGCGCAGCCCGCGCGCGGCGCGGATGGTAGCGCCTTTGTGGCTTGCGAACGTGCGCCCCGTCCCCGAGAGTTGCCCGATGCGCTTTCCGGAGCTCTCGTTCGCCACGCCACGCAAGCTCCCGCGTGCCATCGAGCTGCGTGGCCGCGTCGTGGTGCTCGACATCGCCTTCGCGGCCGAGGGCACCGGCACGAGCTTCGAGAAGGTGACGAAGAAGCTGATCGACGGGCTCGGCACCCGCCTCGCTCTCTGGGTCGATCACCACGACCACGTGCTCCAGGCCGAGTTCAACAAGGATCCTCGCTTCGTCCTCGCCACCAAGGCGCAGCACGGCGCCTGCCCCGAGATGATCACGCCGTCGCTCGTCGAGCGCGCGGGCCCGGTCGACACGATCCTCTGCCACGGCGACTTCGATGGTCTCTGTGCCGCCGCCAAGTGGATCCGCGGCGGGCTCGAGGCCTACGAGGGAGCCGATCGCGACGCCCACGCCGTCGACACGCGTCTCGGCGCGCCGAGCGAGCGAGGCCTCACGATCGACCGCGCGCTGCGGGCGCGGCCTCGCGACGACGGTCTCAAGGGGCTCGTGGTCCGCTTCCTCGCGACCGGCGCCACCGAGGTCTCGCTCTACCGCACCATCCAGGAGGCCGCCGAGGAGGTGCGCGTGATCGAGGAGCAGGCGCGCGAGCTCGCGCGTCGCTTCGTGGTCGAGAACGACGTGGCCGTCTGCGATGCGCGGGGCTCCAAGCCCTACGACAAGACCGTGCTGCTCCTCCTCGGGCAGGAGCGGGCCCGCATCTCCGTCGTGCACGACGACGTGACCGTGACCGCCGCCGCGCGCTTCGACAGCGGCGTCGATCTCCTCACCCTCTTCGGCGTGGAAGGCGGCATGCCCACGCGGGTGAGCCTGCCCGCCGCGCGCCTCGCCGAGGCCCTCGCGAAGCTCGGCTACCGAGCCTGATCAGCCGATCAGGTGTGGCGTGCGCGGCGATCAGTTCGCGTGGCGGTCGATCGTGGTGCGGCGCTTGTCGGCGAGCGTGTAGACGACCTCGTGATAGGCGGCCTCGAGATCGTCCGCGATCCGGACGCGCACGCGCACGAGGCCGAGCTCGAGCTCGTCGCCGTCTCCCAGCACCGCGCCGACCGCGGGGACGTCGCCGCCGTTGCGTCGCACACGCGGGTCGACCGCGTGGACGAAGAGCTTGCGGCCCACGGGCTCGATCCACAGGCTCGCCCTGCGATCGGGGGCGCTCCGCGTCGGCTCGAGGCGGGCCTCGCCCCGCTCCACCACGAGGGCGACGGGTCGATCGTTCGACACGTTCAGGCGCTTTCCGAGCTGAGATCGGCCCTCGGACTCCACCACCACCAGGATCGCATGCGGACGCATGCCGCCGATCTTCGGGCGCGGTGCGGAATCCCGCGAGTTTTCGACCGACATGGCGGGCATTCCGACTTGCGTTCGCGCTCGCCACTCATCACGCTCCGTCATTCGTCGTGGGTGGGCACCCCCTCCGCGACCCGGAGGCATCTCGCATGCGGATCTCGCTTGGTTGGTTTGGGCTCGTGGCCGCGGGGGCGCTCAGCGCGAGCGGTTGTACCTGCGACCCGGAGCCCATGATCGATGCCGGCTCGCTCGACGCGTCGACGGACGCTCGCGAGACCATGGAGACGGGCGGCCGCGACGCGGGTCGCGACGCAGGTCGCGACACGGGCATGCCCATCGACATCGGGCCCGTGGACACGGGCATGATCGACGCCGCCTCCGAGGACACCGGCGTGGATGCGCCCAGCACCACCGACGACACCGGCGTGGACGCCGCGATGCCCGACGACACCGGCGTCGATGCGGACATGCCCGACGGAGGCACCGACGCCTATGTCTTCGTGATGGCCTGCGGCGACGGCTCGGTCGACGGCACCGAGACCTGCGACGACATGGACCTGATGCCGGGCGATGGCTGCGACGCGTCCTGTCACATCGAGAGCGGCTGGTCGTGCATGGGCGAGCCCAGCGTCTGCATGGCCCTCTGCGGCAACGGCGCCCTCGATCCGACCGAGATGTGCGACGACGGCGCGTTGGCCGCAGGCGACGGCTGCTCGGCGACCTGCCAGCTCGAGCCCGGCTGGACCTGCCCCGCGACCGTGCCGACGCGCGGCTGCACGACGGACTGCGGCGATGGCGTGACGGCGGTCGGCCGTGAGGAGTGCGACGACGGCAACATGACCGACGGCGACGGCTGCGACGACGGCCTCGGCCCGGACGTGGGGGGTGGCCCGGCCTGGCTCCCCGCGTGCCTCACCACGCGCTGTGGCAACGGTGTGCCCACGGGCACCGAGGCCTGCGACGATGGCAACACCACGCCGGGGGACGGCTGCTCGGCGACGTGCACGATCGAGTGACGATCGCGAGCGCCCCGATCGCGTGATCGGGATCGAGCCGGAAGAAGAGCCCGCCTCGTGCGGGCTCTCTTCGTCGGTGCGGCCTCAGGCCTTCGACCTCGGCTCGACGACCTTGCCTCGCTTGAGGCCGGCGGCGCGGGAGTACGGGGCGAGCGAGAGATCGTCGCGCTTTCCGGCCGCGAGCGAGCGGGCGCCCACGTAGGCGATCATGGCGGCGTTGTCGGTGCACGACGCGATGGGCGGCACGAACACCGACACGCCGTGCTCGGCGCCGAGCGCGGCGGCACGTGCGCGCAGGCCCTTGTTGGCGGCCACGCCGCCTGCGAGCACGAGCCGCGGCAGGTGTGTCAGCTTGCACGCCTCGATCGCCTTGCGCGCGAGCACCTCGACGATCGCTCCCTGATAGGCGGCGCAGAGATCGGCGAGGGCCTGGCCCTCCGGCACGCCGTGCAGCTCCACGTGCCGCGCGATGGCGGTCTTGAGCCCCGAGAACGAGAACTCGAGCGAGCCCTTGCGGAGCATCGGGCGCGGCAGGCTCGAGCGCTCGGCGCTCCCATGTTGCGCGAGCCGATCCACGATCGGTCCGCCGGGATAGCCCAGGCCCAGGATCTTGGCGCCCTTGTCGAAGGCCTCGCCCGCGGCGTCGTCGCGCGTCTGTCCGAGCATCGTGAGCCGATCGTGGGCGTGCACCTCGTAGAGCGCGGTGTGCCCACCGCTCGCGAGCAGGGCCACGAAGGGCAGCTCGGGCACGGGCGAGGGCTTGCTCGGATCGCGCTGGAGAAACGGCGCGAAGAGGTGCCCCGCGAGGTGATCGACGCCCACGAGCGGTAGGCCTCGCGCATATGCGAGCGCCTTGCCCGCCGAGAGGCCCACGAGCAGCGCCCCCACGAGGCCCGGCCCCTGCGTGACGGCGATCGCGTCGATGCTCTCGATGCCGCCCGCCTCGGCGAGCGCCTGGCTGATCACGTGCCACACGTTCTCGAGGTGTGCGCGCGACGCGAGCTCGGGCACCACGCCGCCGTAGGGCGCGTGCGTGGCGATCTGCGACGCGACCACGTCCGAGGAGACGAGGCCGTGCTCGTCCACCACCGCAGCGGCCGTCTCGTCGCAGCTCGACTCGATCCCGAGGACACGCATCGGCCACTGCATGCCCGATCCGGTGCGGGGCCGCCACGTCTCGCGTGAATCCTCCGCGAGGCTCGCGCGTCTGGCAGCCTTCGACCATGGCGATCCCAGCGAGGGCGAAGCCCGCAGCTCCAACGTCCGAGTCTCCACGCTGCGCGAAGACTTCAGGGAGTCGTCGATCCGTGCGGTGCCTCCACGTTCCCGCACGGGCCCTGGCGCTGGCCTGGGCTTGCTCCACGGCGCTCCTCGGCGCGGCCTGTGGGGCTCGATCGGAGCCCCGCGAAGGCGTCGCATCGCTCTCGGAGGGGGACGAGAGCACGCGAAGCGCCGAGCTCGAGCTCTCCTCGACGAGCCGCACGAGCGCCGAGCTCGCACGCGATCCCGCGTGGGAGTCGATCCCGGCGGGTGACTCGCGCGAGGCGCGCGCGTCCGGTCACGCCGACGACGCGCGAGCGAACCTGGAGCCGCACGACGCCCACGATCCCCACGACACGCGTGATCTCGACACCCATGAGGGCGAGGTCGCAGCAGCACCTTGCACGGGCGCGTGCTCGGAAGGCGATCACTGCACCAACGCCCAGGGCTGGCCGTGTCGGTGCGAGATGCACGTGAGCCCCGTCTGCGGCGGCGCGTACCACGAGCCCGACCCGCCCTATCCGGCCTACACCTGCACGCCGCCCCATCCCACGGCCGATCGCGGCGACGGCTGCCCCTACCGCGAGCCCACGGACGGGGCGCGCTGCACGAACGGCCCCGCCACCTGCGCCTACGCCCACGGTCCTTGCGGCTGGTCGGGCTCGAACGCGACCTGTCGCGCGGGACGCTGGAGCGTGGAGACGTGGGCGAGGCCCCCGCCGCCGTGAAGCTGCGATTGTTCGGCGCGCGATCCGCTACGCTGAGCGGCCCATGCGCTCTCCTCGTCTTCTCGTTCTCGTTCCGTTCCTCTGCGCGGGTCTCTCGGCGTGCGACTGCGAGCACCACGACGAAGGCGCCTCGTCCGAGGCGCACGGCGGAGGCGCCGCGCCGTCGGGGGGCGAGGGCACCGAGGCGACCGAGCCCGAGGGCGTGCCGGCAGAGGCCACGCACGCGGGCCCGCTCGGCCGCACGCTGGCCGTGTTCGACGACGCGACCGTCACGACGCGCCTGCTCGTGATCCACCGCGTCGGGGCCGCCGAGGAGGACGCGCCCGCGGAGGCGACCGTCATCGGCGCGGCGTGAATGA
>JAIBCE010000338.1 GCA_019694315.1 Sandaracinaceae bacterium
CTGCGTGCGCCTTCCAGAACGCAGACTCGAGGTCGTCCTCGGGGGCCGGCGCCGGCACGAGCATCTCCGGCGCCTTCTCAGCGAGAAGGCGCGCCAACGCAGGGGACGCGCCGCGGAACGGCAGTGCGAGATCCGCGCGGGCGAACCAGAGCCGGCTGCTCGGCGCGTTCCACCGCGGCACGACGCCGAAGAAGCGGCGGTACTCCTCGGGCGCCTCGGGCGGCATCTGGTGCTCGACGGCGAGCGGCACGAGCGGCCCACGGCCCTGGCTCTCCCCAGGGCCACACGAGCCGGTACACTCGCGCATGAGCGCGACGGTCGCGCCGAAGATCGTGTCGACGCCATGGCGCGTGCGGAGCGTGGGCATCGGATACTCGAGCCCCGCCCCGTCCGCGGAGTCGATCCGGCGGATCCCGGTGCCGCGCGCGAACGCGCTCATCACCCGGCCGAGCACGTCGAGCGCCGCATCCAGATGCGTCGCGTGCGCCAGCGAGGGACCGACCGGCCCCATCTGATCGACGGTGAAGCGCATCCCGGCGTGGAGCCCCACGACCGGGTCCTTCGTGAGCGTCTCGTAGGCGCGCCAGATCGAGAGCGTCTCCTCGTAGGACAGCTCTTTCGTCGTCTCGAGGTGCTCGAGCGCCAGCTCAGCGGCCGCCGCCACGTCGGAGAGCGCGAGGCCGAGCAAGCGGCCCCACGTGAGCACGAAGGGCGAGACGCGGATCGTCTCGGTGGCGCTCGCGCGCTCTCGCGGGCTCGGCACACGCGGAGCCTAGTACATCGACCCGTGAGCTCGATCCGCATTCCGCGAATCGCTCTTTCCGTACCGGTGGGCTCGCGGAGAGGGCCACCACGCTTGCGAAGCGAGCTCGTGCCTCCCCGCGGGCCCCACCGAGGAAGGGCCGCGGGCCCTCCCTCGGGCTCCCATCCGCGCGTCCGACGACCCGGATCGAAGTTCCGGGTCGGAGTACGAGACGATGCGGCCCGACGTCGTCACGTGCCCGCGCGGACCTGGTGCGGGGTCTTGCCCGACCAGCGCACGAACGCGCGCTCGAACGCCGAGCGCGATGCGTAGCCGAGGCGCTCGGCGATCGCGTCGATCGTCAGAGACTCGTCCAGGAGCAGCTCGCTCGCGCGGCGCCCGAGGAGCTTGGCGCGCTCGTCCGCGAAGGTCGTCTCCTGTGCGGTCAGGCGCCGCTGGAGCGTACGCGGGCTCATCCCCATCGCCTCCGAAGTCGTCTCGAGCGTCGCCTCGCCATCCTGGTGCGCCCGCCAGAACGCGCGCGCGAGCTCACGCTCGAAGGTCACCGACACCTCGTCGGCCTGGAGCAGCTCGAGCGCGCGCTCGCCGAGGAGCTGCGCGAGCTCGGGCGAGGCCCCGCGGAACGGGAGCGAGAGGTCCTCGCGTCGGAACAGGACGCGGCTCGTGTCCATGCTCCAGGTGGGCGCGACTCCGAAGAAGCGCACGTACTCGTGCTCGGCCGCCCGCTCGCTCTGGTGGTGGACCGCATGGAGCACGAGCGGGCCGCGTCCGCCGGTGCGCCCCGGCAGGCACGAGCCGGTGCACTGGCGGACGAGGGCGACGATCGAGGCGAACGCGTTGTCGAGGCCGTGACGGGTGCGGAGCGACGGCATCCGGTAGGCGAGGCCGGCGCTGTGCTCGTCGTCGTAGCGGGTGATCTCGACGTTCCGCACGAACGCAGACATCAGGTGAACGAGCAGGTCGATCGCGGAATCCAGGCTCGGGCAGGCGGCGACGGCCGGGCCCATCACGCCCATCTGGTCGATCGTGAAGCGCGAACCGGCCCGCAGACCGATGACGGGGTCCTCGGTCAGCCGCTCGAGGGCTTGCCAGAACCCGACCAGCTCGTCGTAAGTCAGCTCGCTGGCGCCCTCGAGCTTGGCGAGCGGAATGTCCGCCGCGAGCGCCACCTCGGAGAGCGAGAGGCCGAGCACCGGGATCCAGCTCAGGACGAACGCGGAGATGCGATAGGCCGGCGCGTCGGACACGGCGCCGCATTCTGCACCGAATCCGCCCCGCCGAGCGAGGCGGGCGCCTCTTTCGCCGAAGGCCTCTGCCCCGGATGCGCACCCGTCCCTGCTCGCACCCGGGCTCGCGCATCGCGCAGCCCGCGGAGAAGCGCCGACCCACTCGCGTGGCCACACCGATGATCGCGGTCGCGAGGTACGCAACCCGATCTCGCGCGTCGTCGCGCGGCGAGCGTCATCCATCGGCTCGTCGCGCACGGCGTGAGCGCAGACTGGAGCGCGCTCCATCCGACGGACTCGAGTCACGTCGTGTTCCGCCTGGGCGAGCCTGGCTGCGCCGAGATCTCGGTTCGCGCGCGCGAGCGACGGATGTCGCGCGACGCTCGTGGCCCGCGGCTCAGTCCTCGGGGGCCGATACGCGGCCCCCTCCATCGGGAGTGAATCCCGATGGAGCCTCCCCCTCGTATCGCTCCGCGAGAGAGGGCGACAGGTTTCCTGTCATCCTCTCAGGTCTCCTTCACCGAGATGCCCGCGTGCTGCATCAGCAGGGACATCACGTGGCCCACGCGCTTGGGCGAAAGGCGCGTGAGCTTGTCGACGACCGCCGCGTCCATGCCCACGGTCAGCCGCTCCTTGCGCTTCACGATCGCATTCACGATCGTGGCCGCCGCCTCCTCGGCGCTCACGCCGTAGTCCCGGCTCTGGCCCTGCTGCCGCTGCTTCTCTTCGGCGGAGATGTCCGGCGCGTTGGCGAGGATGTTCGTCTTCACGCCGCCCGGGAACACCGTGGTGACGCCGACGCTCGTGCCTTCGAGCTCGAGCGCGAGGCTCTCGGAGAACAACTTCACCGCCGCCTTGCTCGCGCCGTACACGCCTTGACCGGGCACCGGGCACAGGCCGCCCATCGACGACACGTTCACGAGCTGCGCTTCCTTCCGCGTCTTGAGGCTCGGCAGGAACGCGTGGGTGACGTGCACCACGCCCCACCAGTTCACACCCATCACGCGCTCCATCTGCGGCAGCGTGAGCTGAGAGAACGGGACGAACGGCTGGATGATCCCCGCGTCGTTGATCACCACGTGGACGACGCCGTACTCGGCGATCACCGCCGCGTGGAACGCTTGCGCGGTCTCGGGCTTCGAGACGTCGCCCTGGACCGCGATACACCGTGCGTGGGCGGCGCGCACGAGCGACGCCGTCTCTTCCACCCTCGCGCGATCGAGGTCGAGCCCCGCCACGTGGGCCCCCGCCCGCGCGACCTCCAGCGCCAGCGCGCGCCCGATGCCCGACCCCGCGCCCGTGATCGCCACCACCTTGCCTGCGAGCTTCATGTCTCGTGGCTAGGCACCGATTCGCTCGCCGCCACCACGCGGTTCGTCTCCGCGTGCGAGCGCCTCTCTACACGGCGGTTCCGTTTCGACGTACGAAACGACACGGGGGGTCGCGACTGCCGATCCTCTCGACCAGGCTCAGCGCCAGTCCGTCGCCCTCAGCCGCGTGCGCTTCGGACGCATCGGTGACGGCGACTCTTCGGATCACCCCGAGAGTCGTCGCGCACGACGATGCGCCGAGAGAGAGCTACGACGAGCTCTGAAAGTGCGTCGCGTCAGCACCATGAGGGCCGACGCGACGAGCGCCGACGACACGACTCGCAGTGCAGGGCTCGACGGGCGAGTGCTATGTTCGACGACGATGGGCCAGCCCGCGACCGCCGCGCCGCTCCGAGCCATGACGCTCGAGGACTGGGGTGCGCTGCCCGAGGACGAGGCGGGCGAGCTCGTCGACGGCGTTCTGGAGGACGACGAAATGGCGGGGTGGGCGCACGAGGTCGTCGTCACGTGGCTCATCGCCGTGCTCGCGGGATGGGCCAAGAGCGCGCGGGCGCGCGTTGCAGCTTCCGACGCGAAGCTCGGAGTCTCGGCGCAACGAGGCCGCAAGGGCGACGTGCTCGTGTACCTCGCAGGTGATCGACGCCCGCCCGGCCACGGCATCATCCGCGTCCCGCCCAGCATCGTCGTCGAGGTCGTCTCTCCGAGCCCGACCGACGCGCGGCGCGACCGGATCCAGAAGCTCGACGACTACGCCGCGTTCGGCGTGAGGTGGTACTGGATCGTCGATCCCCAGCTGCGCACCGTCGAGATCTTCGAGCTCGGCGCCGACGGACGCTATGCGCGCGCGATCGGTGCGAGCGAAGGACGTCTCGCGCACGTGCCTGGCTGCGTGGGCCTGGAGCTCGACGTGGACGCGATGTGGGCGGACCTCGACGCCGCGCTGGCGGAGGCCGAGCCCACGAACGAGTAGCGCTCGTTCGAAGAGCGCTCGTCTCGTTCACGGTCGCTCTGCTTGGACGATGCGCTACTCCTTCTCGTCGTAGTCTTCACGCATGACAGACTCTGCAGACCCCGTCTCGACGCTGCGCGACGTCGTGATGCGACGGCGCTCGGACGACGGTCGAGCGCTGCGGGCCGACGACACGCGGCGCCTGCTGGCGGCGCTCGAGGCCGTGCGCGTGGCGCGCTCGGTCGACGCCTTGCCGTGGATCGTCGAGCTCGAGGACAGTGCGAGCTCGTGCCGTGCGCTCGTCGAGGTGCTCGCACCCCACGTCGCCGACGGGAACGTGCGCGTCCTCGTGACGTGGTACGGCGAAGAGCACGAGGAGCCCGAGCGCGTGCCCGCCAAGCGGCTCGGCGACCTGACGAGCGAGCTCGCGCCGTTCCCGAAGGGTGTGATCTTCGACGTGACCCAGTGACAAGATGCGCCGATCCCTCCCGTGTGATCTTCGACGTCCGAGAGAAGGCACGGGGAGAGGCGGATGACGCTCGTGACGCGGCCGCCCCCCACGCCATCGCGGCGTCGATCGGGGAGGCTCGAGCGAGATCGCGACGCCGAGTGAAGCGCGCACGTCTTCGCGGGCGAGCGCGACGAGCGATCGTCTCGACGCGATCGCGCGCAGGCACGCGCTCGGCCTCTGCTCCTGGCTCGTCGCCGGTGGTGGTAGAGTGCTGCCGATGGCTCTCCCGGCTGCGCAGCGCGTGACCTACGCGGAGTACCTGGCGCGCGCGGCCTCGAGCGACGTCCGCCTCGAGTACTTCGGCGGCGAGATCCTCGCGATGTCAGGCGGAACGGTCGAGCACGGGCGACTGATCGCACGGCTCTCGTCCCTGCTCTCTCGCGCGCTCGAGGGCCGCCCCTGCGTGGTGCTGTCCTCCGACGTGCGCGTGCGCGTGCGCGCCGCCGACCGCGCCACGTATCCCGATCTGCACGTGGTGTGCGGCACCATCGAGAAAGACGACGAGGACGAGGATGCCGTCGTGAACCCCGTGGTGGTCGTCGAGGTCCTCTCGCGCTCGACCGCCGACTCGGATCGCGGCGATAAATTCGCCGACTACCGGCGCCTTCGCTCGCTTCGTGAGTACGTCCTCGTGTCACAGCGCGAGCGCCGGATCGACGTCTACCGTCGCGACGGCCGCCGGTGGACCCTCGACGAGCACGACAGCGAAGCGCGCATGCACCTCGACGCGCTCGACGTGGAGCTCGCCGTTCGCGACGTCTACGAGGACGCGCTCGGCCCGATCGTCGGCTGACGAGCATTTCCCGACGTTCCTCGTCGAGTCGCTCGATCGGGTAACGAAGCGGCTGCGTGGCGGCGTAGGAAGCTCGCACGCTACGCTGCGGTATGCGGTACGCGACTCGATGTTGCCTGGCGCTGGCGCTCTCGGGCTGCGCGTACACAACCGTCGAGCCGTCCATCACCGACGCCGCGCAGGACGGCGCGAGCGAAAGCGGTGCTCCGGAGGACGCCAGCGACGACGACGCGCCGCGCGCGTGCGCGACGGAGTGCCCGTGGGAGTGCGTCGACGGCACGTGCATGGCGGCGAGGCAGATCGCGGTCGGGAACTTTCATGCGTGCGCGCTCAGCACCGCGCGGAGCGTGCACTGTTGGGGCCGCACGCTCGGCCCTGCAATGGACGGGGACGTGTCGCTCGTGCCGAGGCGCGTACCGGGCCTACGCGCGAGCCACATCACAGCCGGCGACTACCACACGTGCGTCACCGACGGAGGCGGCAACGGGACGGTGACGTGCTGGGGCGACAACACCTATGGCCAGATCGGTGACGGCACGACGATGGCTCGCTCGAGCCCCACGATCGTCTTCTACGGAGACCTCTTCGAGGTCGTCGCCGGCAACGAGACCAACTGGGTACGCACCGTCACGGGCTCCTTCGCATGGGGAGCGAACGACGAAGGTCAGCTGGGTGACGGCAGCACGACCTCGCGCCTCTCTCCGTACCAGCGCGCCTACGTGTCGGGGGTCGCGGCGGGCGGCCATCACGCGTGTGCCAACGGCGCCGGTGTCGTCCAGTGCTGGGGCCGGGCCAACTGGGGCCAGCTCGGCGATGGCCAGGCAACACACGAGACGTGCACCGACGACGTGTCGGGACCCATCGACTGCGCGACCGAGCCCGTCAACTCCATGTTCCCGATCGGCAGCCTGTTCGCGGGCTCGGAGGTGACGTGCGCGATCGATGACGATCGTCACGCGTGGTGCGCGGGCTGGAACAGCGCCGGCCAGCTCGCCGACGGCGTCGACCACGGCCTCTGCGGGCTCGACGACTGCTCGCGCACGCCGGTGCGCGTCCCCGATCTCGACGACGTCACGGACATCGCGTTCGGCGACGGCACGACGTGCTTCCTCTCGGCGGGTCACGTGCTCTGCGCCGGCATGCCGTTCGACGATCTGCCGCACGACACGTGCCCTCCCTCGCTCCGCACGCCCGCTGCCCACTGCGTGCGAGCGCCGACCGGGGTGCCCGGCATCACGGACGCAGTCTCCATCGCCGCGCACGGCGCCGCCTTCTTCGCCATCCGCCGCGACGGAGGCGTGCTCGCATGGGGTCGAAACCCGATGGGCGTCCTCGGCGACGGCACCACCACCGACCGACCCACGCCCGTCGCGGTGCACGTCGCGGACTGAAGCGGCGCCGGCCGACGGCCGACGAGTCAGCCTTTGCGGCTGCTCAGCGCCAGCGCCCCCTCACCGCGCGAGCAGCGCGGCGACCTCGGCGCGATCGCGGCGCGGGCCGTCATGCGCTTGCGCGGTCCACGCCACCAGCGCGCGAGGTTCGGCGCGTCGACGACGCCGTCGCGGAAGGTCCACGGCGAGATGAGCACGGCCGACCCCTTGTAGACGTTGGCGCTCAAGCCACGCTCAGTGGGCATCCGCGCGAGCCCACGAGCGCATCATGCGCGGGAGTGGAGGTCTGCACGCGCTCTGCATCTTCGGATCGAGCGTCCGCGGTGCGCGGCGACCAGGGTCGGCGCGCGAACGCGGTCCGGGAGAGCTCACTCCTCGCTCTCGTCGCCTTCGTCCTCGCCCTCCGCTGCCTCGCGCGCCGCGTCGTCGAGGAGCGTCGGCACCTCGATGCGCTCGTCACCGTGGAGCTGCTCGAAGCTCTGGTCGCGATGCGTCTCGGTCGCGCCGGCTCGCAGCGTCACGTGGAGCTGCCCATCGGCGAGCGTGGCCTCCGCGCTCGTCTCGGCGAGCGGCTCTTCGTCGTCTGGCGCGGTGCGAATGGCCGTGTCGATCTCTTGGCCGTCCTCCTCGCAGTAGACGTCGTGCGAGCCGTGACCGGTGATCGCGCTCGCGAGGTGGAGGTGGACGCAGTGAGGATCCGGCTCCAGCCGGCACACGATCGCGTGCGACTCGGTCGTGGACTCTTCGGTGTCGGTCACGTAGCAGCTCGCGTCCGGATGATCGGCGGGCGGCTCCGTCTCGCCCATCGAGGACTCGCTGCACTCCACGTCGTAGGTGACGAGCAAGAGGTCGCCCTCGACGGTGAGCGTGGGTGTCCCGCCATCGCAGCCGCCGGAGTGCCCGTGATCGGTCGAGTCGTAGCTCCCGACGCTCGTCCAGACGACCCACGTCGCGTCGCGCGCGCGGAGCGAGATCGCGAGCGACGTGTTCGCGAGCATCGCGCTGCCGTCGTCGATCGTGCTGACCGACACCTCGGTGATCGCGCCCGTCGTCGCGGCGTGCGCCACCGTGCTCACGGAGGCCTCGACCGGCAGGCCGTCCCAGTCTTCGCCGGACAGCCCGCTCGCGAGCACGCGCTCGATCGTGGAAGCCTCGGTCGTCGAGACGCGGAGCGCGCGCTCGCCCTCGGTGACGGCGATGCCGGCGACGCGCACGGAGTCGTCGTCCTCGTCCGCCGGCGGCGCGCCGAGCGCGTCGAGGTGCCGCCGCACGCTGGCGTTCGGCCGGAGCGTCTGCGAGCGCGCGTAGGCGACGCGGTCGGTGGCGGCGTCGCCCATCGCCTCGGCGACGAGCCCGCGGTTGAACAGGCACATCGCCACCGGCACGCGCGTGTCGGCGGCGAGCTCGGCGTCGGTGCCGAAGATGGTGAGCGCGAGCGCGATGCGCGACGCCGCGAGCCGCTCGTTGCCCGCGAGGTGTGCGACGTAGCCGGCCTCGCAGAGCACGCGAGGGGCCCGCGGAGTG
>JAIBCE010000339.1 GCA_019694315.1 Sandaracinaceae bacterium
GGGCACGCGGCCGGTCGTCGTGGTCGTGGTGGGCGTGGCGGCGCTCGCGATCGCGGCGTCGCTCGCCCCCTCGCGCGTCCAGCTCGTCCTCCTGCCCGGAGGGGTCTTCGTGGGCCTCGCCCTCGCCCTCTCGAGCCTCGCGCACGAGCCCACGCGACGCGCCTTCGACGCGCTCGACGACGGCGCGATCCGCGCCCTCGTCGGCGACCGCGCGACCTTCGGCGCGTTCCTCGTTGCCGGCGCCGCGCTCGGCGTCTTCCCGCCGATCTTCGCGTGGACGGCCGGGCTCGGCGATCTCCTCGTGACCTGGCTCGCCCACCTCGCCCCCGGCGCGCTCGCGCGCGACGGTGCGCGCCTGCCCCGCCTCGTCGTGCACGGCGTGGGTCTGCTCGACCTCGCGGAGGTGGTGATCGTCGCGATGACGATCGTGAGGCCGTGGCTCTTCGCGCGTCTCGAGCACGACCCCACGTTCTTCGGCCCGCCGCTCGCGCTCCCGTGGCTGGGCGTCCCGCTCATGCTCGCGCTGAACCTGCATGGCCTCCGCGCGCTGCGCGCCCACGCGAGCGGCGTCGCGGCATGAGCCAGCCGCGAGGCGCGCGCGCTCGACGTCTTGCTCGCGTGCGCCGCGAGCACGCATGCTGAGCACGCCATGACCCAGCGAACGCGAGCCACCGCGGGACGCACCACGCGCGGGGGGGCGGATCGACGCACGGGCTCGCCGCCCACGAGCGCGCACACGGCCGAGCTGGCCGCGCTCGATCTGAACCTGCTCGTGGCCTTCGAGGCGCTCCACGCCGAGCGCAGCGTCACGCGCGCGGGCCGACGCCTGGGGCTCTCGCAGCCTGCGACGAGCGGCGCCCTCGCGCGCCTGCGCGTCATGCTCCGCGACGAGCTCTTCGTGCGCGGCAAGGACGGGCTCGTCCCCACCGAGCGCTGCGAGGAGCTCGCCGCGCCGATCGCGAAGGCGCTCGTGGAGCTACGTGCCGCGCTCGGCGGCGGCAGCTTCGATCCGCGCACCACGACGCGCACGTTCACGATCGGCGGCGTCGACGCGGTGCTCGCGGTGCTCGGCCCCTCGATCCTCGCGGCGATCCACCGGGCCGCCCCGAGCGCTCGCGTGGTGATGCTGCCGATCGATCCGGCCGACGCGATCGCGCACGTCGAGTCGGGCGCGCTCGATCTCGCGCTCGCGCCCGTGCCCGCGCTGCCGCTCACCGTGGGCGGCAAGGAGCTCTTCGAGGTGGGCGCCGTGCTCGCGATGCGCCCCGATCATCCCCTCGCGCGCCGCGGCAAGCGCGAGCCCGTGCTCGAGGATCTCACGCGTCACCCGCAGATCATGGTGTCGTTCGTGGGCGCCTCGAAGAGCGCGATCGACGAGGTGCTCGCGAAGGAGGGGCAGAAGCGGCACGTCGCGTTCGTGCTCACGTCGTTCCTCGCGGTGCCTCACGTGCTGCGCGAGACCGACGCGCTCGCCGTGCTCCCGGCGCCATTCGCCAAGAAGCTCGCGAGAGAGGGCGCGATCGCGATCGCACCGCTTCCCGCCGGCGTTCCGTTTCCGCGCCTTCGCATGCGCATGCTCTGGCCCCTCACCCAAGACGCCGCGCCCGCCTCCCGATGGCTGCGAGAGCTCGTCGTGCCGATCGCGGCAGAGCTCAAACGCCGCACGTGATCGCCCCACATCGCGGCCCGTGGATCACTCGTGCTCGGCGCCGATCGCGTCGCCGCCGATCGCGTCGATCGCGCTCGCGAGATCGGGGTGGAGCTCGAGCGTGGGCGGTCCGAGCTCTGGCCGAGAGTAGAGGGGCCAGCGCGCGAGGATCACGCCCTCGAAGGGCGGGACCTCGAGGCCGTCGGCCGCGCGCACCATGCACGCGCGCAGCGCCGGCTCGATCGCGCCCTCGGCGCGCACGTCGACGATCTCTTGGTCCGCGAGCGTCAACAGCAACTGCACCTGCGTCGAGTACTCCGCCCGACCTCGGCGATCGCTCCGGAAACAGTCGCGCGCACGCGGGAGGATCCGCTGTCGCAGCGTACGCAGGAGCGCGGCCGGCGAGAGACCCGATCGTCGATGCGCCGTCGCCGCGGCTGCCTGCGCGCTCGGCCGACACGCGCGTCGCTCGACCACCGCGAAGCGATTGGGCAAGGGCGTGACGCGCGGAAGAGACGCCGAGCCGTGGAGCACCGTCTGGCTCTGGCCACACGCCATCACCTCCCGCGAGGCGTCGGCGGCGACCACGCGCGTGGCCCTGGCACCGATCGCCGCCACGGCGAGCGCGAGATCGCCGCTCGCCTGGGTCACGGCGAGGCTCTGCCCCGACACCTGCACGGCGGGCGGCGCGGTGACGCGCGCAGACCAGGAGCTGGCCCCGCCCGCGACGAGCGACACCGGATGGGTCGCGCCCAGCCCTCGCACGCTCAGCGGCACGACGGGCGAGGACGCGAGCACGCCCGCGAGCCTCTCGTCGAGCGGCTCACGACGATGCCGCGCGGCGAGCAGCGCCTCGCGATGCGCCTCGACGATCGGCATCCGAAAGCGAGCCGCGAGCGCGACCAGCGCCGCGGTGCTCGGTCGATCGGCCACCGAGATCACGCGCAGCGAGAGGCCCCGCGCGTCGGCCGCGTCGATCGCGCGCGCGCTCTCGTCGCTCGAGGTCAGTCCACCGTCACCGATCCAGACCACCGTCGTGCCGAGCGTCGCGCTGCCCTCGATCGCCGACCACAGCGCGTCGAAGCGGGTCGCCGAGCCGAGCTCGAGGTCCGTCGCGCGACGCAGCGCCGACTCCTCGATCTCCGTCGCGTCCGTCCACGCGTCCACCACGATCTCCGCGCGCGCCGCGACCGCGATCACGCGCACGCGGCTGCCCGCCGGCAGCGAGCCGAGCAGCGACATGGCCGCCTCGGGCACGAGACCGCGCGCGCCGGCGCTCGTCGAGGGGCTCACGTCGAGCGCGAGGATCACGTCCTGTCGCGCGAGCTCCGGGCGCGCCGCCTGCGAGCGAACCCACACGCAGCGCTGCCCCGCGCACGGCGCCGTCCACGCCTCGGTGCGCGAGGTCCACGTGCGCGGCACATGCGCGACGATCTCCACGCCCTGCACCGCGCGGCGCTCCACCGTGTCGGTCGGCAGCACCTCCACCGCGTCGAGCTCGGGCACGACGAGATCACTCGTGGCGAGCGAGATCACCTCGTCGGCGGCGCGGAGATCCGAGCCGCGCGGCGGCAGGGTCACGCGCGCGACACCGCCGTGCACGGGCACCGGCACCGCGTAGCCGAGGCGCTCGATCAGCGCCCCGTGGGCCGCGGCGCCGTCGCCGCCCACGCCCGCGGCGGGCACCGGCACGGCGCGCAGCACGCGGGCGCCGTCCGCGCGCTCGATCACCGCGATCGGCCGAGAATCCTGGGCGATCGGGCCACTCGCCACCAGCGCCGCGTCGTAGGCCGAGAGGGCGCGGGCCTCGCTCGTCTCGAGCACGCCGTGACGACACGAGCCGTCGGCGCGGCACACCTCGAGCGCGAACGGCGCGGCCCCCTCCGGCACCGCGAGCCGATAGCCCACCTCGGCGGCATAGCGCGCGCTCGACTCGAAGCGCAGCTCGGTACGGACGATCGCGAGCCCGGCGACGAGCTCCACGTGCGTCCGGTGCTCGACCTCACGCACGCCCGCGATGGCCGAGAGCACCTCGCCCCGCACGATCGGGAGGCGCTCGCTCACGAGCTCGTCCTCGGCCGGGAGGCTCGCGGTGCGGAGATCGCTCGTGCCCTCGGCCGCCAGCGGATCGACCGTCGCCCCGTCCTCGGTGCCGCCCACGGGATCGTCACCCGCGAACGGATCCGAGTCGACGAGCGCGCGGAACTCCTCGAGCGCCGGATCGGCCGCCGCGTCGGACGCAGCATCGGTGCTGCGCGCGCCCTCGACGCCGGCATCGGACTGGGCGTGCGCCCACGGCACGAGCCAGAGCGCGACGGCGAGCAGGGACGCTTCAGTGACTCGTCTCACCAGCCACCCGACAACGCGGGAGCGTGAGAGTTCCCAGGCATCGGGCGCCGGGCGGGCGTCAGGGCTGAGCCACATCGTTCTCTGCGCTTCCGAATGAAATGGACGATCGGTATTCTTGGTTCATTCGCGGCGGCGAGGAAGCACCTCGGCGCCGTGCCGACGGACCGGCGAAACGAGAGGAGACCGCGACATGGGGATCATGGACTTCGTGAGGGGCGGCGTGCAGGAGATGATCATCGCGCGCCCCGACGCCGCGAAGCAGCACATCGTCTACAAGCACCCCGAGCGAACGATTCCGAAGTGGTCGCAGCTCACGATCGGTGCGGACGAGGCGGCCGTGTTCTTCCGCGACGGCGCGCTCGTGGGCGTGCTGCGCACCGCCGGCGTGGGCCAGCGCCACACGCTCGACACGGGCAACATCCCGTTCCTCTCGAACCTCGTCGACTCGGTCACGGGCGGCAACATCTTCATCACGGACCTCTACTTCGTGACGATGCGGCCCATCCGCGACACGAAGTTCGGCGGCCCGCTCCAGGCGATGAAGGACCCGGAGCTCGAGATCACGGTGAGCCCGCGCATCTTCGGCACCTTCCAGTGGCGGATCGCGGAGCCCGACCGCTTCATCGTGAACTACCTCGGCCTCGGCGATCAGACCTCGAACGATCGCGTCGAGAGCTTCATCCAGACGAAGTTCATGAACGCCGCCAAGAAGACGGTGCCGAACTTCGTGATCCGCCAGAAGATCGAGGTCCAGGCCCTCGGCGCGTACCACGACGAGCTCGGTCAGTCGTTCCTCCAGAAGTGCGACGACCTCTCCGAGATCGGCGTGCAGTTCCTCGGCCTCGGCGACTTCTCGATCAACTTCTCCGAGGAGGAGATGAAGCGCCTGCAGGAGGCGCAGGACAAGTACGCCGAGATCAAGGCGAAGAAGCGCGCCAAGGACGAGCTCGGCGCGGGCAACTACATGCAGTACGCGGCGGCAGAGGCGATGCTCGGCGCAGGCCAGGGCATGGCCAAGGGCGGCGGCGAGGGCGGCGGCATGATGCAGGGCGGCATGGGCTTCGGCATGGGCATGGCCATGGCGAACATGTACGGCCAGCAGGTGCAGGGGATGCCCGGCTACGGTCCGCAGGGCGGGATGCCTCCGCAGGGCGGCATGCCCCCGCAGGGCTACCCGCAGCAGGGCTATCCGCAGCAGCAGGGCGCGCCGACGATGCCGCAGGGTGGCGCGGCGGCAGCAGCGGCGCCCGCTGGGGGTCAGGCGATCTGCACGCAGTGCGGCGCGCGTGTGCCCCCCGGGAAGTTCTGCGCCGAGTGCGGCGCGGCGATGGGCCCGCCGCAGCCCAAGCCCTGCACGGGCTGTAACCTCGTGAACCCGCCAGGCGCGAAGTTCTGCGCGAATTGCGGCACGCGCGTCCCCGCGTAACACTCTGGCGATGCCGTCGACGCCGCGCGCAGCCTCCCGCGAGAGAGCGCTCCGCGCGGCGTTCGTGTGTCTGGGGGTCGGCCTCGCGGTGCTCTCGGTGCCGCTCTCGATGGGCAACACGGGCTGCGCGACCGCGCCGGTGCTCAAGGGCCCTGGCGAGCCGTGCACCCGCGCGAGCGAGTGCGAGAGCGGGCTCAGCTGTACGAGCGGCATCTGCCGGAGCGAGCTCGACGCGGGGCCGAGCGACGCCGCGATCGCGAGCGACGACGCGAGCCAGCCCACCGACGCGAGCGCACCGGCGGCGAGCGCACCGGGCCCCGACGCGAGCGCTGACCTCGACGCGCGCTGATCAGGGATCCGAGCCCGAGCTGCGAGCCGCGAGGTCAGAGCCCGAGATCCATCCCCTGCTCCTCGAGCGCCTTGCGGGCGCGGCCGGCGCGCGCGATCGGGCCGATCGTGAAGGGCGCCAGGATCGCGGCGATCCACGCGAACACGAGCGTGCCGAGCTGCATGCACGAGAAGATCGTGAAGTAGACGTTGGCGGCGATCCACGCAGTGACCGCGAGCGCGATCAGCGCCGAGAGCACCGTCCCGATCACCCCCCAGGGCGGCCGCACGCGGACGACCTGCGCGGCGCTCACCACCTGCAGCACGGCCAGCGGCACGAAGGCCCAGTTCGTGTACTGCATGAGCTGGAGCTCCCCGAAGAAGCGGATGCTCGAGAGCAGCTGGGCCGCCGAGAGCACGAGGTAGAGCCCCGACACCGCCTGGAACGCGGCGGCGACCCGGACGACGAACGGCGCGTCGAGCGCGGTGATGTTCGCCTCTTCCTTCTCGCTCATGGCCCGCGAGGCTCGCACGTTTTCTGCTCGACGCGAGCACCGCGCCCGCGGACCGCGAGCGCCCGCGTCCAGCGCTAGCCCCAGCGTTCGCGGCCCGTATAGTCCGCGCCGCATCATGGCCACGACGATCCCTGCGCTCACGACGAGCGGCCTCTCCTTCGACGATCTCTTCGCTCCCGATGCGCTCGAGGCGCTCGACGCGCGCTTCCTCTCCGAGCTCGCCGCCCTCGCCCCCGAGGCGCACGCACGCCTGCTCGCGTACCGCGCCTGTCGCGGCGAGGGCATGAGACCTCAGGCCGTGAGCGAGGTGCTCACCGAATCTGCCCCTTTTCTGGGCGATTTCGTCGCGCGCCTCTTCGGCGTGAGCGAGGCGCGGCGGGCGCTCATGACCGACGCCCAGGAGGTCGCGCCCCTCTTCCGCATGCAGGACCAGCTCGTGAAGCGTCGCGCGATCAAGCGTGGCGCGGTGCCTTTCGATGCGGCGCACGATCGCGAGGTGCGGCGCGTGCTCGCCGCGCTCGACCTCGACGCCGAGCGCGAGCTCGCGGTGGCCTCGCTCGCGTGCGAGCTGCTCGACCTCGAGATGGAGCTCAAGCGCGCCGATCTCGTGGGCGAGCGTGCGGCGCGCCTCTCCGCGATCGCCGCCGCGATGGGCGCGAGCGCAGGCGATCGCGAGCGCGACAAGGCCGTGGTCGCGACGCTCCTCGAGCAGCTCGAGCGCCGGCTCGTCGAGCGCCGCGATCAGCTCGGACACTGGATGGCCTTTCGCCTGCCCGCGCCCGTGAGCCACGACGCGCTCGTCCAGATCCGTCGTCCGAGCCGCGACCGGCCCGAGGAGATCGCGGCCCCGGAGCATCACCTCCGCCACCGCGACGGCTTCAAGCTCACCGATCGACGCATGAGCCGCCTCGAGGTGCGCAACGAGGTCGAGTACTGCCTCTACTGCCACGACCGCGACAAGGACTCGTGCAGCAAGGGCTTTCGGAACAAGGACGACGGGGGGACGAAGGAGGGCGCGTACAAGCCGAGCCCGCTCGGGGTGCCGCTCACGGGCTGCCCGCTCGACGAGAAGATCTCCGAGGCGCACTCCGTGCGCCGCACCGGCGACGCGATCGGCGCGCTCGCGATCATCACGGTCGACAATCCGCTGCTGCCCGGCACCGGGCACCGCATCTGCAACGACTGCATGCGCGCGTGCGTGTTCCAGAAGCAGGCCCCGGTGAACATCCCCGAGATCGAGACCGGCATCCTCACCGACGTGCTGACGATGCCGTGGGGCGTCGAGATCTACGGCCTCCTCACGCGGTGGAACCCGCTCCATCCGCGCAGGCCCTTCCCTCGCGCCTATCACGGTCACGACGTGCTCGTCGTGGGCCTCGGCCCCGCGGGCTACACGCTCGCGCATCACCTCGTGCAAGAGGGCTTCGGCGTGGTCGGCATCGACGGCCTCAAGCTCGAGCCGCTGCCGCGCACGCTGCTCGAGGGGCCGATCGAGCGCTTCGCCGACCTCTGTGCCGAGCTCGACGAGCGCACGCTCTACGGCTTCGGTGGCGTGAGCGAGTACGGCATCACGGTGCGCTGGGACAAGAATTTCCTCACGCTCCTCTACCTCACGCTCGCGCGGAGGCAGACGCTGCGCCTCTTCGGGGGCGTGCGCTTCGGCGGCACGATCACGCTCGAGGACGCGTGGCGTCACGGCTTCGATCACGTCGCGATCGCCGCAGGCGCGGGCAAGCCCACGATCGTCGAGGTGGAGAACAACCTCGCGCGCGGCCTGCGCCAGGCGAGCGACTTCCTCATGGGCCTCCAGCTCACCGGCGCCGCGAAGCGCTCGACGCTCGTGAGCCTCCAGGTGCGCCTGCCCGCGATCGTGATCGGCGGGGGCCTCACGGCGATCGACACGGCCACCGAGCTCCGCGCGTACTACGTGGTGCAGTGCGAGAAGGTGCTCGCGCAGTGGGAGCTCGCCACGCACGGCGCGCCCGCGCGCGAGGCCGCGCTCCTCGAGCGCCTCGACGCCGAGGAGCGCGGGATCCTCGAGGATCTCCTCGCGCACGGGCGCGCGATCCGCGCCGAGCGTGCGCGCGCCGGCGCCGAGGGCCGCGCGCCCTCGTTCGACCCGCTGCTCGACGCGTGGGGAGGCGTCACCCTCGCATACCGCAAGCGCATGGAGGACTCGCCCGCGTAC
>JAIBCE010000031.1 GCA_019694315.1 Sandaracinaceae bacterium
CGGTGATCCTCGCGGGCATCGGCTGGATGCGCCTCCGTGGTCGCGAGGAGCGCTGGGCGCGGCGCATCCTCGCGCTCGGCGCGCTCGACGTGCTGGTGCTCGTCGCGATGCTCGCCACCACCACGCCCGCCGCGCGCGAGCTGGCGAGCGGCGGCTTCGCGCCGCCGTCGACGAGCGCGACGGCCACGCCCACGCCGCTGGCGATGGGCCCACGTCCGAGGATCGGCGTCGTCCTCGACGACGCGACCGACGAAGAAGCGGGTGCGCGGGTGATCTCGGTCGCGCCGGGCTCGCCAGCGGCCGACGCGGGGATCGCGGCCGAGGATCGCATCGTCGAGGTCGATGGCGTGCCGGTGGCGGATCGCGAGGCGCTGACGGAGGCGATCGCCACCGGTCCGCTCGCGCCGCGCACGCTGGTGCTCCGGCGTGGCGCCGAGTCGCTGAGCGTGGTGGCCACGCCCGTCGCGGGGCCCTTCCGGCCGGTCCCTCTCGACGCGGCGCGCTGCGCGGACGCCCTGCCCGATCGGGACGCGACGCTCGCGGCCTTCGAGAGCCCGGGCACGTGGGTGGGTCTGGGCGCCGTCGCCGCGGTGGTGCTCGCGCTCTTCGTGTGGGGGCATCGGCGCGCGCTCGCGTGGTCCGAGACCGCCAAGGTCGTCGTTCCGTTCGTGGGGGTGCTCTTCGGTGGTCCGACGCTCGGTGGGCTGCTCGCCGCGCTCGCGTGTCCCTTGCTCGTGAGCTGGAACGTGCGCTTCGAGACGATCGAGATCTTCGTCTCCGAGATCGTGCTCACCGCGATGGCGCTGACACTCCTCGCCTACCACCGCGGCCTCGGCCCGAGCCTCGCCGATCGCGAGCCGCGCCTGGGCTATGCGCGCACCGTGGCGCAGGGCGCGCTCTACGTGCTCGCGTGGATGCCTCGCGCGCTCACGCTCGCCACGCCGCTCGCGATCTTCTTCTTCGCCGAGGGCGCGCTCGACGAGGCGCCGGTGGCCGAGCTCGTGTCGGGCGCGGGCCGCACGCCCCTCGATGCGGTGCTCACCTTCGTGGCCGCCGCCGTGCTCGCGCCGATCGCGGAGGAGTCGCTCTTCCGAGGCGTGCTCGCGCCGCACCTCGCGAGGCTCACGGAGGCGTTCCCCGCCGTGCTCGTGACGGCCGCGATCTTCGGCGTGCTCCACATCGGCGGGCACGGTCCGCTCTTCATCGGGCCCATGTTCCTCGGGGCGATCCTGGGCTGGGCGCGCCTGCGCTCACGCGGCCTCGCGGCGCCCATCACGCTGCACATGATGCTCAACGGCTCCGCGATGCTGATCGCGCTCGGCCTCGGCCTCGAGTGATTGGTTCGCCGGAGGTCCCTCGACCCAGGAAGCTCAGTGTTTCTCGCGCCTTCGGCGCGGTCGGGGGGAGTCGGCAACTCCCCCCCATTCCCCCCTGCTCGACGCTCCCCAAGCTCGCTTTCTCGCGCGCTCCTGGGGTTGCTGCGCAACCCCGCCGCGTGGCGTCCCCGGCGATTCTTTCTCCCTCTCTCAGTGTTTCTCGCGCCTTCGGCGCGGTCGGGGGGAGTCGGCAACTCCCCCCCATTCCCCCCTGCTCGACGCTCCCCAAGCTCGCTTTCTCGCGCGCTCCTGGGGTTGCTGCGCAACCCCGCCGCGTGGCGTCCCCAAGCGCATCGGTCGATTGTTTCTCGGTCTCTCAGTCCGCGGGGGCCGGGGCTGCGCCGTCGCTCTTGGTGTCGCCGCCGCCGCTCGCGCCGCCGCCCGTGCCGCCGCCGCCTTCTTCGTCCGACGAGTAGTAGCCGGCGCGGCGGTAGTAGTAGTAGGTGCCCTCGCCGTAGCGGCCGTGCGAGAGATCGACGTCGTTGAAGACGGCGCCTAGCACGCGCGCGCCGACGTCGTTGAGCTGGCGGGCCGTGACACGCAGGGCCTCGCGCGTGGTGCTCTGCGACTTCACGACGACGATGACGCCATCGAGCTGGGCCGCGAGGATGGCCGCGTCGGTGACGGCGCCGAGGGGCGGGCTGTCGAACATGACGTGGTCGTACTTGTCGCGCAGGGCGTCGATGAACTGACGGAAGGCGTCGGTGTGGAGGAGCTCGCTCGGGTTGGGCGGGATCGGGCCGCACGCGACCACGTCGAGGCCGGGGACCTCGGTCGTGAGGATCACGTCGGCGGGCTTGGCCTCCCCCACGAGCGCCGTCGTCACGCCGCGTCGTGCGTTGAGTCCGAAGGCGCGGTGCACGCGCGGTCGACGGAGATCGGTGTCGACGAGGAGCACCCGCTTGCCGCTCTGGGCGAGCGTGATCGCGAGGTTGATGGCGACCGTCGACTTGCCCTCGCGGGGTGAGGCGCTCGTCACGACGAACGCGCGCAGCCGCCCGTCGGCGCCCATGAACGAGAGGTTCGTACGGATGGTTCGTAGGTTCTCCGCGACACCGGACATCGGCTGCTGGTGCGCGATGAGATCCTTGTTCGACGACGCCTGCGCGCTCTTGCCGCGTCGGCGTCGCGGGCCCTCGGCGGCGGCGCTGCCGATGCGCGGCACGAGGCCCAGCACGGCGAGGCCCAGGCCCTCGATGTCCTCGATGTTGCGGATGCGGCGATCGCTCCGCTCCGCGAGGAGGGCGATGAGGATGCCGAGCAAGAGGCCCGCGGCGATGCCGCCGCCCAGGTTGAGCGTGACCCGCGGCGCCACGGGGATGCGGGGCACGAGCGCACGATCCACCAAGCGCACGTTGGTGACGCGCAGCATCCGCGTGAGGTCGGCCTCGGCGCTGCGCTTGAGGACGAGGTCGTAGATGGCGGCCTTGCTGTCGCGCTCGCGGACGAGGTGGCTGTACTCCATCTCCCAGTGGTTGAGCTCCATGCCCTGCTCGTTGGCGCGCGTGAGCGCCGACGAGAGACCGCGCTCGGTGCCCTGGGCCTCGCGCAGCTCGGCCTCCTGCGCACGGAGCACGGTGCGGACCTCCAGCTCGACGTCGTGGCGGATGGTGTCGATCTCGGTCTGGAGGGCCACCATCTGCGGGTGCGCCGGGCCGTAGCGCGTGCGGAGCGCCTCGAGCTCGGCCTGCTTGATCCTCAGCCTGCCGCGGAGCTCCTGCACGTTGGAGAGCTCGCTGATCGCCGGCGTGGCGGCGGTGAGCGGATCGGACTCCACCGCCTGGCGGAGCTGCGTGACGCGCGACTGGAGCTCGATCCGGTGCACGCGCGTCTCGGTGAGCGAGCGGCTGAGGAGCTCGATCTCGTTCGCGATGAGGTTCTGGCGATCCTCCATCGAGAGCGAGAGCACGTCGTGCTCCTGCTTGAAGTGGTGCAGCGCCTCGTCGGCCTGGTGGAGCTCGCCCTGGAGCTCGTCGACCTGCGTGCCGAGCCACTCGAGCGCCGACACGGTCGAGCTCATGCGGTCGTTCATCGTCTTCTCGATGTACGCATCCGCGATGGCGTTCGCGATCCGCTGCGCGCGCTCGCGGTCGCGGTCTCGGAAGCGGATCAGCACGAGGCGCGTGTCTCGGACCTGCTCGACCGCGAGCGAGCCTCGCACCACCTCGGCGGCCACCTCGACGGTGGCGCCCTGCCAGTCGGCGCGCTGCTCGGGCGGGATGCCGAGGAAGTCGGGGTCGCGGTGCAGGCCGAGGCGACGCACGACCATCTCGGCCACGACGCGGCTCGCGATGATGCGGTTCTGCGTCTCGTAGAACTCGCGGTTCGAGTACGGCGAGAGGCTCGGCGAGGACACGTCCTCGACCTTGGTGCCCAGCGGTCGCGGCGGCGTGGGGTCGTACTCGATCGTGCAGATCGCCTCGTAGATCCGGGGCTGTCGGAGCGTCCAGAAGGCCACGCCACCAGCGACGGCGATGGTGACGAAGAGCACGATCCAGCGGTGCGCCCAGAGGATGAGGATCTGGGTGCGCAGATCGAACGTGTCGCCCTTCGCGTTCGGCCCGCCAGCGACGGGGCCCACGGCCAGGGGCGTTCGCGGTGGCAAAGGCTGAGGAGAGGACGAGGTCATGGGTGCTTGCCGCGAGGACTCGTGTCCGTTGCACGCCCGTCGGGCGTGGTTCACGGAAGGCCCGGCGCGACCGTCGCGGCAACCTATCACCCTCTCTCCGCGGGAGCACGGAGCCGGCTCGCCTGCGCCGGGGCCGCGCCGATCCTGAACACCTGCTCGGGGCCTGGGCCTCGTGGGATCAGGATCCGGGACGACGGCGGACGAGGCGACGCACGAGCTCGACCTCGCTCGCGCCCAGCTC
This sequence comes from Sandaracinaceae bacterium, assembly GCA_019694315.1. Lineage (GTDB taxonomy): Bacteria > Myxococcota_A > Polyangia > Polyangiales > Sandaracinaceae > JAFLCL01. Next base: position 4,247 of record JAIBCE010000031.1, read on the forward strand.
CCGTGTGATGGCGAGCGCAGCCAGGTAGGCGAGGCCCCCCGCGATCAGGGCGCCCAGGCCTGCGATACGGCTGGGCGCAGGCACGAGCCACGCGACGACGGCGCCCGCGAGCGCCGCGACGAAGGTGCGCACGAGCACGAGCGGCGGCACCGACACGCGCAGATCGCGGCGCAGCGCGAGCCCCGTGAGGATCGCGAAGAGCACGCTGCCCACGCTGGTGCCCACGGCCGTTCCGAGGGCGAGGGCGCCCGGGCTGAGCCACCACGCGAGCACGTCGCCGCCGAGGCCCACCGCCAGCGAGAGGGCCGCGATGCCGACGGTCTGCCAGAGCCGGCCGCGGCCGATGAGCACCGTGGCCTGGATCACGCCCATGGCGAAGAAGAGCTGCGAGAGCGCGAGGATCGGCACGATCTCGTGCGCGCCCTCGTAGGCCGCGGGGAAGGCGAGGCGGACCGCGGCGCCGCTGCCGCCCGAAAGGGGCGCGAGCAGACCCGCGACGAAGAGCAGCGAGAACCGCAGCGCGGCCTCGACCGTGCGTCGCGCCTCGTCCTCGGCGCCTGCGCTCGAGGCGTGGGCGACCACGGGAAAGAGCACGAGCGTCACGCTGGTCATGAGCTGATAGGGGACGAACGCGAGCGTCTGGCCCACGCGGTAGAGGCCCGCGGCCTCGGCGCCGACGTCGGCGGCCTGGGCCTCCGAGAGGCCGCGCGCGCCTGCCTCGAGCGTGGCGCCCGTGACGAGCGCCTCGATGTCGAGCTGGAGCAGGCCGTTGAGCGCGAGCTGGTAGAGCGCGATGGGCAGGAGGATGCGCAGGTGCTCGCCGAGCTCGGGGACACGCCCCGTGGGTCGCTCGTAGAGGCGCGCGGCGAGGGTGCCCACGACGGCCATGGTCACCGCGGCGGTGGCGAAGCCGGTCATCGCCGAGAGCGCCACCCCCATCGCGAGGCCGCCGCCGAGGAGGCCCAGCGTGCGCACCGTCGAGAAGGTCGCGTCGAGGCGCGCCTGGCGATCGAACGCGTGCGCGCCGTTGAGCGCCCCGATCGCGGTGGAGTACACGGCGTAGGCGAGCACCACCACGCTCGCGAGCCGCACGAGCGGCGCGATCGAGGCGTTCCCGAGGACGTACGTGCCCACGAGGCCCGCGGCGCCGAGCACGACGGCCGCGATCGCGAGCGCCATGAGGGCGTGCCGCGACGCGATCGGTCGCACGATCGAGCCCTCTCGCGCCTCGGCGACGAGCTTGCTCGTGGTCTGCACCATCGAGCTCGTCATCGCGTTGGTGAGGATCACGGTGAACGCGATCGCGGCCGAGAGGAGGCCGAATTCCGTGCGATCCGCGAGCACGCGGGGCAGCCCGAATTGCACCGCGAAGCCGAGGAGGACGAAGAGGATCTTCGCCGCGCTGATCCACAGCACGCCGCGACCCACGCGCGGGCTCGCGGGCGTGGCGGCGGGCTCTTTCGGCGGGGAGGCGTCGTCGGTCACGAAGGGGAGCTCTCGGGGCGCGGTGAGAACGTGGAGCCACCGCGACGCTGTTCCGGCGCGGCACTGTAGCCGTCACGCCCCGGAAAAGGGCATGCTCGCGCGCGCCCATGGCGACGCCGACGGAACGCCGGCTCCAAGACGCGATCGAGCAGCAGCTCGCCCTGCGCACGCGCCTCTTCGTGGCGGCGGGCTGGCTCGTGGCGGTGGTGGTCGTGGGGGCGTCCGGCTTCCACGTGATCGGCGGCGACCACTGGAGCTGGGGCGACTGCTTCTACTTCACGATCATCACGCTCTCGACGGTGGGCTTCGGCGAGACGCTGACCGGCCTGCACGAGCACCCGTACGCGCGCCTCTGGACCGTGGGCCTCATCGTCCTCGGCTCGGGCACCCTCGTCTACTTCGTCTCGACGCTCACCGCGTTCATCGTCGAGGGCGACATCCGCGATGCCTTCCGGAGAAACCGCATGAGACAGGTGATCGACAAGCTCGAGGGCCACTACATCGTGTGCGGCGCGGGCACGACGGGCATCCACGTGATCGAGGAGTTCATCCAGTGTCACGTGCCCTTCGTCGTCGTCGATCGCAGCCGTCACCGGCTGAGCGAGCTGCACGAGCGCTTCGATCGTCCGAGCCATCGCTTCCTCTACGTCGTCGGTGACGGCACCGACGATCACGTGCTCGAGGAGGCGGGCATCGCGCGCTGCCGCGGCATCGTGGCGGCGCTCTCGGAGGACAAGGACAACCTCTTCGTCACCGTGACCGCGAGCGCGCTCAACCCCAAGGCGCGCATCATCGCCAAGTGCGTGGAGGTCTCGGCGCGTCCCAAGCTCCTGCGCGCTGGCGCACGCGCGGTGGTCTCGCCCACGCAGATCGGCGGCCTGCGGCTCGCGTCGGAGGCGATCCGTCCCACGGTCGTGGAATTCCTCGACCTCATGCTCCGCGATCCGAACCAGAACCTCCGCATCGAGGAGGTCACGATCCCCGAGTCGAGCTCGCTCGTGGGCCTGCCGATCCGCGAGACGAACATCCGGCAGAAGACCAAGGGCCTCGTCATCGCGGTGCGCTTCGCCGATGGACGCTTCGCCTACAACCCGGAGCCGGGCCTGGTCCTCGAGCACGGCTCCACGCTCGTGGTGCTCGCGGAGGTCGCCGAGATGCGCAAGCTCCGCGACGGACTCGCCGACGGAACGATCGGCAAGGCGTGAGCCCCTGACCTCGAGCCCCACCGCGAGAGCTTGACCTCGGAGGTCATGGTGGGCGCTTCGCCCCGGCCCACGCTGGGCACATGACGACCACGTTTCAGCTCCTCGACGTCGGCGACGCGAAGCTCGCGCACCGCCGCATCGGTCACGGCCCCGATCTCGTGTTCCTCCACGGCTGGCCGCTCCACGGCGCCACCTTCCGGCACGTCGTGCCGCACCTCGCGGAGCACTTCACCTGCCACGTCCTCGACCTCGCGGGCGCAGGCCAGAGCGAGTGGAGCGAGCAGACGACGTTCACGCTCGAGGCGCAGTCCCAGAGGGTGATCCGCGCGATCGACCAGCTCGGCCTCGCACGCGTGGGCTTCGTCGCCCACGACAGCGGCGGATGCATCGCGCGCCTCGCGGCGGCGCGCCTCGGCGGGCGCTGCACCGGCATCGTGAGCGGCAACACGGAGATCGCGGGCTATCGGCCGCCGATGCTCGTGGCCACCGTCGCGATGCGTCACGTGCCCGGAGGCGGAGCCCTCTTTCGCGCGCTCCTCGGCTCACGCGCCTTCCTGCGCTCGCCCATGGGCTTCGGCGGGGCCTTCGACGATCTCTCGCTCCTCGAGGGCGAGGTGCGCACGCTCTTCGTGGAGCCCTTGCGCGAAGCGCGGGCGTTCTCGGGCGCATGGGGCGTGGTGCGCGACTTCGACTGGCGCACGATCGACGAGCTCGAGCGCGTGCACCGCGCGATCGTGGCGCCCGTGCTCTTCGTGTGGGGCCGAGACGATCCGTGGTTTCCGCTCGCGCGCCTCGTGCCCACAATGCCAGCCTTCGGTGGCGGCGCGCGCGTGGAGGCGATCCCCGGCAAGGTCTTCGCGCACGAGGAGCACCCCGCACGCTTCGCCGAGCTCGCCCGCGGGCACTTCGCGTCGTGGCTCTCCACGCCCGACGCAGCGCACGCCTGATCGGCCCTCACCTTCGCGTCGAGGCCTCGGCTCTCACCTCGCCGCGAGCGCACGCACGGCGCGCTCGATCGTGGGCTCGTCGAGGAGCACGAGGCGCGCGGCGTCGCCGAGCGGGATGAAGCTGTCGGCGCTGGCCACACGCGCGAGCTTGCCGTCGAAGCCTCGATCGAGCAGCGCGGCCATCACCGTCTCGGCGATGCCGCCGGTCCGCCGCGTCTCGTCCACACAGAGCACGCGATGCGTGCGCGAGGCGTGCGCGAGCACGTCGGCGATCGGCAGCGGCGCGAGCCAGCGGAGATCGAGCACGTCCACGAAGAGGCCCTCGGTGGCGAGCCTCCTCTGCACGCGGAGGCTCATGAACAGGCCGTTTCCGCTCGTCACGATCGTGAGCGCGGGCGTGCGATCGGCGGGGTAGAGGCGCGCCGATCCGAGGGGCACATGCGCCTCGGCCCAGCGCGACGGAGGCACGTACGGCGCGAGCCACGCGGCGTCGCCTTCGGTGTGGAGATCGCGGCTGTGGTAGAGCGCGATCGGCTCGAGGAACACGCACACCGAGCCGTTCTCGCTCGCGGTGGCGAGGCAGGTGCGGAGCATCGCGGCGGCGTCGTCGGGGCGCGCGGGCGAGGCGATCACGAGGCCGGGGATGTCTCGCAGGACGGCGACCGAGTCGTCGTTGTGGAAGTGACCGCCGAAGCCCTTCTGGTAGCCGTAGCCAGCGATGCGCACGACCATCGGGTTCGTGTACTGGCCGTTCGAGAAATAGCGGAGCGTCGCGGCCTCGCCGCGCAGCTGATCTTCGGCGTTGTGGAGGTACGCGAGGTACTGGATCTCGGCGATCGGCAGAAAGCCGCTCACCGCGCTGCCGAGCGCGAGGCCGAGGATCGACTGCTCGTCGAGGAGCGTGTCGAACACGCGGCCCGCGCCCGCGCGCTTGAGCAGGCCCTTGGTGAGGCCGTAGACGCCGCCCTTGCGGCCCACGTCCTCTCCGAAGATCAGCGTGCGTGGATCGGCGGCGAGCGCGTCCGCGAGGGCTCGGTTGATCGCGAGCGAGAGCGTGAGCGGGCCCTCGTCTTCGGGGAGCCTTCCGTCGTGCATGCGGGCGCGCGCCTCGCTCGTGCCCACCGTGCGCGCCACGCGCTCGGCCACGCGGACGTCGTCGCGCGGCGCGAGCGGCGCCATCACCTCGGCGGCGCTCGCGAGCTGCGGCTCGCCCGCGGCGGCGAGGGCGATCGCGCGAACCTCCCGCTCTTCTCGTGCGTAGCGCTCGGCGAGCTCGGCGCCGGTCGCGACGCCGGCGCTCACCAAGAGGCGCGCGGTGGCGAGGATCGGATCGCGCGCGTAGTCGGCGCGGATCTCGGCGGGGCTCCGGTACGTGACCTCCGCGTCCGAGCCCGCGTGCCCCATGAAGCGCACGGTGCGGAGGTGGAGAAACGCTGGGCGGCGCGTCTCGCGCACGTACGTGGCGGCGGCCTGCGCCACCTCGAACGCCTCGGCGAGCTCGCAGCCGTTCGCCTCGAAGAAGCGGAGGTGATCTCGGCTGCCGTAGGCCGCGCGGATCCAGCCGTGCGGCGTCGCGACGCTGATGCCGAGGCCGTTGTCCTCGCACACGAAGAGCACCGGCAGGGGCAGGTGCTGGTGTGCGCAGTGACAGGCCGTGTGGATCGCGCCGGTGGCGGTCGAGTGGTTCGCCGACGCGTCGCCGAAGCTCGTCACCACGATCGCGTCGGCGGGCCACGGCGAGCGCACGCCGAGCTTCTTCGCGCGCTCGATCGCGAAGGCCACGCCCACCGCGCGCGGTAGGTGCGAGGCGATCGTGGAGGTCTGCGGGATCACCGCGAGCTCGGCGTGTCCGAAGACCTTGTGGCGCCCGCCGGCGATGGGCTCGCTCGCCGCCGCGCACACGCCGCGCATCACGTCCTCGCGTGCCTGCGCGTGGCCTGCTTGCCGTGCGCGCGCGAGGTAGAACGCGCCCGAGCGGTAGTGCAGAAGGGCCGGATCCGTGGGCCGGAGGGCCGCTGCGACGGCCGCGTTGCCCTCGTGGCCCGCGCTGCCGATCGTGTAGAAGCCCTTGCCCTGCGCCCGCAGCCAGCGCGCCGCGAGATCGAGCTGTCGGCTGCCGATCTGATCGTCGAAGAGCTCGAGCGCGCGATGCCCTGTGAGCGCGCTCGAGGCGCGCACCGGACGCTCGAGCGCGCCGGAATCACGGGCTCCGCCGAGCTCCGCGAGCGCGCGCGCGAGGTGCTGATCGACCGGCTCCGAGGGCGTCGGCGAGGACATGGCGCGGACATATCACGGGGCCACGTCCTCTCACCGCGCGTCGCAGCGTCGACGGAGGCTCGTCGCGAAGACCCAGCCGCGCAGCGGCGTCTCGAGCCGATACCAGCGCCCGCGCTGCTCGGCCGGGTGGAGCTGCGTGCCGTTGGGCAGCGTGCCCACGGGCTCGCGACGGGTGGAAGGGTCGGGGCGCACGTTCGTCTGGCCGTCGGCGTCGTTCACCTCGAGCGTGCAGACGGGCGCCGCATCCGGCGCGGCGATCGCGAAGAGCCCCTCGGCGGTCTCGCGCAGCGCGAGCGGTACGCGCTCGTCGCCGTACGCGAGGCCCGCCTCGTTCAACGCGCGCGGGGGCTCGCCGCCCTCGCCAGGCCACATCGCTGGCGTCGCGATGTCGCCCACGTCGCCTCGCGCCACCTCGAAGAGCGGTCGCCCGCCCGCGCCGATCACGAGCCCACCGATCGGCGCACCTTCGCGCAGCACGGGCACGAGCTGGACGCCGTCCCATGCGTTGCCGCAGTCGCTCCTGTCCTCCTCGTGATCGCGGATCGACATCGTGTGACCGCCCACGATCCGGCCCTCGCGCAGCGTCACCGCGCCGTAGCCGCGCACCGAGGAGAACTCGAGGTGCGCGCGCTGCACGAGCACGTGGCCCTCGACGCAGGCGAGGCTCGCGACCTCGAAGGCGGGCAGGGTGATCTCGCTGCGACCGTCGGCGAGCACGAGGAAGAACGCCGCCGCCTCTGCTTCGTCGAACCCTGCGTTCAGCTCCTGCGTGAAGCAGCCGAGCCGTTCGGCGAGCGAGCCCGCGCACTCGAGCGAGTCCGGCACGCCCCGGAGGCCGACCTCGAGGCCACAGACGCGCTCGCCGAGCCACTCGGTCCCGGTGCGCCTCCTGCGGGCGGGCGCGAGGGTCGTGGTCGTGACGTCCCAGCCAGAGCGAGGTCCCGACGGATCGTGATCCGAATAGGCGTCGATCGCCTCGCGGGCGCCGGCGACCACGCAGTCCTCCGTGCCGTCGGGGCAGTAGTGCACCGAGCGCAAGGTCGTGATCTCGGAGGCGCCCTCGAGCCGCACGACGCGCGGGGGATCGTCGAGGCCGACGAGCCGATCACCCTCGAGCGCGCCGACGGAGAGGCCGCCGTAGGCATCGACGACGAGGACGAGCTGCCCCGGCGGCGGCAACACCGCCTCACAGACGATGGGGTCCTCGCCGTCTTCGAACGCGATCGAGCCCGCGCGGACGCGTACGCCCGTGCCCGCACCCGCGAGGGGCGCGCCCGCCGGCTCCGCCACACCCCGCATGCAGCGGACGAGGTCGTTGCTCAGCCAGCCGATCGGAGTCCCTTGGGCCTCGGGGGCGGGCTCCGTGGTCGCTTCGCCGGGGGTGCTCGGGGCAGGGCTCGTGTTCGTGGCCCCACCGCAGCCGGCGACCATGACGAGAAGGAGAGTGGCGGGATGTCGGGCGCGCATGCCGAATTCCACACTGTCGAGGGCTTCGCGCCAGCTCGCCTGTGCGCCGGCCCACGAGCCGCTCGTTGAATCGAGAGGTCGCGCGCTCGGTCCGCGCTCCCGCGGTATGGTCTCGCCCGAGGTGTGCATGCGCTCGTTGCTCTCCACCCTGATCTCGCTCGTGCTCGCGCTCGGTCTCGCGCACGTCTTCGCGGCCACGCCGGTGCACGCGCAGGAGACGGAGCTGCCTCACCTCCGCGAGGCCGCGCAGGCTGCGCCCAGGGATGCCGCGGCCCAGCGTGCCCTCGGCATCGCGCTGCTCCGCGCGGGTCGCTATCGCGAGGCACGCCAGCAGCTCGAGCGCACCTCGCGGCTCTCGCGCGGCTCCCTCGAGGCGCTCTTCGACGTGGCGCGCGTGTCGTTCGCGGAGCGCGATCACCGCGCCTCCGAGACGGCGTGTCGCGCGATGGGGCGCGCCCAGAAGGCGGCGCCGCTCACGCGCGTCTGTCAAGCGAGATCGGACCTCGTGTGGGCGCGAAGCGCGCGCGCGTTCGAGGAGCTGCAGCAGGCGCTCGCGGCCGATCCGAGCCTCTACGAGGGGCTCTACGCGCTCGGCGAGGCGCATCGGCTTCGCGCGGCCACGGCCGACGCGGAGGCTGCCTACCAGCGCGCCATCGCGGCGCGCGCCACCTCCGCCGAGCCACACCTCGGCCTCGGTCGTCTCTATGCCGCCGTGGGCCGTCGCGACGAGGCCGTGCGCGCGCTGCGTCGCGCGCTCGAGCTCGACGGGACCGATCCCGAGATCCAGTTCGAGCTCGGACGCCTCCTCGCCGACGACGAAGGACGCGCGCTCCTGGCTCGCGCCGTCGCCGGGCGGCCCAGCTGGCCCGAGGCGCAGACGAGCCTGGGGGATCTGCTCGCCGCGGCGTCGCAGAACGAGCCGGCCGAGGCCGCCTATCGCGCCGCGATCGCGGCCCGCGCCGATCACGAGCCCGCGCACGCCGGGCTCGGGCGCGTGCTCGCGGCGCGCGGGGAGGATGCGGGCGCGGAGGCCTCGCTGCGTCGCGCGCTCGAGCTCGTGAGCAACGATCAAACGGCGATGATGTCGCTCGCCGACGTGCTCGCGCGCACGCAGCGCGTCGAGGAGGCCTACGAGTCGTACCGCGCGGCCTACGGCTTCGACGCGCGCAACGCGGAGCCCATGCTGCGCGCCGCGCGCCTCGCGCTCGGCCAGGAGCGTGACGTGCTCGCGAGCGGCTTCCTCGACTCGATCCTCCGCAACCAGCCCGAGAACGGCGAGGCGCTCGCGCTCTATGGCGACGTCATGGTGGCCCGTCGCGATCGCACGCAGGCGCGCCAGTACTACGAGCACGCGCTGCGCGCGGGAGCGCGCGATCGCGCGCGCATCGAGACCGCGCTGCGGGGGCTCTGAGCCGACCCCGTCATGGATCGAGAGCTCGCGGTCGCGATCAACCAGCTCGGCGCCGGCACGATCGATCGCGTCACCGAGCTCGTGTGCGACGTGCCGTTCCTCGTCGTGCTCTGGCTCGGCGTCGTCGTGCTCGCGTGGATCTTCGATCGACGACGCGCCCGTCGCGTCACGCTCGCGGTGCTGGCCGCGCTGACGATCCACGCCATCGTCACCGAGCTCCTCCTCAAGCACGCGCTCCTCGCGTTCTTCGATCAGCGCGTGCGCCCGTGGATGGCGCACCCCGACGCGATCGTGCCGATCGGCCATCGCTTCGAGGACTCGTCGTTTCCCTCGAGCCACGCGGCGACGACCGCCGCGCTCGTGGCCGTGCTCGTCTGGCACTACCCGCGCAGCTGGCCGCTCGGCGTCGCGTTCGCGCTCTTCATGGCCTTCGCGCGCGTGCACAACGGCATGCACTACCCGACGGACGTGGGCGTCGGCACGCTGCTCGGCCTCGCCTATGGGGCGCTCACCGTGTGGATCATCGGTCGCTTCGACCGCGGCGCCGAGGCGTCACGCTCGAGCCCGACCGAGCACCCGTCCGGGGAGGGCGACGCTCGCGACGAGCGCGCCCGCTGAGCGTGAGGTCGCCTCTCGTCAGTCCCAGGCGGACGGAACGCACTGGCAGAAATGCGACATGGGGTCCTGCCTCGAGTGGAGGGGTGTGATGCAGCCCATCCCGCAGCCGACGCCCGGAACGCATCCGAACGGAGACGTCATGGGCGTCTGCGCGTGCACGGGCGCGCACACGAGCCCGCTGCCGGCGCAGCCGCCGCCGCCGGCGCCCGACGGAGTGCATCCGGTGACGCAGGCGCCGCCGAGACACGTGAGCTGACTCTGGCAGTCGTCGTTCGACGTACACGTCCCGTACATGCCCACGGTGCCGCCTGGATGCCACGCGTCGGGCCGCGGGCCGCCGTCGATCGGCACCTCGGCGTAGCAGCGGAGCTCGACCGGATCACAGTACGGGAACTGGCTCGGGCACGAGCCCGTCGCGCACCCGTAGAAACCGTCGGTCGGCGCGTTCGGCGAGCACGCGGGCACACCCGCCAGCCCGAGCGCGAGGGTCGTCGTGAGGAGCGCGCGCCGCATCAGAACGTCCCTTCGAGGGCCAGGCCCGTGGGCAAGAGGCGCACGTGCGCGCTCGGTCCGCTGCTGCTCGACATCGCGACGCCGAGGCCCCAGCCGAGGCCCACGATCGCGGCCGCGCCGCCCGCGATCAGGCTCGCGATGCCGGTGCCGGTGAGGATGGGCGCGCGATCGTAGACGCCCGACACGCTCGACCACTCGGTGCCCGAGGGTGACGAGTTCACGTGGGCGATGTCGCTCGCGCCCACGCCGTAGAGCACACCGCCCACGATGACGAGCGCTGCGCCGACTCCCGCCACGATCCACGGCGTGGGCTCGCTCGCCTGGCTCTCGTGCTCGCGCTCGGCCTCGTTGCCCTGCGGAGGTGTGACGTCGATCGGCGCGTCCACCTCGCCGCCGTGCACCACGATCCGCGTACGCGCGGTCCGACCGTCGCCGTCGCGGAGCACGATCTCGTGCGTGCCCACCGAGAGCAGCACGTGGCCCTGCGCCGCCGGCCACGCCCCGTCCGGTCGCGTGACGACGCCATCCACCGAGAGCCGCACGTCGCTCGCCGCAGGCGGCACGACGAAGCGACCCACGAGGGCTCGCGCGCGTTCGAGCAGGGCACCGACCTGGGTGCGCTGCTCCTCGGTCAGCGGCCGCACCTCGCTCGCGAGCGCGGCCTCGAGCGCCGCGATCGCGGCGCCGTAGTCACCCATCTCGAACGAGGCCATGCCGATGCCGCGCTGCGTGCGCGCGTTCGGGAACGACGCGTGGGCTCTCTCGAAGAGCGCGCGCGCCTCGGTCCAGCGACCGGCCTGGAACTCGGTCAGCGCACCGTCGATGAGGGCGGCGTACTCGGGCGGCTCGGCCCGCTCGGCCGGCGGTGGCGGGGCGATCGCTCCCTCGGACTGCGCCGCTGCGGGGCTCGCGGCGAGGCAGCTCACCACGGCCAACATCCACACGATTCCCTGGGGCGATCGAGCCCCGCGACGACGCCACCGCATGTCCGCGCGAGTCTCGCACGGGCGCGCACCGAGGCCCAAGCGAGCGTCGATCACGAGCAGGCGACCGCGTCGAAGCTGCCCACCGCGCACGCACAGCAGCCGCACGACGTGGCTGGGCCGCCGCACTCCTTCACGCAGGTGATCGCGCGGAAGCACTCGGGCGTGCACGCGGTCGGGTCGCACTCTCCGGCGCCGACGGAGCCCGCGTCGCCCTCGAAGCCCGCATCCGGATCGGCCGGTGCATCGTCGGCGACGAACGCATCGGCGCTCGAGGGCGCGTCGGTCGCGCTGAACGCGTCGGCGCTCGAGGGCGCATCGCTCGCGCCGAACGCGTCGTCGGCGGAGGGCGCGTCGGCTGCGGCCGAGTCGTGGGTCGCGTAGGCGTCGACGGCCACGAACGCGTCGCTCGGGGCGGTGCTCTGGTCGCACGCCGGAAGAAGCGAGGAGAAGGAGAGGAGGCAACCGAGGACAAGCAGGCGAGAGGTCATGACCGAGGTGTAGCCGAGGCCGCCGCGGAGGGCAGCCTCCGATCCGGGCCCGCTCGCGTGTGGCCAGTCTCGGCGCGTCGTGCTGGGATGGGTCGATGCCCATGCGCGCCGCGCTCTTCGACATGGACAAGACCCTCGTGCGAGCGAACACGGGCATTCGTTATGCGCGCTGGCGCGTGCGTCGCGGCGAGATGCCCACGAGCGAGCTCGCGCGCGTGCTCGGGTGGTCGCTCCAGTACACGTTCGGGCTCGTCGACGCAGAGGCGGTGAGTCGCTACGCGGCGCGCACGCTCACGGGTGTGGACGAGTCGAGCTTCGCCGAGGAGTGTCGCGGCTGGTTTCGCGAGGACGTGCTGCCGCTCGTGGCCGACGAGGCGCGGCGCGAGGTGGAGCGCATGCGCCGCGAGGGCCACGTGCTCGCCATCCTCTCCGGCTCGAGCCCCTATGCGGCGGGCCCGCTCGCCGACGAGCTCGGCATCCCGCACGTGCTCTGCACGCGCCTCGTGGTCGAGGGCGGTCGCTTCACCGGCGAGGTTGTCTCCCCGCTCGCCTTCGGGCACGGCAAGGTCACGCTCGCAGAGGCGTGGGCGCGCGAGCACGGCGTCGATCTCGCGCAGAGCGTCTTCTACTCGGACTCCATCAGCGATCTCCCCATGCTCGAGCGCGTGGGCCGCGCGCGCGTGATCAACCCCGATCCGCGCCTGCGCTGGACGGCGCGTCGCCGCCGCTGGCCCATCGAGCACTGGTGAGCTCCGCCGTGCCCGGGGCGATCACAGGCGGACCGACTCGAGGGTTCGCTCGCCGGCTCGGATGGTGACCGTCGTGGTGTGCGGCGGCCCGCCCCCCGCAGGACGGAGCGTGAGCCGGTAGCGACCGGGCGCGAGCGGCACCCCCACGAGCGGCGTGCGACCGAGCGAGTGACTGCCCAGGAACACCTTCGCAGGGGGAATCGCCATCAGGTTCAGTCGGCCCACGCGGCGCGGACGCTCGGTGCCGTCCTCCTGCGTACCTTCCTGACTGGCACTTTCCGGACTGGCCCCTTCCGGACTGGCACCTTCCTGACTGGCACCTTCCTGACTGGCACTTTCCGGACTGGCCCCTTCCGGACTGGCACCTTCCGGACTGGCCCCTTCCTGACTGGCACCCTCGACCCTTTCGAGAGTGGGATCGGCTGTGCGCGCGCCGACGGCTCCTGGGTTGGGCGCGGTGTCGGTCCGAGTCGCCTCTCCGCCGCTTGCCGCCGGTGACGAGCCTGCGGGCGGCGCGGCCGACGTGATCACGCTCGAGGCATCCGTGGGAGAGGCCAGTGTCCAGCCGATGCCCGCGGCGACGAGGATGGCGAGTCCAACGGCCGCGGCGATCCACGGCGCCCGCGCCCGCGGCCGGACGCTGAGACCGAGCGCGATCTCCTTGGCATCGGACACCCGCGCAGCCCACCAGAGAGCCACCGAGCAGAGAGCCACCGAGCAGAGAGCCAGCACAGCCGAGGAACACGGTGGCGAGGCTCCCGATCCCTGCGCTCGAGGCGCACGAGACGCGATTCATCGCCGGCGAGAATACCAAGACCCGCGCGTGTAGCGCGACCTCGGGTCGAGACCCGAGCCGCGCCATGGTGTGTCCCCTCCGGGCGCGTCAGGGAAAGAAGCGCTCGACGCCGACGGCGCCCTCGGCGACCTCGTCGGGGAGGTAGCGCATGGGGATCGTCTGGTTGCCGAGCCACATCGCGGCCTGATCGGCGAAGTGCTCGTTCATGGGGAAGCCGGACTGCCCTCCCGGCAGGATGTTCTGGCCCTCCACGCCGTCGGGGCCGAGCGCGATCACCATGCGGAACACGGGCCCCGAGCCGTGGGTCCAGTCGTTGGTGTCGAAGCCGGGGTTGGCCGCGTCGATGTCGAATTGATCGCCCGGTCGCGGGAAGTGGAGCAGCGCGGCGCGCGGGTCGGTCATCGGCAGATCCGGCATGAGCGGGAGCACGCTCGGCGTGATCTGGAACGAGCGCAGGAGCAGCGCGAGCTCGGGGCTGTCGGAGCTGCCGAGCTGTCCGCCCACGAGCGAGTCGAAGCGCACCTGGTGCCGATAGCCCCAGCGCCACTCGTTCATGTCGCTCGTGCCGAAGCCGCCATGGAGCGTCTCGTCGGGCGGCGAGCGCAGGAACGTGAGCGCGAGGTCCACCGCGCGGAGGCCGATCTCGCGGCTCGACTCGACCACCGTCGTGCGGAGATCGTCGAAGAACACGCTCTCGTTCGTGGCTGGATCGAAGGAGCCGAGCGAGAGCGGGTTCCCCGCGCCGCGGCCCTCTTCCATCATGAGCATGGTCTGCGTGCGGAACGTGTCGCCCGTGACCGCAGGCGAGAGATCGCTCGGGATGCCCTCGTCGCCGAGCACCTCGCCGAAGTACTCCACGAGCCACGCGTGGAAGATCGACGTGGCGATGCTGTGCTCCACGTCGTTCGCGGCGAGCGGGGCGTAGAAGGTCTCGACGCCCGAGGGCGTGGGGAAGCCTGCGTCGCGCCACGCGGTGATGCGGCGCTCGACCTCTTCGTAGTCGGCCTGCGAGGCCGTCCAGCGCGCGGCCATGCGCGCCTCGGGGCTGCCCGCGGTGGGCGTGCCCGCGGCCGCGCGACGCGCGACGTCGATCGCGTCGAGCATCACCGACGCCCACTGCTCGCCGAGGTTCGAGTGGTGATCGCCCTGGATGTGCTGCATCTCGGTGAGGCTCGCGGTGCCCGCCGCGATCGCGCTCTCGAGGCGCTGCGCGATGCGCTCGCCGCGATAGCCCTCGATCCACGGTCCGCCGATGTAGTACGGGTCGTCGAAGAGGTCGTTGTCCGTGCAGATCGCGCCCGGATCGTTGTTGGCCATGACCACGTACTGACGGCCCGGGTTCTCGGCCATCGGCCACTGGTCGAAGGGCACGACGTGCTCGTTGGGCGCGCCCGCGGCGGCGGCGGCCTCGTCCACGCGGCCGCGTGCGTCGAGCGGCAGGTGCCACGCGCCGTAGCGCGTGCCGTCGAGGAGGCGACGCGGATCGGCGCCGGGCAGCCAGCGGTTCGTGCCGGGATCGCGCGGCAGGTGATCGCGCGCAGGCACGGCGTGGTAGGCGCTGTAGACGACCGAGCCCTCGCGATCGGCGGCCATCATCGAGCCGCCGTAGCCGATGAAGTGACGGAGGGCCTGACGGAAGTCCTCGACCGTGTCGGCCATCGTGAACTGACGGAACGCGCGCAGCAGCGTGCCGCCATCGAAGGGGCCGTAGTAGAAGCTCACCGCCGTGATGCGGCCGTCGCCGTCGACGTCGCCCGGCACCACGAGGCCCGAGAGCGTGTGCACCTTGGACTGACCCGCGGGCAGCATCTCGTCGGCCGTCGTCGCGCGGCCTTCGATCTCGGTGATCCAGCGGCCGTCGAAGGTGGTGAAGCGCGGGATCATCTCCGTGCGCCCGACCGAGTCGAGCGCGGGTACGTCGGCCACGATGAAGGGCTCGTCCACGCGCACGAGCGCGCGCTCGGTGCCCTCGAAGATCGCGCCGCGCGGCATGCCCTCGGCGTCGAGCGCGAGCTCTTCGGTGTACCAGTCGGTCACGTCCGCGAAGTACGCGGTCTGCGTCCAGGCGATGCGGCCGTTGGTGCCCACGCCCATCGCAGGCAGGCCCGCGATCGTGGCGCCCACGAGGCGTGTGTCCTCGGTGGGGCCGCCGAGGAGCATCGTGTCGATGCCGAGCTGCCAGAAGAGCGGCGGCACGCTGAGCTCGAGGTGACCGTCGCCCGAGAGGAGCGAGCGACCGTCGGCCGTGGCGCTGCCCATCACGGCCCAGCCGTTGGAGCCGTAGCCCTCGTCGGGATCGCGCGCGGTGCGCGAGGCGACGCGCGCGAGGCTCGCCTCGAGGCGATCGAGCACGCCGCGCTCGGGCAAGACGCCTCGCAGCGCATCGAGCGCAGCGGCCGTGAATTCGCGGCGCGGATCGAGCGGCCGATCGCCGCCGCCCATGCCCGCCGTCTCGAGGCCCCAGCCATACGCGGAGCTGATGTCGTTGGGCGGCGCGTAGTGATCGATGATGTCGTCTTGCAAGCCCTGCACGCGGAGCGCGCGGTTGGGCGCCGTCGCAGGGAACACGTCGTCCACGTGCTCGAAGGCGCGGCTCCGGCCCACGTCGCCGGTCTCGAAGCTCGTGCCGTAGAGCACGCTCGCGCCGGTCGCGACCACGTCGCGGCGCGTCCACTCGATCATGAGATCGACGGGGTTGTGCGCCCCGAGGAAGCTCGCGCCGAGCTGGAGCTCGCGCGGCGCAGGGAGGCGCCTCGCGCGCACGGCGGCGATGTAGTCGTTGATGCCGGCCGCATAGGCGTCGAGCTCGGCGGCCTCTTCCTCGTCCACACCGGCGAGATAGAGATCGGCCATGTGCGCCGCGCCGGTGAGGCGGTTCTCGAGATCGGTCGCGAGCGCGGCGTCGCCGAGCAGCTCCGAGATGCGACCCTGGGAGAGGCGACGCGTGAGGTCCATCTGGAAGAAGCGATCGCGCGCCATGATGAAGCCGAGGATGCGCATCGCGTCCACGCGGTTGGCGGCGTAGATGTGCGGCACGTCGAGCTCGGTGCGCACCACGAAGGCCTCGGCCGAGAGGCCCGGCATGTCGTAGCGAGCGGTGGTCTCCACGTCGGTGAACGGCGCAGGCAGCGGCGGGTCGGGCGGGCCGGCGTCGGGGCCCGCGTCGTCGAGGCTCGGTGCATCGGCGCCCGCATCGGCAGCGGGCGGCGAGTCGCACGAGCAGCCCGCGAGCGCGGCGGGCACGGTGGGGACGAGGAGCGCGGCGAGGAGCGAGGAGAAGCGCATGAGGTGCGAGGGTATCAGGCTCTCGTGTCCTTCACGGCCAGCCGTTATCATGGGTCGTGATGCTTGCTTCGCGTCTGGCCGCGACTCTCGCGCTCGGCCTCGTCGTCACCGGATGCGCCGATGGCGAGCGCAACCTCCACCGTGACGGTGGTCGTCCGAACCTCGTCGATGCGTACGTGCCGCCGGGCGTGGATGCGTACGTGCCGCAGGTGGATGCGTACGTGCCGCCGGGCGTGGACGCCTACCACGTGCCCGTCGATGCGTACGTGTTGCCAGGCACCGACGCGTGGAGCGCGCCGCCCGACGCCTTCAGCATGGGCACGGGCCGCTACCTCGATCGCTGCACGCGCGCGGCCGACTGCGCGAGCGGCCTCTGCGCGCCCGACCGCGGCGGCACCTACTACTGCACGCGCAATTGCACGAGCGATCTCGAGTGCGCGCACGAGCACCTGTGTGTCGCGGGGCTCTGCTTGCCCGACGACACGGGCGAGCCGTGCTCGGTGGGCACGCCCGAGACCTGCTCGGCGGGCCTGTGTCTCGGCAGCGGTGCCGGGGGCGCGTGCACGCGATCGTGCGCGAGCGCGGCGGAGTGTCCGGCGGGCTTCGCCTGCACGCGGGCCGGTGGCTCGGCGACCAAGATCTGCGTCGACATCGAGCGCCCGTGCGCGAGCCCGTCGGACTGCGGCAGCGGCCTCTGCGTGCCCACGCTCGGCTGCACCTCGGAGTGCGACAGCGCGGCCGACTGTCCCGGCCGGCTCTCGGGCCTGCCCGGCTACACGTGTGGTCGCGCGTACGGCTCCACCACGAACATCTGCGTGATCCCGAGCGACGTGGTCGGTGACGACGCAGCCGGAAGCTCGTGCGTGGCCGATCCGGGCACGGGCCTCTACGAGTGCAGGAGCGGCGCGTGCGACGACTCGGCGCCGCTCGGCCCGATGTGCACCACGGGCTGCACGGCGCAGGGCGGCTGCGGTCCGGGCCTCGGCTGCTATCCGCTCGTCGACGCCGGCTCGATCATCCTCGTGTGCTCGCGCGCAGGCGGCCGCGATCTCGGCCAGAGCTGCGGCACGGGCCGCGAGTGCACGAGCTCGCTCTGCGACACCGCGGGCTACTGCACGCGCCTCTGCGCCGACGGCCTCTGCCCCACGGGCTGGCGCTGCGAGACGGTCGCAGGCTTCGGCGTCGCGATCTGCAGGCGCTGAGCTGCTTCCGAGAATCTCCCTGAGCGCATCACGCGCGCCGCGGCGAGAGAAAGTCGCGCGAGGGAAGCTCTCCGCAGATGCACCGTACGAGGCGTACTCTCGTGCGCGTGCAGCCCGGTCGTGTGCTTGGAAAGGCCTATCGTGTGGAGCGCGCGCTCGGCGCGGGCGGGGTGGGCGCGGTGTACGAGGCCGTGCAGGTGCGCACGGGTCGCCGCTACGCGGTGAAGCTGCTCCTGCCCGAGATCGCGATGCGTGAGGGCGCGGCGGCGCGCTTCCGTCGCGAGGCCGAGGCGCTGGCCGCGATCGGGCACTCGGGCATCGTCCAGATCCACGACTTCGACACCGACGAGGACGGCACGCAGTTCCTCGTCATGGACCTGCTCGAGGGCGAGGACCTCGCCACGCGCATCGCGCGTGAGGGCGCGCTCGATCTGCCCGCGGCGCTGCGGATCTTCGAGGAGATCGGCACCGCGCTCTCGGCCGCGCACGCGCTCGGCATCGTGCACCGCGACCTCAAGCCCGCGAACGTGTTCCTCGCGCGCAGGCCCGGCGCGCCCGAGCGCGCGACGATCCTCGACTTCGGCCTCGCCAAGAACCTCGCGGGCCCGAGCGCGCACCTCACCGCCACGGGCGTGGGCCTCGGCACGCCGCTCTACATGTCGCCCGAGCAGGCGCGCGGCGAGGACGTGGATCTCCGCACCGACGTCTACGCGCTCGGCTGCATCCTCTTCGAGATGCTGACGGGGAGCGCGCCCTTCACGGGCCCCACGATCAGCGTCGTCATCGCGAAGATCCTCGCGGAGGAGCCGCCGCTCGTGTCGGCGCACGCGCGCAGGCCCACGCCGCCGGCGCTCGACGAGGTCGTGCGCATGGCGCTCGCGAAGCGCTCCACCGATCGCTACGCCACCGTGCGCGCGCTCGTCGATGCGGCGCATCGCGCGGCCGGCGACTCGTCCGATCGTGCGCTCGCGGCCACGGCCCTTCCGTCGTCACCGTCCTCGCCCTCGCTGCCCACGACGCGCGACGCGCTCACCGTCGAGCGCGTCGCCGTGAGCTCGATCCGTCCGCCCGCGTCCACGACGGATCCGAGCGCCCGCGCCGCGCCGAGCTCCATCCGGCCCGCCGCGCACGGCGCCCCGGCCTGGGCGTGGGTCACGATCGGTGTCCTCACCACGCTGCTCGTCGTGATGGGCGTCGCGGTGGCGATCCGCTTCGCAGGTGGGGCGGGAGCTCAGGAGGCTGCGGCGCCGATGCCACCTCCCACGACGAGCGCCGCGCCTCCTCCCACGACGAGCGTCGCGCCTCTTCCCACGAGCTCGACTCCTCTGGAGACCGCCCCCATCGAGGTCGCGCGCGCGGAGGTCGTCACGCCGACGTCGCGGGAGCTCGACTCCGAAGGTGAGGGCGCTGCGCAGCCGCGCCGTCGGCCGCCCGCGACGGTGGAGGCGCGCGACGAGGTCCCCGCGGTCCTGCCCACCACGCCGCCCGCGAGCCTGCCCCCCGCGACTGCGCCGCCCGTGACCAGCGCCGCGATCGTTCCGCCCGTGCCGCCGACGGGCTTCGAGGCACAGCGGCGGCAGGAGGCCCAGGCCACGCTCCGCGCGTACGACGCGCAGATCGCTGGCTATCGCAGCCATTTGCGCGATCTCGAGGCCTTCTTGCCCACCGTGATCGAGCTGCGTCGACAGGCGAGCTCGCTCGCACCCGGGCGTGAGCCTGCGGTCTGTCAGGACGCCACGCGCGCGCGCCTCACGAGCGCGTCTCGCTCGGACGAGTCGCTCGTCGCGAGCGTCGCCTCGAACCTGGCGGTCGCGATCGACCCACTCTGCACGGGCTACCAGCGATGGCGGAGCCCGGGCCCCGAGGATCGCGAGGCCTTCGCGTCGGTGGGTCGAGAGATCGACCACGCCGAGGACATGCTCGAGCGGCCCCCGGCCGACGCACCGCCCGACGAGGTCGAGACCGCGCGCCACGCGCTCGCGTCGATGCGGCGGCTGCACGAGGCGCAGCCCACGAGCTACGCGAGCTATCCGTGCCACGACGCTGCCGTGGACGAGCTCGCCCAGGCGACGCGCCTACGCAACGGCTGGTGTGCGGAGGCCACCTCGCGCGTCGCGCGTCGCGTCGAGCGCGCGTGCTCGGACGTGAGCATGAGCGATCGCCGCTTCTCGCAGCTCACCCGCACGCTCGGCGATCGGACCGATGGCGCGGAGCAGCAGCTCCGCGAGGGGATCGAGCGCTACCGCGATCTGGTCGAGAGGCTCGAGGGCGCCTCTCGGTACGTGGCGGGAGTCGCGCAGTGAGAGATGTGACCGCGTGAGCCGTGAGAGACGTGATCGCGTGAGCCGTGAGAGACGTGATCGCGTGAGCACGCGGGCGCTCCGGGGCCTCGGGCTCTTGCTCTCGATCTGTGCCGCGTGCGGCGGTGCGCGCGACGATGGGCACGCGCAGCACGAGGAGACCACCGGCGCAGAGACCCTCGACGAGCGCAGCGTCACCGCGGAGAGCGTCCTCGCGGACAGCGTCACGATCACCGCGGAGCCAAACACCACCGACCTCGCCCCGACGACGGCGATCGAGCCCGTCGCCGAGCCGCTGCCCGAGGCGCCGGGCCTCGCCTCCGAAGCGGTGGCCGCCGAGATCGGCTCGCTCGAGCGCCAGATCGACGAGCTCGACGCGCTCATCGGGCTCTTCGCGCGCGCCCGCGAGGCCGCCTCTCTCGAGGCCGATGGGATCCCGCCTCTCTGCGAGGACTCGGCCCCGATCGAGGCGATCCGCGTGCACAGCACGGCTGGCGGGACGGGCTCCACGCTCGGTCGAGACCTCTTGCACGAGGTCGAGCTCTTCTGCGAGCCGTTCCGCCGGTGGGCGCACCCCGATGCGCGCTTGGAGGCCCTCATCCTCCATCACGCGCAGGGCGTCGATCGCGTGGCGAGCGACCTCGAGCAGATCCTCCGGTGCCCGGCGGAGACGGCCGCCGCCTGCGGCACGATCGGTCGTGTGGACTCGTCGGTGCAGGCCGAGGCGCGCCGCGCCCTCGCCCTCGTCGTGCGCCACCAGGCCGAGCTCGAGCCCGCGCGTCGCGGCACCGCGCCCCTCGCGTGCACCACGCCCGCGCTCGAGCAGATCGCGCACGAGCGCTGGGGACCCATCGTCTCCCACACGCGGGTCGCGGAGCTGCCCCGCGCCACGCTCTACCTCTGCAGCGGGCTCGGCGTGGCCCCGGCGCAGCGCGAGGCGCTCCGCGTGGAGCTGGGCCGCCGCTTCGACCACGTCGAGCGCAGCGCGCGGTCGGAGCGTCGCATGCTGTCCGAGTCGCTCGCCGCGGGCCGAGCCTACGTCCGCTGAGCGGCTCGCTCCCGCCGGGCCCTCTCCGCCGTGTCGACGATCGTCGGGGCGGCGAGGCCCGCGCTCGGCGTGAGCCACCGCGCGGCGGCCTCGATCGACGCGAACGTGCTCGTGCGCCACACCGTGAGCGACATCGTGCGGCTGATCGTCCGAAGCATCGTGCCCATGATGCCGCTCGCGAGGATGACGATCGCCACGTGCACGCCTTCGCGCGCGAGCACCTGCTTCACGAGGGCCTGCTGCCGCTTGCGCACGTCGGCCGGTGGCACCACCGCCGACTCCTCGAACACGACCATGAGCGCGGTCGGGTGCGAGCGCGGATCGAGCACGTGCTTGTCCACGAGATCGAGCGTCTGGTGGGTCATCGTGCCGCGGCGGATCTGCACCACGAGCGAGCCCTCGCTCACGAAGACGTTGTCGGCGTCGGAGTAGAGGACACGCATCGGTCGGGCTCACCGTAGCAAGAAGCCGCTCGCGCGGAGGGGGCGTAGCAAGAAGCCGCTCGCGCGGAGGGCTCGCAGCGAGAAGCCCCCGCGCAGAGGGCTCGCATCGTCATCGGACGCCCGAGGCGATCGCTTGACCCTCGGCGCGGCCTCGTCGACGCTGGCCCCGTGAGCGACGTGTCCCAGAGCGAGGCGTTCGAGGCGCTCGCCGACTGCGAGGCCTGCCTCGTCGAGGCGTCGGTCGTGGAGCTCATCGCGCAGGAGGACGGGCGTGGCCGGGTCCTCGAGCGTCGCTGCCGCGCGTGCCTGCGCACCAGCAAGGAAGGGGTGCTCCTCCACGCAGGCGACGTGCTCCGCGGCGAGCCTGCGCGTGCGCGCGCCGCGCTGGAGCGCTGGGCCCGCGAGGAGGGCGATCCGGACGCGGCGCGCTTCGTGGCCGCGCACTTCTCGCACCCCATCGACACCGTCGTCGAGCAGCTCGCGCGCGGCGAGCGCGTGGAGACGAGCTTCGACGCGATCGCCTGGCTCTTCCCCGGTGTCGGCGCCGCCGGTGGCGGCGGAGGCGGCGGTGCGGCGGTCACGCCGTTCGACGCGCACGACACGCTCGAGTCCGGCCCGCCGAGCTTCGCGCCTCCCAACCCCGAGATCACCTGGCCCGAGGTGCTCCGCGTGCGCGCGAGCCTGCCGCCCATGGAGATCCCCGTCACCCACGAGTCGATCCCCAAGCACCTCCAGCCTCTGCGCGTGTCGGCGCGGGCGCTCGCGAGCGTGATGCTCGCCGACGGCGTCGCCGACGCCGCCGACCGCGCCTTCGTCGATCGCGCCCTCGCCGCCTGGGGCCACCCGCCCATCGAGGCCGCCGATCTCGCGGTGTGGCGCCCTCACGATCTCGGCTGGCCCCACGATCCCGGCGCCGTGCTGGAGGCGATGTGTCGCCTCGCCTACGTCGATGGCCAGCGCGACGCCACCGAGTGGCGTGTGGTGCGCGAATTCGCGCGCAGCTGGGGCCTCTCGCTCGACGCGGTCGAGGCGCTCGGCGCCCAGCTCCGCAAGGACAACGAGAAGGGCCTGCGCCGCGCGTGGGGCCAGCTCAAGGGCCTCTTCGTGCGCTGAGCCGCGGCGCGAATCGCCCTCCGAAGAGGGCGTCCACGCGCCTCTCTCACTCCTCCACTTGCTTGACGAGGATCGACGTGTTCACGCCGCCGAACGCGAAGTTGTTCGTCATCACGAGCCGCGGCCGCGCCGAGGTCGTCTCGCGCACGTAGCCGAGCTTGCCGCAGCGCGGATCCACCTCGTCGAGGTTGCGGTTCGCCGCCAGGAAGCCGTCGCGCATCATCGTGAGCGAGTACACGAGCTCCATCGCGCCGCAGGCGCCGAGCGTGTGGCCCGTGTAGCTCTTCTGCGTGGAGGCCGGCACGGGCCGCTCGAAGAGCGAGGCCGTCGCGTTGCTCTCGCAGATGTCGCCGATCTCGGTGCCCGTGCCGTGGAGGTTCACGTAGTCCACGTCGCTCGGTCGGACCTTGCCGTCCTCGAGCGCGAGCTCCATCGCGCCGCGCATGCCGGCCTCGGAGGGCGCCGTGATGTGGAGGCCGTCGCAGTTGGTGCCGTAGCCCACGATCTCCGCGAGGATCTTCGCGCCGCGCGCCTTGGCGTGCTCGTAGGCCTCGAGCACCACGGTGCCCGCGCCCTCGCCGATCACGAGGCCGTCGCGCTTGGCGTCGAAGGGCCGCGGCGAGCGCTCGGGCGTCTCGTTGTAGCGGATGCTCGTGGCCATGAGCAGGTCGAACGTGACGGCCGTGGCGTAGTGCATCTCCTCCGCGCCGCCTGCGAGCATCACGTCCTGCGCGCCGAACTTGATCGACTCGTACGCCGCGCCGATCGACTGGCTGCCGCTCGTGCACGCAGAGATCACCGGCAGCACGCGGCCGCGGATCCCGTAGGTCGCCGCGAGGTTCGCCGCGCACGTGTGCGTCATGAACTTGAGGTAGCTCGAGCTGTCGAGCCCCCGCATGGTCTTGTTCACGAAGAGCGGGCCGCAGAAGGCCTCGAGCTCGTGCGAGCTGCCGGTGGTCGAGCCATAGGCCACGCCGGTGCGGCCGCTCTGGAGGATCGCCTCGCTCAGGCCCGCCTGGGCGATGGCCTGGTCAGTCGCGTACATCGAGTACAGGCCCACCGTGCCCTGCGTGCGCCGCCGACGCCGCGGGAAGTGCGCCACGAGGTCGATGCCCGTGACCTTGCCGCCGATGCGGGTCTGGAGGTCGGAGATGTGGTCCCACTCGGGCATGCGGTGGATCCCGCCGCGCATCGCCCGCAGGGAGGCCGCGCACTCGTCGGCGTTGTGGCCGATCGGGCTCAGCACCCCGTACCCCGTGATCACGACTCTCCGCATGCAACTACCATCCATCGGCGCGACGCCAGCCCGTCCGGTCGGGCCGCGTCGGCGCAGGCTCGATGGGACGCGCGACGGGCGCGCTCGCTTCATCCGGACGTACGGACTGTGGACGGTCCGTACGCGCCGCAAGGGGCCGTGAGGACTGCCTCAGGGCGTCGAGATTCCGCCCGTGGGCGGGGTCGCCGGGCCCTCGGGCACCCCGGCGTTGGTCTTGCCGATCTCGGCGAAGACGAAGTCGATCAGCTCCGAGACCGTCCGCACGTTGCGCGCCTCGGCGGGATCCGGGCGTCGGCCGGTCATCTCGCGGAGCTGGGTGAAGATGTCGATCGCGTCGATGCTGTCGAGGTCGAGCTCTTCGTAGAGCGTGGACTCGGGCTTGATCTTCGACTTCTCGATCTCGAAGCTGTCGGACAGGATCTCGACGATCTGCTCGAGCACTTCCTCGCGCGTCGGGATGGGGATCTGGGCCATGCGTCGGTTCCGTGAGGCTCCTCGCCGAGCCCGGCCGGTTGGCCGAGCCCCCGCGAAGCGGCCGGTGCTACCACCATCACCGGGAGTTGGCCATCCCCCGGGTCGGGCCGGTGCGGCGCTCGCTCACGGCAGCGGACGGGGTGCGAGAACGATCACGTGCTCCCTGCGCGGAGGCCCGCCGAGGTGGTCCTGCCTCTCCTCCGACGCGGCCGCCACCGGCCGGAGGCCCACCTTCGGTGCCAGCGAGAGCACGTGATCGTGGGCGTCCACGCGGCGATGCCCGAGCTGCGCGTCGCCGATCACGAGCGCCACCCGCGAAGCTGGCCCGCGGAGCACGGCCCTCATCGCGGCCAGGCTGTCGCCGAGCTCACGATCCCAGCGCTCGAGAGGGGCCTCGTGCCGTCGCGCGCCGATCTCCGAGCGCTCGAACTGCGCCCGCGGGAGGTTGAGCCAGTCGAGCCGGAGGGCGTGCTGCTCGGCGTAGTCGTAGGTCCCGCCGTAGGGCGGCGAGGTGATCACCGCGTCGACTCGCCGTGGGCCCAGGATCCGAGGCAGCTCGCGCGCATCACCCGTGATTGCATCGAGCCTGCGCGGCCCGCGCGGGGCGGATTGAATCGCTCGTGATAGGTCGGCCCAGCGCTCGAGCAGCTCCTCACCCTTGCGCACGAAGAGCTCGGTCGAGAGGCCCTTGCGGATGCGCTTGCGGACCTCTTCTTCGGCGGTGTCTGCGCGGCGGTTCGAGACCTTGCTGACGATCGACGAAAACAGCACGAGCGCGGCCTCGCGGTCGGCGGGGTCGATCCCTGCATCGAGCCCGCGGATCTCCTCGAGCAGGCCCGCCAGCTCCTTGAGCGTGTGGGTGCCGTAGAGGCTCAGGTGCTCGCCGCGGAGCTTGGCGATCACTGGGCGCCGATCGCGCACCCGCTCGAACGAGCGCTCGGTCAGCGCCTGGAGGAGCACATGAAAGGCCGCGCGATCGTCGGCGCTCGTGATGCGCGCCTTGGTGCGCACGACGAGGGGCGAGAGCGGGTTGGCGTCGACGCCGATCACGTCGTGCCCCCGCACGCGGGCCTCGATGGCCACGGTGCCCCCGCCCACGAAGGGGTCGAGGATCGTCGCGCCCGGCGCGAACGTGAGGAGCTCCACGAGGCCGCCCGCGATCGCGGGGTGAAGGCGCGCAGGCCACACGTGGAAGCCGTGCGTGAGCACGTCGGGGTCGAGCGAGCGGGCGCGCACGAAGAGCTCGGCGAGCGGCGCCGCGAGCTCCTCGGGGCCGTGGAGGGTGATCGCGCCGGGCGCGTGCGCGAGAGGCCGTCGGCCGCTCGAGAAGGGGCCGCTCATGGGTTCGCTCCTCGCGCGACGCGCGCGCGGATCGGGGGGCTCGCCTCGACGCCGTCGCCGATGGGCAGGCCGAAGAACTCGCGGATCTCGTGCTGCGCGCTCGAGCGTGCGCCGCCCTCGGTCCTCGCCACGAACGACGTGCGCACGAAGGGCCTCGAGGCCTCGCCGCGCACGAGGGTCCACACGCTGAAGAGCGCCGGCTTGCCCTCGCGCGGGTGTACGACGAGCTCCTCTTCCGCCGCGAGCCCGAGCCGTCCGAGCGCGCCCGTCACGCGCGCGGGCTTCTTGGCGTCGGCGCAGAGCACCACCGCGCCGCCCTCGCGCACGCACGCGGCAGCGGCCTCGAGGTAGGCCTCCACGCCGCCGCGCAGCTCGACGCGCGCGTGCGCCCGCTGGGAGTCGCTCGAGCACAGCGTCGAGTCGGCGGGAAAGTACGGCGGCGTGCCGGTGACGAGGTCGAGGCCGTCGCCGACCTGGGCCCGCACCGTGGGCTCGCGGAAGTCACCGAAGGCCCGCGTGAAGCGCGCCTCGAGGCCATTGCGCGCCACGTTCCGCGCCTGGAGCGCAAAGGAGATCTCCTGCGCCTCGATCGTCGCGACGCGCGCCGTCGGCAGCCGCCACGCGAGCATGATCGCGACCGAGCCGATGCCGCTGCCGAGGTCGAGGAGCTGCCGCGCCTCGGGCGCGCGGCGCGCCGCGACCCACGCCGTGAGCACGTCGTCGAGCGAGTAGCGATGCCCGCGCACGCGCTGGTACACGCGGAAATCCGCGGTGATCGCGTCATCGGACAGGGGATCGTCCGTCTCTGTCGCTCGAGGCTCCAAGGCCCGCCACCATGCGCGCTCTGCTCGCCCTGCGC
The DNA here is from genome assembly GCA_019694315.1 of Sandaracinaceae bacterium. Classification (GTDB taxonomy): domain Bacteria; phylum Myxococcota_A; class Polyangia; order Polyangiales; family Sandaracinaceae; genus JAFLCL01. The sequence continues at coordinate 30,530 of JAIBCE010000031.1, forward strand.
CATCGACTTCGGAGAGCCGCTCCGGCGCGTGTCGGCATGGTGGCGGCCGCGGTCACGCTCGCACGTCACGCAGCCGCGAGGCGGAGCTCCTTCTGTCCCGCGCGGTACACGCCCACGGCCACGAGCACCAGCGTCAGCACGAGCAGCGCACCGCCGAGCGCGCCGGGCCGCGTGCTCTCCATGAGGCCCGTGCAGAGGATGCGCGAGAAGTCCGCGTCGGGCGCGCGCGCCGGGTCCTGCAGAAACGAGAAGACCGCGGCCACGTTCGTGAGCATCGAGTGCGCCATGCTCACCACGAGCACCCCGCTCATCGCGGCCACGAAGCGCAGGCGCGGCGTCTGGCCATCGATGGCGTAGCGGCCCGCCGCGAACATCGTGATGAGCCCGAACACCAGCACGGGGAACATGCCCCAACCACCCTCGATCCACATCTGCATCATGGCGTCACCTCCGACGGCACAACGCATGGCCGGCGAGCGCGTGACCAGAATTCGTCTCAGTCGGTGAGGATCGGCAGGGTGTGGAGGCCCACCGCGTCCCGCGGGCTCAGCGAGGCGGGCGCGCTGAAGGCGTCGTGCGTGCGGATCACGATGCAGCCGGCGCCTCCGCCTCCGCCGCCGGCGTTGTGAGGAGAGAAGAGGTCGGTGTCGTTGCCGCCGTTGTTGCCGTCCGACGACGTGCCTCCGCCCGCGGAGCCGCCGCCTCCGCCATCGCGACCGCTGCCTCCGTCGCCGCCGATGGCGTCGATGGCGCCACCGACCACGACCGAGGGGGCCTCGACCAGCACGAAGCCGCCTGCGCCGCCGCCGCCGCCCGCGCCTCGCGTGCCCGTATCGCTTCCGTCGCCACCGCGTGAGCCGCGCGCGCGGATGGTGCCCGAGATCATGATGGTCCCGCGTGCCGAGAGCTGGAGCGCGCCTCCGCCCGAGCCGCCTTGCCCGAACGAGCCGCTGCCGCCCGCGCCCGAGCCGCCGCCACCGCCGCCGCGCAGCGACTCGTAGTCGCTCGACAGATCGGTGCGGCCACTGCCCGCGCCGCCCGAGGCGCCGCCGCCCTGGCCACCATCGCCGCCGCCGCCGCACATGCCGCCGCCGCCGCCGCCGCCGTCGTCGTACGAGCCGTCGTGCGAGCCGCCGCGTCCACCTCGGAGCGCCGAGGCGCTCGCACTCTCACCGAGGCCGCCCTGTCCGCCGCCGGGCCCTGGTGTGGTGCCGCTCGCCGAGAGCTCGATCGTCCCGCTGATCGTGATGTCGTCGCGCGCGATGAGCACGAGTGGCAGCGGGCCGACCACCGTCAGCGTGCTCGAGATGGTGATCGACGTGTAGGCCAGCCGCGCCACCATCGTGCCGTCGCGCTGCGACACGCGCTCACCCATCACGTTGGTGTCGATGGTCATCGGCGCGGTCACCGAGAGCGCCGCGGTGCCGCGATCGAAGAGCGTCGCCGAGCCGAAATTCGACGCGATCATCCTGCGGCAGTGCGGCGTCGGTGTGTCGCCGCAGCCGAGCGCGCAGGTCTCGCTCGTCTCGGTGCTGGTGCCAGTACAGCGGACCAGCTCGGCGCCGCGGCACGTGGTCGTGCACGTGGCGTCTGGCGCCCACGCGTCGCGCGTGCTCGCGTCCTCGGCCCACGCGTCGAGCTCGGTCCACGCGTCGCCTGTCGCGTCGTCGGCCGCATCGGCCGGGCTCGGCGCGTCGAGCTCGGTCCACGCGTCGAGCTCGGTCCACGCGTCGAGATCCGCCGCGTCGCGGTCGCGCGCAGCGTCGCGCCGACCGCCGTCGGGCCCTGGCAGCGCGCTGCGGTCCACGAGACAGCCCGCCCCGAGCGCGCCGAGGCAGACCAGAGCAGCAGTGCTCGCGGCGATCGTCTTGTTCATGGCAATCGCAGGCGCAACGCGCGGCTGCCATCGTTGCGCAGGCTCGGCATCGTCCGGACCCGGACCTTGCCGCGCGTGACCTCCAGCGTCTCTCCGTCTTCGAGCGCCGTCGAGGCCGTCAGCACGTAGAGCGCCGCATCGGTGACCACCTCGAGGATCTCCTCGAGCTCGCGGCCCGACCGATCGACCTCGATCTCGGGTCGCTCGAAGCTGCTCATGCCGCGCGTCAGGATCGAGATCTTGCTGGGCTCGTCCTCGCGCGCCTCGAACGCGATCCAGAGGTAGAGCGGCAGGTCGTCCACGCTCGCGTCGCTCGCCTGATCCGTGAACGCGAGCGCGTCGTGCGCGAGCAGCGTGTCCTCCCACAGATAGGCCCGCGCCCCGAGCGCCTTGCCGAGCTCCGCCGCCGCCTTGGTGAGGGCCACGGCCTGCTCGAGATCGTCTTCCGGCGGAGTCGCCAGCGATACCTCGAGAGCATGCGTGAGACCGGGAAGGACCTCTTCGGCCTCGGGCCAGTACCAGGCCGCCCTGATCGCCCGCTCGCGCTCGGCTTGCTCGAGCGCCGACGCGGCTCGGAGCTGGAGCCCCTCGGTCGTGGGCGCGGGCTCGCTGGGCGCGGCCTCGAGGAGGAGTCGAACACGGAAGCGCGTGGGCTCGGTCATGGCGGCCGGGTCTAGTACGAGCGGCGTCGACGGCATGCCGAAAGTGGCAAGGTGACGCGACGCACGGAAGTCACCTGCACGTTTCTGGTCAGGACGCCCCAGCCATGGCATCTATGGCTGGACCGCTGCAACGCCGACCTGTCTGGGCCCTGGAGATACCAGGAAGGATGGGTCGCCGCGCGGTGCTTTCTCTCGGCGTGGACCTCGGGTCCGCGCGGAGGCCTATGGCCTCGCGCGCTGCCTGCCGACACGGTCAGTCGCGCCTGGGCCGCCTGGCACGATCGTCGATCGAGTCGCCATGCGTGGATCGCCCTCGAAACAGGGCGATCGCGCGGCCCATCCGATCGGGGCGGTACGAAACCCACGCCGCAGGGCGTGAAGGGGAGAAACCAGTCGGGCGGGGTTGACCCGGAAATCTCGCTGATTAGGGTGCCGCCGTTCCGAGGCTCGGAGCGCCCTTCCGATGGTCGACATCGCAGGGGAACGAAGGGCCGAGGGCTTCGGACGAGAACGATGCGTCGTTCGACGCGTGCGGTCGGCACGCGCGGGCAGCGCTCACCCACGGGAGCAGGAAGTCATGGGCAAGATCATCGGCATCGACCTCGGCACGACGAACTCGGTCGTCGCCATCATGGAAGGCAAGGAGCCCAAGGTCATCGTCAACGAGGAGGGCGACCGCATCACGCCGTCCGTCGTGGCGTGGGACGACCAGGGCGAGGTCCTCGTCGGCACGATCGCCAAGCGTCAGGCCGTGACGAACCCCGAGGGCACCATCTACTCGTCCAAGCGCTTCATCGGCCGCCGCTTCACGGAGGTCACCGAGGAGAGCAAGCGCGTCCCCTACCACGTGATCGCGCGCAGCAACGGCGACTCCGGCTTCAAGGTCTCGGGCAAGGAGCTCGCGCCGCCCGAGGTCTCCGCGCACGTCCTGCGCAAGCTCAAGAAGGCCGCCGAGAACTACCTCGGCGAGACCGTCACCGAGGCGGTCATCACGGTCCCCGCGTACTTCAACGACAGCCAGCGTCAGGCCACCAAGGACGCGGGCAAGATCGCGGGCCTCGAGGTCAAGCGCATCGTCAACGAGCCCACGGCGGCGGCGCTCGCGTACGGCCTCGACAAGAAGAAGGACGAGGTCATCGCGGTCTACGACTTCGGCGGCGGCACCTTCGACATCTCGGTGCTCGAGGTCGGCGACAACGTCGTGCAGGTCATCTCGACCAACGGCGACACGCACCTCGGCGGCGACGACGTGGACAACCGCGTGATGGACTACCTCATCGCGGAGTTCAAGAAGGACACCGGCATCGACGTCAGCAAGGACAAGATGGTGATCCAGCGGCTCAAGGACGCCGCGGAGAAGGCCAAGATCGAGCTCTCGAGCAAGCTCGAGACCACGGTCAACCTGCCCTTCCTCACCGCCGACGCGAGCGGCCCCAAGCACCTCAACATCAAGGTCACGCGCGCCAAGCTCGAGTCGATGATCGAGGATCTCGTCGATCGCAGCTTCGAGGCCACCAAGCGCGCCCTCGCGGACGCGGGCAAGAGCCCGAGCGACATCGACGAGGTCGTGCTCGTCGGTGGCTCGACGCGCATCCCGATGGTGCAGGAGCGGGTGAAGAAGTACTTCGGCAAGGACCCGCACAAGGGCGTGAACCCGGACGAGGTCGTCGCGATCGGCGCGGCGGTGCAGGCCGGCGTTCTGTCGGGCGAGGTGAAGGACATGGTCCTCCTCGACGTCACGCCGCTCTCGCTCGGCGTCGAGACGCTCGGCGGCGTGATGACCGTGATGATCCAGCGCAACACGACCATCCCGACGCGCAAGGAAGAGATCTACTCCACCGCCGACGACAACCAGGGCAAGGTCGAGGTGCACGTGCTCCAGGGCGAGCGCGCCGAGGCCCGCTACAACCGCACGCTCGGCCGCTTCCACCTCGAGGGCATCATGCCCGCGCCGCGTGGCGTGCCGAAGATCAAGGTCACCTTCGACATCGACGCGAACGGCATCCTCTCGGTCACGGCGCGCGACGAGGCGACGGGCAAGGATCAGAAGATCACCGTCACCGCGAGCTCGGGCCTGAGCGACACCGAGATCCAGAAGATGGTGAAGGAAGGCGCCGAGCACGAGGCCGAGGACAAGAAGCGCCGCGAGCAGGTGGAGACGCGCAACAAGGCCGATCAGCTCTGCTACTCGATCGAGAAGGCGCTCTCCGAGGTCAAGGGCAAGCTCCCGGCCGACAAGGTCGCGGGCATCGAGTCCCAGGTGAAGAGCCTCCGCTCGGCCATCGAGAAGGAGGACCACGAGGCCATCAAGAGCGGCACCGAGTCGCTCGAGAAGGCCATGAGCGAGGTCGCTTCCATGGCCTACGGCGCCGGCGGCGGCCCCGGTGGCCCGAGCGAGCCCCCCGCAGGCGCAGCCGGCGGCGGCAAGAAGGGCGGCGACGTGATCGACGCCGAGTTCGAAGAGACGAACTGACCCTCACCGCGAGAGCGCTCACTCGATGAGCGCGACCTACGACGAAGCCCCGCAACACGAGAGTGTCGCGGGGCTTCGTCGTTGGAGAAGGAGCGTGCACAGCGGAAGCTCGCTACGCTCGGGGGGTGCGATCGATCGTGCTCGTCGTGTGCTCGTGGCTCACGCTCGTCGTGGGGGCGGAGGCGCAGCGTGTTCCGGCGTGCGGGGCGGTGAGCTCGCTGCCGGTGCTCGAGCGGTATGACGCGCTCGTGCCGGGGGCGCGGGTGCGGGTGGCGTTGCGGTGGGATGCGACGAGCCGGAGCTGGCAGCCGGCGACGCAGCTCGGGATGCCGTTTCATCATGCGAGCGCCATCGAGTTCGTGGGCTGGAGCGCGCCGGCAGAGAGCGCGGACACGATCGAGGTGGAGCTCGAGGCGATGGAACGCGTGTCGAACGGCGTGCGCGAAGGGACCTTCTTCTTCACGTACCGCGTGCGGGTGCTCTCCGCGTGCGTGCGACGGTGAGGGGGGCGTGTGGAACGTTCGTCGTTTGACGGTGCGCTTCGCCGCCCTGTACGACTCTCGGCATGAGGGTGCTGCTCGCGACGCTCGCGCTCGTGCTGGTGACGTCTTGTGATCACGAGGAGGACGACGACGCCCTCGACGAGCCGCCCATCGTGGTCTCGACGCCGCCGCCGCCCGAGTCTCCGATCACACCGCGCGGCGTTCCGCGTGAGGTACCGGAATTCTGCCTGCAGCTGTGGGGTGGTCTCGACGAGCGAGACGGCATCGTGAACACGCGTGGTGGTGAGCCTCGATACGAGCCCATGACGCTCGCGGCCGCTCGGGGGCTGCTCGAGACCCGCAGGGTGTGGGTCGGGGCGGTGGCGCCGGGGTGGGTGACGGACGAGGGTCGGGCCTACCATCGGCTCCGGGAGAGCCCAGACGCGCTGACACACTTCGAGCACCTCTACCGGGTGGGGCCCGAGCGTGTCGCCGCGCTCTACGCGGCGTGCGGCCTGGCGGAGCTCGATCGCGATCGCTACGCCGAGGTGCTCGCGGCGCTTCGCGCGAACCGCACCCAGGTCGAGACGTTGATGGGTGACTTCGGTCGGCGACGGTCGCTGTCGGACATCGTCGACGACGGGGCGTTCCGTCGGCTCTACGCCTCTCCGGGAGGCTTTCTCGGGGCGTATCGGGACGACACCTCGTGGGGGCAGGTGCGGGTCGTGCAGAGCCTCGATCCCTTCGTGCCGGGACCCTCCGTGGCAGCCTCCGAGCGCGCGATCACGGACCGGAGGGTCCGCCGCGCGATCGAGAGCGAGCCGCGGCTCATGGAGCTGATCCCGGAGAGACGGATCTTCGACCGGACGTGGTGGGCCAACGCGGAGGTGAGAGGCGACGCGCTGGACGTCCAGCTCGTGCTCGCGTCGCGCGAGCGGTTCGCGATGCGCTTCACGGTGGACGCGGAGACGGGGGAGGCTCGCGACCTCCGTGAGATGCAGTGGTGAGGCTGGCCGATCGATGGGGGGAGTGGACGTCGTGAGGCCCGGCGCGTGGTAGCCGAGAGAGATACCGACCCGGAGCCACGCGATGGATGACGCTGCGACGTTCGAGCGTGAGGCACGAGAGCTCGTGCGCGAGGGCTACACGCTCGTGGGGCGCATCGGCTATCGGGACGGCTACGAGCTGCGGGCGCGCACCGATGGCGTGATCGAGCGCGTGGATCACGACGCGTTCCTCCAGCTCGTGGTGGGGCGCGACACGAGCGAAGTGTTCGTGCGCATCGAGGAACCGGGGCGCGAGGTGCGCGCGGTGGTGCTCGGGCACGACGAGGGCGCGAGCGGGGTGGCGATCGTGGTGGGGCCGCTCTACCTGGGAGGTCGACTGCGGGTGAGGGAGACGATCGACGAGGCGGGGGAGGCGGAGCGACGCTGGGCCCAGAGCGCGCTGTCGTCGTGCTGGGTGAGTGGCCCGGCGCCGGGCTGCTGCTGAGCGCGGGCGAAGGACAGGTCCGACACCGTCTTGGATCGGGGCGGCGAGGTCCGACACCGCCTCACGGGACAGGTCCGACACCGCCTCGCGGGACAGGTCCGACACCGCCTCGCGGGACAGGTCCGACACCGCCCGCTCGCAGGGGCTCCTGGCGGAAACCGCCGCCAGGCTTCCGCCAGTCCGCCAGCGGGCGAGCGAATTCCCCACGTTTCGTGAGCTCGGGACCGGGACGATTCCTGCTCGAGCCCCGCCACGCGCCTCGCCCACTTCCACCGCGAGGCGCGCGGAGGCTCATGGGACATCGCATTCGGTACTACGCGCCAGGGGTTCGCTACTACGAGGTCATCGCCAAGTGCTGCGGCGACGAGATGCTCATGCGGCCCGACCCAGTGGCGATCGCCCTCATCGCTCAGGCACTCGCGAACGCGTGCAAGAAGCACAAATCCGTCTGCGTCGTCGCGGTCTGCTTCGTCTCCAACCACTACCACATCATCCTCGCCGTGATGTGCGACGAGGACGCCTGGAAGATCAGCGAATTCCTCAAGACCTTGAACCAGACCATCGCCCAGGACCTGAACGTGCACCGCGAACGCGGCGGTCACTTCTTCGGCGGAAAGCCAAAGATCCTTCCGATCCTCGACGACGCTGCGCTGGCCGACCGGATGACGTACACCCACGCACAGCCAATCCATCACGGGCTCGTGGAACGCGCCGAAGATTGGATAGGCCTGTCGAGCTTTCGCGCCGTGTGCGACGGCAAGTCGAGTCTCGACGTTCCGTACTTCGATGAGCGAGCTTGGCGCGAGGCGGGAAGTCGTCCCGAGGACGTCGCCGAGCACACCACGACGGTCTCCATTCCCCTCACGGCGCCCTTTGCGTGGAGCGCCTCGTCGGACAGTGAGCGCCGCGCGGCGCAGAGCGCGCACGAGCAGAGCGTGCGCGACCGCGAGCGCGAGAAGAACGCCGAGCGAAACCACGGCGATCGACGGGCGCTACCCAAGGCGTCTTCCTACGCGAAGACAGACCCCTTCTCGCGACCGACCGGTCCGCGCAACGACGCCCCCCAGCCCTGGGCTCACGGCTCGGACGAGGCCGTCGCCTCCTACCGCAGCGCGTACTCGTTGATGCTCGCGGCGTACCGAGCGGCGTCGGCGAAGTTCCGCGCGACAGGCACTCTCGGCATCTTCCCCGCTGGCACCTTCCCGCCGTGGGCCTCGCCGACGCCGTTGACCGCATAGCCTGATCCGCGCATCTCGAGCCCATCCAGTCGCGAGCACGCGACGGGTGACGTGTACCCGCCGACCCCCACGTCGAGCGGGGCAAGGGCGCTTCCATCGACGCGCCAATCGCCCCATCGCACGAGCACGCGTCGCGCGCACGAGCCCAGGACCAGTCCGTGTCAGCGCGACGCGACGTCCGACACCTGTCATCGCTACAAACCACGAAGGCCGCAATCGTGTCGCCACGATCACGGCCTCCGCAGAGTCAGTCAGTCCTCGTCCTCGAGAAGAAACTCGTTCGAGATCACCTTGAACGAGAGCCGTCCACCGAGCACCTCGCTGCGGGCCTCCTCGAGGGGCCGCACCACGATGCCCTCCTTGCGTCGCTGGGTGCCCGCGTACAGGCCCCGCGCAAGCTCGAGGTAGCGTTCGAGCGAGTGCTCGAAGGCCACCGCCTCCTCGCCTTCGACCCGACGCTCCACGGGGACCATCGGCACGCCGAGCTCGCCACACAGCGCGACGAGCGCGTCATGCGCGAGGTACCTCGCCGCGCGCACGTCGTACGCGCTGAATGCGAAGAACCCCGTCTTGGCCAGGCCCAGGCGGTTCTTCTGAATGCCCGGGCCGCACAGCTCACCCTGGAGCGCCACGTCCAAGGGGAGCTTCTGCTCGAGCTCGAGCTCACGAGCGACGCGCCAAGCTGCCGCACCTTCCGACCGCGCGAGCGCCCAGTTCCGCGAGCACACGGCGAGGTCCGACGGGCTCTCGCGGAGGTAGGTGATCGAGCTACCGTCGAGCTTCGTGGTGATCACGAAGGGCCGACCGCGGATCTCGTCGAGGACGGCGAGCGCCGACTGAAGCCGGATCTCGTCTGTCTTGGGCACGCGCGACGGGAACGGGCCCGCGATCTCGCGCGTGTCCGGCAGCACCGGCTCGTGCTTCCGAACGCCCAAGAGGGCCGTCACGTCGCGTCCGATCTCGAACACCGTGCCTTCCGGCAGGATCGACACCGGCAGCGCGAGACCCTGCGAGAGCACGCCGCGCAGGCGCACGGTCTTCAGCCGAAAGCCC
>JAIBCE010000032.1 GCA_019694315.1 Sandaracinaceae bacterium
CGGCCTCCTCGGCCTCGCGACGCGCGGCTTCCTCGGCCTCGCGACGCGCAGCCTCGGCACGCTCGGCCTCGGCCTGGGCCTGCGCGGCCGCGTCGGCCTCGCGGCGTGCGCGCTCGGCGGCCTCACGCGCCGCGCGCTGCTCGTCGGACTCGACGCCCGAGAGGCGGAGCGCGTCGTCGCCGAGGCCCTCGGGCCGCAGCATACAGCGAAGCACGTCATCGAGGCGCGCCGGCTCCTCGCTGCGCAGCACGTTCACGAGCAGCTCCTCCACGTTGCCGTCGTGTCCGACGATCAGGTGCAGGCGGTACTGCCCCGGCATGGGCTCGATGCTGGGCACCACGACGTAGCGCGCCTGCGCCGACATCCCGATGCCCTCCATCTGCGCGGAGGTCGTGGGCGCGTGCGACGAGATGCCGCCCGGCGTGGGCGCGCGCGTGTGCCCGACACGCCCCAGCGAGGCCTCGAGCGCATCCTCGATCTCGTCGAGAGCGTCCTGATCGGCGTCGCCCGTGACCGGGTAGAGCACCACCCGCTCGGCGTGCGCGACCGCGGGCAGAGCGAGGCACGCCGCGAGCGCGACGAGAACCAGCGTTGACGCTGCGAGAGGAGATCGAGAACGAGCCATCACGACTTCGGCCTCCGGAGCGACGGATGCGGCTCGCCCTGCAATCGACGCGCCGCGGGGCGTTGTAGCAGACCGCAAGGACGCGGCGTGAGCGACGAGGGCGCCAGGTCGCGCGAGAGGTCGCCCAACTTTTCGGCGCATCGAGCGTCGAAGGCTCCATGCGCGCGACGCTCAGCCACCGCGCGCGACGCCGCTGGCGCCGCGCCTCGCTCCCGAGCCTCCTCCTCACGGTCTTGCTCGTGGGCCTCTGGGCTGCGCTGAGCGGCGAAGCGGCCGACGCGCGGATGATCATGCGCCCTCCCCCCCCGCCCTTCGATCCTCGCGTGCTCGAGCGCGTGGTGACGAGGCCGCACGGGCCTCCGCCGATCAGCGGCGGCACGCTCACCACGCTGCGCGAGCGACGGCTGCTCGTCTCGGATCCGGACACCGATCGCGTCATGGTGCTGAGCACCGACGGAGAGCCGCGCGTGACGCTCGAGCTCGACGAGGCGCGAGGCAGCGAGCCAGCTCGCGCGATCGAGGACGCCGCGGGGCGCGTGCACGTGCTCCTGCGCGGCCGCGGAGAGCTGCTGTCGTTCGATCCCTCCGCGACGAGCCCAGAGCACGCGAGCCTCTCGCGCCACGCCGTGTGCGGGATGCCTCGCGGCCTGGTCCTCGATCGCGCGCGTGATCGCCTGATCGTCGCGTGCCGTGGCGGTGAGCTCGTGTGGGTGAGCCCGAGCGACGGGTCGATCGTGCGGACGAGCCGAGTCGAAGGCGATCTGCGTGACGTCGTGCTCGCGGGCGATCGCCTGATCGTCACGCGCTTCCGCAGCGCGGAGGCGCTCGTGGTCGATCGCGACGACGGTCACGTGGTCGCGCGACGCAACGTCGCGCCGCAGGTGGAGAACGAGACCACCTCGAGCGCCGCGGTGGCCTGGCGCGCCATCGCGCTGCCCTCGGGCGACGTCGCCATGCTCCACCAGCGCGAGCGCGACGACGAGGTCGTGGCGGCGCCCGGCGGCTACGGCGGCTTCGGTGGCTGCGACGGAATCGTGAAGAGCACGATCTCGGTGCTCGCAGGCGACACGCTGCGCGCAGGCCCGATCCTCGCGGGCGCGACGCTGCCCGTGGATCTCGCGGCGCGCGTGGAGGACGGGCACGTCACGTCGTTCGCGGTCGTCGCCGCAGGCAACCAGAACGGGGACCGCTCCGTGCTGCTCCTGCCCTCGAGCGCGCTCGACGACGCGGGCTGCACCGGTGGCGCGATGGTGCCCTCGACACACTCGCTCGCGAACGCCATCGCGGTGAGCTACCTCGAGGATGGTCGGCTCGCGGTGCAGGCGCGCGCCCCCGGGCGCGTGGTGATCGTGGATCCCGCGCGATCGACGTCGGTGCAGGCCTCGCTCGGTGGGCCCGACACGTTCGACACGGGCCACGCGGTGTTCCACGCGGCGACGGGCGGTCACATCGCCTGCGCCTCGTGTCACCCCGAGGGCGGCGAGGACGGCCACGTGTGGCGCTTCTCGGGCCTCGGGCCGCGGCGCACGCCCGCGCTCCACGACGTGGCCGGCACCGCGCCGTTCCACTGGGAGGGCGATCTCGCGGACGTCGATGCGCTCGCGCGCGAGGTCTTCACGGGCCGCATGAACGGCGTGGATCTGCCGAGCACCCACACTGCCGCGCTCGAGGGCTGGCTCGGTCACCTCCGGCGACCTTCGCCGCGCGCGGGCGACGGTGCGCGCATCGCGCGTGGACGCGCGGTGTTCGAGGGCGCAGGCGGCTGCGCCGAGTGCCACGACGGCCGCCACCTCTCCGACGGGCGCAGCCACGACGTGGGCACCGGTCGTGCGTTCCAGACGCCCTCGCTCCGCGGCGTGTCCGATCGCTTGCCCGTCATGCACGACGGCTGCGCGCACACGCTGCGAGAGCGCTTCAGCCCGAGCTGCGGGGGCGCCGATCACGGCGACGCGGTCGAGGGTGAGGCCCTCGAGGATCTGCTCGCGTACCTCGAGAGCCTCTGATCGCGCCGAGCCCGCGCGTCACGCGCAGTCGTCACGCACAATCGCCGCCGCTCAGGAAGACGTGACCGTCGCGCACCTCACAGCGCGCGCCCGGCGGGACGGCGACGCAGTCGCAGCTCGAACAGCCCACGGGCAGAGGCTGGCAGGTCTCGTCCCCAGGACAGCCGAAGCTCGCGCACGCCTGATCGGCGCGGCACGAGCCCGCGGGGCCGCACCCGTACGACGAGCAGATCGCGCAGTCGGCCACGGGCCCGGGCGCCCAGACGCCTCCTTCGCAGAGCACCGCCGTGTCGCAGCACGGGTCGCCGCACTCCTGGCCTTCCACGGGACACGTCGCGCCGAGCACCGGACGCGCAGGGCACGGCGTGGGATCGGGCACCGGACAGTCGAACGGACACGGCTCGATCAGCCATCGTCCGCCCGAGCACAGGAAGGGACCGAAGGTCGGCTCGGTCGCCACCGGACAGCACGCACCGCACGACTCCCCTTCGGTCGTGCACGGCGTGCCGTCGCGCGTCGCGGCGTTGCACGGACAGCTCCAGCGCGGGCTCGCGCCGCTCGTGTCGCACGAACAGTCGGGCCCAGGCGCAGGGCCGAGGCAGCCCGCGGGGCAGAGCGGTGCAGGCGTCATCCCGATCGGGCACTGCCAGGATCCGCCGGGCATGCAGGCCGGGCTCGTGAACGAGTCGCTCCCACACACCGTGCACTGGAACGGAGGCGGCGAGCCCATGCAGCTCACGGGCGCATCGGCACCGACGCGCGCGTCGACGAGCGGCCCTGCATCCACGTCGCGCTCGTGCGAGTCGGCGCAGCTACAGCCAGCGAGGAGGCTCGCGAAGAGCGCGAGCGTGAGGAGCGAGGCACGCATGCCCGCGCGCTCAGCAGTCCACGTGCCAACCGCGGAGCCCGCGCCGGCGCGCGTGAATTGCCACCAATTCCAGGCAATTCGAGGGTTCGTAGCGCTCCGGCGCGGCGCACGTCGGCACACGGCCCCGCCGAGCGCTTGCGTGCCCTGCCCACGTTGCTATCGCCGCGGGCGGCCGATCGGGTCGCGTTCCGAAGGAGACGTTGGATGATCGAGGACGGCAAGGTGGTGAGCGTGCACTACACGCTCAAGAACGACGCGGGCGAGCAGCTCGACGCGTCGGGGAGCGAGCCGCTCGCGTACCTGCACGGCGCGCAGAACATCGTGCCGGGCCTCGAGCGCAAGCTCACGGGCCGCAAGGTCGGCGACAAGGTCGACGTCGTGGTCGATCCCGGCGACGGCTACGGCATGCGCGATCCGCGCGCGGTGCAGGACGTGCCGCGGGCGGCCTTCCCGCCCGACGCGCCGATCGAGGTGGGCGCGGCGTTCGTGGTCGAGACGCCCACGGGCGAGCTCATGCAGCTCCACATCACCGCGATCACCAAGGGCCCCGACGGCGCAGAGCTCGTGCGCTGCGACGCGAACCACCCGCTCGCGGGCGAGCGTCTCCACTTCGCGGTCGAGATCGTCGAGGTGCGCGACGCGACGGACGAAGAGCGCGTGCACGGCCACGTGCACGGCGCCGGCGGCCACCACCACTGAATTTGCTGGAGGGTCCATGCGGACCCTCCCCCGCGGCGGGGCCCCCACCCGCTCCATTCGCTGACGCGAATGCTCCCGCGCGGGGCCCCAGCCCCGCTTGAGCGCCTCGCGCTGCGCTCGGCGGGATCTCGATTCTCTCTCGGTCCCTGAGTTTGCTGGGTGTCGTAGGCGTCGCCGTCGTCAGTGCGCGTCGAAGTAGCGAAGCGCCGGAGCGCTCTGGCGCTCGCGGCGCGCGATGCACATCGACATCGCCTCGAGCGTGCCCGCGAGGTTGCGCGGACCGCCCGGCCACTCGGTGATCACGGGCGTGAAGAGCGCCGAGACCGCGGCGCGCTCGTCGGCCGTGCAGAGGCCCGAGAACGTCCACGGCACGTAGCCGAGGCGCGTCGTCGCGAAGCGCTCGCGCAGCTGCGGGAGATGTCCGCTGACCCACGCGAGCGCGCGACGACGACCCGCGGGCGTCTCGGCCTGGAGGCCCATCGGGATGCCGAGCTCGTTCACGCGCAGGCGCGGATCGAGCGTCAGCTCGAGCGCACGCTCGGCGAGGGCGGGCACCTCCACGCTCGAGGCCGACGCGAGCAGACGCTGGCGTACCGTGCCGTCGTCGCTGGCGAAGGCGAGCGAGAGCACGTGCTCGAAGAGCGCGACCTGCGCCGCGCTCGGGCCGCTCGCGACGCACGCCTCGCCGCGCGGGCACGGCGGATCCTGCGGATCGTTCACCGCCGCCGTCGTGACGATCGCGAGCAGCTCGGCCTGCACGGCCTCGGGGTGGAGCTGGCCGTCGTGCGGCGCGCGACCCGTGCCACGACCGAGGTAGCCGCGACCGAGCTCGGCGGCGCGGGCGCTCGTGGTCGGCTCGTGCGCGATCCGCGTGAGCACGTGGACGAGATCGCGACGAAGGAGCCGATCGTCGCCGCTCTCACGCGCTCGTGCCGTCCAGCCGAGGCGGCGGAAGCGAGGCGCATAGAGCGAGGCCACCCACGCGCGCGCCTCGCCTCGGTGCGTGTCGTCGACGAGATCGTCGACGATGCTCTGGAGCAGACCGAAGGGCTCGACGGCGACGAGACGCTCCGGATCGCCCGCAAAACGGGGCAAGAGCGCCATCACCGCGTCCACGTCGCTCGTGCCCGCGCCGACCATCGCGCGCACGTTGTTCGCGAGCGAGAGGCGCTCGCGCGGTCCGAGCTGCGCATAGCCACGCGTGACGAGCGCGTCGAGATCGTCGGCGGGCATCGCGAAGCGGTAGTAGCCCGAGGCGTTCGCGTTCGGGTGGATCCACTCGGGGCACGCGCCCGCGGGCAGATCGAGCCGCGCGCTCTCCTGGTTGAGGAGCGTGCACACCTCGCCCGTCTCGCGCCCACGGCCGAAGCGAACGCACACGGGGATCTGCCAGCGCGGCGTCGGCGCGGGGGCCTCGCCCTCGGTCGTCACGGCCACGGGCTCGGGCGTGAAGCCGAGCGGCGTGAAGCGCTCCTGCGAGAGCATCACCACGTTGCCGCCCTCGCCGCACGCGAGGTCTGCGTGCACGAGCGGCACGCCGGGCTGATCGAGGAACGTGCGGAAGGGCGTCGTCACGTCGCGCCCGGCCTCGCGGCTGATCGTGAGGAGGAGATCCTCGGCGGTGGCCGTGCCGAAGCGGTGCTCCTCGAGGTAGCGGTGGATGCCCGCGCGGAACACGTCGGGGCCCACGAAGCGCTCGAACATCGCGATGACGGCAGCGCCCTTCTGGTAGGTGATCGCGTCGAACGCGTTGCGGATGTCGTGATCGCTCTCGATCGGCTGACGGATGCGGCGCGCCGAGGCGAGCGAGTCGGCGCCCATCGCGCCGTGCGTCGAGGCCACCTCGGACATCGTCGCGTTCTGCTCGGGCGCCACGTCCGCCACCGTGCGCGTCGCCATGTAGGTGGCGAAGGCCTCGTTGAGCCAGATGTCGTCCCACCACGGCATCGTCACGAGATCGCCGAACCAGTGGTGCGCGAGCTCGTGCGCCATGATCGACGTGAACGCGCGCACGTGATCCTCGCCCGGCTGCGGCGGTAGGAGCAGGAAGGTCTCGCGGAAGGTGATGAGCCCCGCGTTCTCCATCGCGCCGGACGCGAAGTCCGGCACCGCGACGATGTCGAGCTTGTCGTACGGATACGCCACACCCGTCCAGCGCTCGAGCGACGCGACGATGGCGGCGGTGTGCTCCATGGCGTAGCGCAGCTCGGCACCACGGCCGCGCGCACACACACCCCGAAACGGCAGCGGGCTCGAGCGCACGTCGTTCGCGGGGATCGCGTTGCCCTCGACGATGTCGAGCGGGCCCACGGCCATCGCCACGAGGTAGGTCGGCAGCGGCTCGGTCGGCGCGAAGCGGAGGCGACGCATCCCGCCCTCGACCACGTTCTCGATCTCGTGCGTGTTCGCGACGCCCCGCTCGTTCTCGGGCACGCGCAGCGTGAGATCGAACGGCGTCTTGAAGCGCGGCTCGTCGAAGCTCGGGAACGCGTAGCGGGCGCTCGTGGGCTCGAATTGCGTGAACGCGTAGTGATCGTTGCCCACGTCGACGCGGTAGAGGCCCTTGAGCTGACGATCGAAGGGCGCCTCGTAGCGGAGGTGGATCGTCACCTCGCCGGGTCCGACCGGGAGCTCGGTCACGACGCGATCGACGCCCTCGTGATCGGTGGTCTCGAACCGCGCATCGAGCGCGCTCGTGGGCCGCGCGCGCAGCGGGCCGTTCGCGAGATCGCCCTCGAATCCGGGCGCGATCCACGCCTCGCTCACCGTCATGCCCGTGCCGTGCAGGTAGATGCGCTGGCTCGGATGCTCGAGTCGCACACGGATGTCGACGGTGCCCGAGAAGGTGTCGCGGCTCGGCACGACCTCGAGGTCGAGCGCGTAGCGGAGGGGCGTGATGCCGTCGGGGAGAGGGCCGGTGGGCGTGACGTCGACGGGCGCCGCGGCAGGCGCGGGCGTCTCGATCACCTCGAGGCCCGAGGTCTCCTGAGCTTGGGTCTCTTCCTCGGCGGAGGCGCCGCCACAGCCGACGGCGAGCAGAGACGTGAGGGTGAGCAGGCAGAGCACGTGCGGGCGCGTCATGCACCGACACTTAGCCCGATCTCTTCGATCCGGTCATCCGGGACCGAGGCGCGGCAGGAGGGGTGGCCGCTCGCAGTGGGCACCTCTGGTCTCCGTCGCGACGCACGTGAACGAGTCACCGCACTCGAGATCGGTGCGACAGTATTCGTCCCGCTGCACCCAGCGCCCGGGCCAGAGCTCCTGGCACTCCTGTCGAGCGTCGCCGTTCGACCCGCACGAAGGCACCTTGCTCACCCACGCCGGCATCGCCAGACGCTCGACGTCGAGCGAGCGCAGGATCGACTCGATCACGAGGAGCTGCTCCGCGTCGGCCGCGGGCTCGCCCACGAGCCCCTCCGCGGCGCGGTAGAGGCGCGTCGTGCGAGCACCGAACGCGCGCGGCAGCGCCGAGGCCAGCGCCTCCGCGACGAGGAGGAGATCCGTCGTCTCGCCACGGCGTGCGCGCGCCACGAGCTCGAGCCCCTGCCGCACGAGCGAGATGGGGCTGTCGATGGTGGGCTCGACGCTGGGGTGGCCTCGCTCGCTCGAGACGCTGCGCCGCGGGCGCTCGCCAAGAGGCGTGGCGCCGCACGCCGCGCAGCCGAGCGCGCACACCACCGAGACCGTCACGAGCCAGACGCTCACCGCATCGACGCGCGATCGACGCGACGGATGGCTGCGGTTCACGGCCGCTCGGTGCCCGGCGGCGCCCCGAGGCGCTGGATGCGGAGGCCCGTGCCGTAGAGCAGCGCGAGCACGCCGTTGTCGGCGAGGAGCGTGCACGCATCGATCGCGACGAGCGCGCCGCCACGGCGGAGCTGCCGCTCGACCTCGGGGAGCCAGCGCTGCGCACGCACGCCGATCAGCGTGTGGGCTTGGAGCGTCGCCTCCGGATCGTTGGCGTTGACCTCCGCGCACGCCGCGCGGACCTGCGACTCGTCGCGGCTCGCGAAGGCCGTGCGCAGGTGCTCCATGCGCGCGCGTGCCGCGTCCATCGACTCGAGCTCGTCGCGCAGCGTGAGCACCCAGTGGGCTTGCTCGATCGCCTCGTAGTCGGCGATGTAGGTCGTCGGATCCGCGTCGAGCCACTCGGTCTCGGTGCCGCGCGTGCGCGCGAATTCGATGAGCTCGCTCGTCACGCTCGAGGTCGACGCGGCACCCGCCACGCGGCGACGCTGATCGGCATCGGCCTCGGCCTCGGCCATGCGGATGCGCGACACGTGTAGCGCGAGCACCCACGGCCGGATCGTGCGCAGCGTCGCCTCCGGCAGGAGCTGCCCGAGCTCGGTGCGGAGCTCGGCCCACGCGCCCGCGCCGAGCAGTCGATCGAGCCGATCACGACGCGAGAGCCGATAGCTCTCGTAGAGCGCAGGGAGCTCGAGCGCGCCCGGATCCACCTCCGCCACCACGTGCGTCGTGCGATCGAGGATCGCGTCGTGCGGCGCCGGCAGCGCGTCGTGCAGCGTCGCGCCATAGGGCAGCGCCGCCATGACCCAGCTCGGCGTGCTCTCGCCCACGCCGACCGTCACCCGCCAGAGCAGCACGGGCGGCGTCCACGAGTCGTGGAGCTGCTGACGGATCAGCGCCGCCTCGCGCGCCTCGCGCTCCTCCGCGCTCTCGGTCTGCTGGCCGCCACCGCAGCCCCACGCAGCGCCGAGCAGCGTCGTGACCGCGAGAGCGCCCGCCGCGAGCGCGCGAGAGCGTGCGCTGGGCTCAGCTCCCATACATCGACTCGGCCATCTTGTACGCCGAGAGCTCGAGCTTCTGGAGGGCCTCACGGATGGCGATCGCGTCACCCCCATCGATCGAGGCTCGGAGCGCGGCGATGTCGCCCTTGACGCTCTCGAGCAGCTCCGGCGTGGCGATGTCACCGAACTCCGTGACCGCGCGCTCGCTCGTGTAGAGCAGGGCCTCGGCGCTCTGCTTCAGCTCGGCGAGCTCCTTGCGCTTGCTGTCGCTCTGCTTGTACTTGTCGGCGTCCTGGACGATGTTCTCGATCTGGTCCTTGGTGAGACCGCTCGAGGCCACCACGCGGACCTTCTGCTCGCGCCCCGTGCCCAGATCCTTGGCGTGCACGTGCACGATGCCGTCGGCGTCGATCTCGAAGCGCACCTCGATCTGCGGCAGCCCGCGCGGCGCGGGCGGGATCGGCGAGAGCTCGAAATTCGCGAGCGACTTGTTGTCGGCGGCCATCTCGCGCTCGCCCTGGAGCACGTGGATCGGCACGAACGACTGGTTGTCGACGGAGGTCGTGAAGATCTCCTTGGCCGTCGTCGGGATCGTCGTGTTGCGCGGGATGAGGCGGTGGAAGATGCCGCCGCCGACCTCGACGCCCAGCGAGAGCGGCGTGACGTCGAGGAGCAGCACCTGCTCCATCTCGCCGGTCATCGACGCGCCCTGGATCGCCGCGCCCACCGCCACGACCTCGTCCGGGTTCACGCCCTTGTGGGCCTGGCGACCGAAGAGCTCGGCGACCTTGCGCTGCACGAGCGGCATGCGCGTCATGCCGCCCACGAGGATCACCTCGTCGATGTTCGCGAACGAGAGGCTGGCGTCGGCCACTGCGCGACGACACGGCTCGAGCGTGCGCTCGACCAGATCCGCGCAGAGGATCTCGATCTCCGAGCGCTTGAGCGTGGTGACGAGGTGCTTGGGCCCGCTCGCGTCGGCCGCGATGAACGGCAGGTTCACCTCGGTCTCGAGCGCGCTCGAGAGCTCGTGCTTGGCCTTCTCGGCCTGCTCCTTGAGGCGCTGGAGCGCGACGCGATCCTTGCGGAGATCGATGCCCGCGTTGTCCTTGGAGAAGCGCTCCGCGAGGTGATCGACGATCACCCGATCGAAGTCCTCGCCGCCGAGGTGCGTGTCGCCGTTGGTGGCGAGCACCTTGAAGACGCCGTCGGCCATGTCGAGGACGGAGATGTCGAACGTGCCGCCGCCGAGGTCGTAGACCGCGACCTTGCCCTGCTTGCCCTTGTCGAGGCCGTACGCGAGCGCGGCGGCCGTGGGCTCGTTGATGATGCGCTTGACCTCGAGGCCCGCGATCTTGCCTGCATCACGCGTGGCCTGTCGCTGCGCGTCGTCGAAGTACGCAGGGACGGTGACGACCGCGCTCTCGACGGTCTCGCCGAGGTAGGCCTCCGCGATCTCCTTCATCTTCGCGAGCACGAGCGCCGAGACCTCGGGCGGCGACAGCTCCTTGTCGCCCGCCTGGACCCACGCGTCACCGTTGAGCGCCTGCACCACGCGATAGGGAACCGCGCTCGCGTGGCGCTTGGCCTCGTCGGACTCGAAGCGCCGACCCATGAGGCGCTTCAATGCGTAGATGGTGTTCTCGGGGTTGGTGACGGCCTGGCGCTTCGCGACCGACCCGACGCGCCGCTCGCCCTCTTTGGTGAACGCGATGACCGACGGTGTCGTCCGCGATCCTTCCGCGTTCGGAATGACCACGGGCTCCCCGTTCTCGATGAACGCGACGCACGAGTTGGTCGTGCCCAGGTCGATCCCGATCACCTTCGCCATGCGGGCCTCATCAGCGCGCCACGATACCGGTCTCTCACGGAAAAAAGAACCGTCTCGTGCACGTCCGCGGCCCGCGCGGCGACGCGCAGGGAGCGCTCTCGCTCAGGCGCTGGCGGCGGGCTTGCGGGCCACGACGACCATGGCCGGGCGGACCAGCTTCTCGCCGAGGCGATAGCCCGCGACGACCTCCTGGATCACCGTGCCGGGCGCCTGCTCGTCGGTCTCCACCTGCTGGATCGCGTCGTGGACGCTCGGATCGAAGCGCTCGCCCACGGTCTTGACCCGCGAGAGGCCCATGCGACCGGCCTGATCCTCGAAGAGCTTGAGGACCATCTTCACGCCGTCGACGATGCCCTTCACCTCGGCCGCGCCCGCATCGGCAGGCAGCGCCGCGGCCGCACCGAGCGCACGCTCGAGGTTGTCGAGCACCGGCAGCACCTCGCGGATCACGTCTTCCTTGCCGCGACGCTCCGCCTCTTCGAGGTCCTTGCGGGTGCGCTTGCGGAAATTGTCGAAGTCCGCCGCCGTGCGGAGGAGCTGGTCGCGGTACTTGTCGCGCTCCTCGCGCAGGAGCGCCGAGGGGTCGGGCTCGGCCGGAGCGGCGTCGGCAGGTGCGGCCTCGTCGGCGGCCTCGAGCTTCTCATCGGGCGGTGCTTCGTCGCTCACGGTCACTCCTGGCTGCGCGCCATACGGCGCGAGGGGCCGCCACTCTAAACACGCGTGGCGATGCTGCCAAGGGAGCCGCTCGGCGCGCGCGTCACTCACGTGACGTCGCGCTCGGCCCCCCGCTCACTCCACGTCCTCGTCCTCGGCCTCGTCGAGCGAGTGCCCGTCGAGCACGTCGCTCACGACCTGCGCGGTGAAGCCCACGAGGGGCATGAGCTTGGCGTAGTCGAGGCGGCTCGGGCCGATGACGCCGAGCGATCCGGTCGGCACCCCGTTGGCCCGATAGGTCGACGAAATCACGCCCACGTCGTCGGCGGCGTCGAGCTCGGCCTCCGAGCCCACGAGCACCTGCACGCCGCCCGCGGCGATCGTCCGATCGAGCAGCCCGAGCAGGCGCTCTCGCTCCTCGAAGGTGCGAAGAAAGCGCCGGATCTTCTCGGGATCCGAGAATTCTCGGCGATCGAACAGGGCGCCCTGCCCCTCGATCACGAGCGCATCCTCGCCCGCGCTGGGCGTCGCGAGCGCGGCCTCCACGATCTCCTTGGCGCGCCGGCGCAGGCCATCGTAGGCGTCACGCTCCTTGGCGACGGCCTCGGCGAGCGCAGTCCGCAGCTCCGCGAGCGAGCGCCCTCCTTCGTCACCGGCACCCGCGAGCTCACGGAGGTAGTTGTGGAGCCGCTCGAGCTCGTCGTTGTGGAGCGCCTCGGCGATCTCGATCACACGGTTCTGCACCGCCCCGCTCTGCCACACGATCACCACGAGCAGCCGCCGCTCTCCGAGCGGCATGAAGCGCAGGTGCGCGATGGCCTCGCGGTCGGCCCGTCGGCTGACCACCGCCGCCGCGCCCGAGAGGGAGGCCAGCATCCGCGCGGCCTCGCGCACCACGTCGTCCACGCCAGGGCGCAGCTGCTTCATGCGGGCGAGCACCGCGGCGCGATCGCGATCGGAGACGTCACGCATCTGCGCGAGGGCGTCGATGAACACGCGGAAGCCGAGCTCGGTCGGCACACGCCCCGCGCTCGTGTGCGGCTGCGCCACGCAGCCCGCGTCCTCGAGGTCGGTGAGCTCGTTGCGGATCGTGGCCGCCGAGAGGTTCAGGCCGTAGCGCTTGGAGAGGGTGCGCGAGCCCACGGGCTCGCCCGTGGCGACGTACTCGGTGACGAGCGCGTAGAGGATCTTGCGCGCGCGATACGTCAGATCGGGAACGGCACGGGCTCGACCGGGCGAGGAGCCCGGCGCGATCGCTCTGCGGGGGCGGACGGGGATCTGCATCGACGGACGAGCTGGCAGTGTAGCCGATGCCCGGCCGAGCGACGCCCTACTCGCAGCCCGCCTGGGCCCGCGTGGCGTCGGGCGCGTAGCGGCCCGCCGGTGCGCCGAGGAGGTAGCGCGCGAGGCCTGCGCAGCGGGCGGCGCCCTCGGTGTGGAGCGCGAGCCAGCCGACGGCCTCGAGCGAGGTCGCCGAGGCACCGCGCATGCGCTCGGTCGCATCACGACGCTGGAGCGCGTCGACGTAGCCGAGGAGCAGCATCGCCTCGGCGTTCTGGGGATCGCGATCGAGCGCCTGGCGGGCGAAGATGCTGGCGCGACCGAAGGCCTCGTTGTGCCACTCCATCCAGGCGCGTGCGAGGTCGGCGTAGGCCTCCTCGGTGGGCGTGAGCGGCTCGGTCGAGGTGCCCACGTGCAGCATGTCGATCGCGGGCTCGATGCTCGGCTCGCGGCGCGCGCGACCGAACGCGAGCGCACGCATCGCGAGCGCGAAGTGTCGGAGCGGCGTCTCGCGCGTGCTCGCCGCGTAGAAGGCATCGGCCGCGTCGTTCCACTGCTCGGCCTGGTAGTGAAGCTGCCCGAGCCTCACGCGCAGCTCGCCGTCGTCGGCGTGTCGCTCGCAGGCGCCGCGCACCGCAGCCACGCCGCTCGCGCCCGCGAGCGCGAGCACGAGGTGCCGCGCGCGGAGCCGATCCACGTCGTGGCCCGTGATCGAGGCCTGATCGATGCCCGCGAGGGCCGTCGCGCCACGCGTGACGTCCGCCGTCTCGTTCGACAGATCGAGCAGCTCGACGAGCGCCTCGCGATGTCCGGGCACGAGCTCGATCGCCCGCGCGAAGCTCGTGCGCGCCTCGTCGACGAGGGCCTCACGCGCCTCGCCACCGCCGCTCGAGAGGCGGCGCGCCGCGATGCCGCGCTCGGTCGCGACCTCGACGTCGTGATCGTCGACCTCCATCGCCGCGCGATACGACTCGAGCGCGCTCTGCCACTGCTCGGCGCGATAGAACACGCGCCCCTTGGCCGCGAGCAGCGCGGGCTCGCGGGGATGCGCCGCCAGCGCCGTCTCGAGCGTGGAGAGCGCACGCTCGCGCTCACCCTGCGCGGCGAGGCCGTAAGCCGCCACGGCCGCGACGCGCGGAAAGGTCGGATCCCGCGCGAGCAGCGGCTCGACCGGCGCGAGCGCCTCCGAGGCGCGACCGGTGCGCACGTAGAGCTCGGAGAGCCCGCAAAGAGCCTCGATCGCGAGGTCGGGGTTCTCGGCCGCTGCGCGATAGCGCGCGACCGCCACGTCGGCGTCGGAGCGCAGCGCCGCGATCTCCGCCTCCACCAGCGTGCGCCGCGGCGAGGGCGCGGCGAGCGCGGCCATCGTCTCGGCGGTGGTCGCGTCCTGGTTGGCGAGCGCGCGCCGCGCATAGAGGAGACCGCGTCGCCCTGCATCCGTCGAGACGCCCGTGCCGAGGCGCGTCATCGTGCGATCGGCCGCGTCGAGGCGCCCGAGCGCGAGCCATGCCTCGGCGACCTCGATCACGAAGAGCTCGTCGCCCGGCGGTGCCGAGGTCTCGGCCCGCGCGAGCGCCTCGGAGGCGCCGAGCGTGTCGCCCTGCACCACCTCCGAGAGCGCCACGAGCAGCTCGGCCCAGGCGCGCTCGGCGGGCGTCGCGTCCTCGGCGGCGAGCACGGCGCGCGCGTCGATCAGCGCCTCGCTTCGCCCGAGATCGCGCTCCCAGCGAGCGCGGGCCCGCGCGATGCGGAGGATCGTCGCGTCGCCCTCGGTGAGCTCGAGCGTGCTCGTCTGTCGGCTGCCGATCTCGAGCACGAGCGCCTGGTGTCGAGGTGCGTCCGGGTACTCCGCGAGCGCCGCATCGGCCGCGGAGCGCGCCGCCTCCACGTTGCCGATCGCGAGAGCGGCGAGGGCTCGCGCGTGCCCTGCCTCGGCCGCACGCGGGCCCTGGCCCGCCACGAGGGCGCTCGCGTGGTTGCGCGCGGCCTCGGGATCGCCGGCCGCGAGCGCGAGGTAGGTGCTCGCGATGCGATGATCGGAGGCGTTGTCACCGCCGAGCTCGAAGCGTCCGAGAAGGGCCTCGGCGCGCTCGCGTCGAGACGCGTCTCCCGCGAGCACGGCCATCGCCTCGAGGCGCGCCCGCAGGGCCACGTCGGCGGGCGATTCCTCGCCCTCGAGCTCTGCGAGGGCCCCGTCGATCGCGCTCAGGCGACCCGTGCGCTCGGCTTCCGTCGCGGCGGCCGTGATCGCGTGACGGTGCCGCAGGTGCAGGGCGAACAGCGTGGCCGCGATCGTGGCGATCACGATCGAGACGATGATCGCGGCGCGGATCGTCTTGCGCCGCTGCACCTCCTCGCGGGTGAGCGGCACCTCTTTGATGACGGGGATCGACTTCCGCACCATCTCGACGCGGAACATGTCGGAGCTCTCGCGGCCGGGCGCGCGGCGCTCGCCGAGCACCGGCTCCGATCCGTCGTCTTTGTCCTCGCTGCTCATCCCGGCCCGATCAGGGGTCCGAGATGATGCCCTCGACCGCCTCCTCCTGGCCAGTGGCTGCCGATCGTCACGTGATCGTGATGAAGAAACCTCGCGAGCTCTTGGCGCGATCGCCCGATGTCGCTACGATCTCTGGCGTGCCCGGTCGCGCGTGCGCCCCGAGGGAATCTTCGGGACCTCTCGCCCGTCCGAGCAGAAACGACACGGCGGATGGGCGACATGCCCCGCAATGGTGCGAACCAGGACGTGCTTCGCGACCGACCGAGAGGCCGGCTCCGCGAAGCGCGCGCTCCTCGCCACGGCACGGTGCCCCAGGGCACCACGTCCGTGCACGGCGAGCGACCCTCCGATCCTGCCGTGGACACCGTGGGGAGACTCGGCGTCGGCGCCTCGATCCATCGAGGTACCCGGGCGACCTGCTCCCCCCACTCACGAACGTCCCGACGTGAGCCCGACCCGCGCTGGACACCCGTGGCACTGGTGCCACGGATGGCATCGGCGTGACGCAGTCGGAGCCCGGGGACGCCGGCACAAGCCGGGGGAGGAGAAGCGAAGTGAACAGTAGCGAATGTACCTGTCGTCAGTCCGAGGCTCGATCCGGGGAGGCCAACGAGTAATCTCGCTGTTCACCCCTTTGATCCTCCGGAGGCCGCGGTCCGCATGGGCTGCGGCCTTCGTCTTTTCCGTCATCGCTCCGATATGCTGCGCGCGTGGGACTCACCCACTGGATCAGCCTCGCGTCGGCCCTCGTGTTCCTCTTCGTCGCCATCCTGGCGGCGTCGAACGCGAAGCGCTCGCCGCTCGCCGCGCCGCTCGGACGCACTTGCGCGGCGCTCTTCGCCTACGACGCGCTCGAGGTCCTCAAGCACCTCACCGGTCGCGACGAGCTCTTCGCGCTCGAGTGCGCCGCGGCCGCGCTCGTGGCGCCCACCACCGCCGCGCTCGTGATCCGCTTCCTCGGCGAGTGGCGTCGCCTCCGCCCGCTCGTGCTCGCGGGCGCCGTCTACTTCTCGCTGGTCGCGCTGGCGTGCATCGCCGCGGTCGTCGTGCCGGCCCTCCGCGATTTCCCTGGCTCCGAGGCGTGGGCGATGGCCCTCCTGCTCGGGATCGTCCCCGAATTCGGCTATCTCTTCGTGCGCCTCTGGGCCCACGCGCGCGTCTCGGACGCGGCCGAGCGCACCCGCACGCAGCTGCTCGTGCTGGCCCTCGTCCTCGGCGTCGGCGGTGCCTCGTCGGATCTCGTGTCGATCGCAGGCGCCGCGACGCCGCGCCTGGCCGCGCTCGGCCTCATCGCCGGCGCCCTCGTGCTCGCGGCGCTCTCGCTCCGCTACGAGCTGCTCGAGCGCGTCGAGACGCTCGCCGCCGTGTACGCGGGCGCGATCGGCAGCGTCGCGCTGCTCGCGCATCTCTTCCTGCTCGCGGTGCTGGGTGAGCAGCCCACGCTCCTCGCCCTCCTCATGGTGGCGGTGACGCTCGCAGCCGTCGCCACCCTGCGCCCTCTGCTCGCGATGCGCTCCGAGAGCCGCGCACGCACGGCCTACCTCGTCACGCTCGGTCGCTTCTCCGCGCAGATGGCGCACGACGTGAAGAACCCGCTCGCGGCGATCCGCGGCGCGGCGCAGTTCCTCCGCGAGGAGCGCGCGCAGGGCCGATCCATCGACGATCAGGCCATGTTCGTGGATCTGATCGTCGAGCAGACCGAGCGCCTCGAGCGCGTGATCCAGGACTACCAGCGCCTCGGTCGCGCCGAGGCCCAGCGCGCGCCGGTGACGGTGCGGGCGCTCGTGGACGAGGTGGCGGAGGCCCAGCGCGCCGCCTCGAGCAAGCACACGATCCGCGTCGAGGTCGACGAGGACGGGCTCGAGGCCGCGCTCGATCGCGATCTCGTGCTCGGCGCCCTCGAGAACCTCGTCCGCAACGCGCGCGAGGCGATGCCGGAGGGCGGGCACGTCACCCTCCGCGCGAGGCGCGCGAGCACACACGCGATCGTGCTCGAGGTCGAGGACGACGGTCCCGGCATGGACGTGCGCACGCAAGAGCAGGCGTTCGACGACTTCTTCACCACCAAGGCCACGGGCTCGGGCCTGGGCCTCGCGTTCGTCGGGCGCGTGGCCACCGCGCACCACGGCAGCGCGCGCCTCGAGGCCGTCGAGCCGCACGGCACGCGTGTGGTGCTCACCCTCCAGACCTGACGCGCTCGCTCACTGCGTGGCGACGACGGCGACCGCGTCGAGGCACACGGTGCCCTGGCGGTTCGGGTTCTTCACGCGCACGTAGCGGAATTCGGTCCGCTCGAATTGGTCCACGTCGATCTCGACCGAGCCCATGACGTCGGCGCCGATCTGCGTGCGCTCCTCGCCGCGCTCTCGGAGCACGTCCACGCGATACGGCGCCGAGCCGGCATCGACGACGACGGAGAGGTCCGCCGCCTCGGTGCCGTCGGTGTGGATGCGGCTGCCGGGCGCGAGCTCGAGCAGGACCTTGCCTCCCGGCGAGATCGTCGCGCACTGGCCGTCCGGCGGGCCGAGCGCGCTCGCGACCTCCGCGGTGCGATCGCTGCCGCTCATGATCCGAAGCCACGAGGCTGTCCGCGTGGGCGCGTCGGTCCCTGCATCGGAAGGAGGTGGCCCCGCGTCCTGCGGGCTGCTCGTCTCCCCGCTGTCGCCTGCGACAAGCCCCAGCCGATCGCGGAACGCGAACGCGAGGCCCGCGCCGATCGCGAGCGCGATCACCGCGCCGAGCACCACGATCGGCGTGCGACGCGTCGGCAGCGAGGGCGCCTCCTCGCGCGAGGCCTTCGAGGGGCGCTGCGCGCTCGGCGTCGCCGCGAGCGTGGGCGCATCACCCGTAGGGGCGGGCTCCCGATCGCTCGAGGGCGCGATCGCGAGGCCGCTCAGCCGCTGCGCACCGAGGAATTCCTCGAGAAACACGCGCACCGAGCGCGTGCGCCGCGTCGGCTCCTTCTCGAGCGCGTGCAAGATCGCCGCGCGCTTGCTCTCCGGCAGGAGGCGCGTCGAGGGATAGTCGTCGAACGAGGGCACCGGCAGCGTCATGTGCGCGGTGGCCCACTCGAGCGGCGTCTTGGCCACGAAGGGCCGCTTGCCCGTGAGCATCTCGAACACGATGAGCGCGAGGGCGTACACGTCGGAGCGCTCGTCGAGCGGCTTGGCCGCGAGCTGCTCGGGGCTCATGTACGCGGGCGTGCCGACGATGAGCCCCTCGCTCGTGATCTCGGCGCCGCTGCCCTGGCCGTCGTCCTGCTTGGCGATGCCGAAGTCGAGCACCTTCGCGAACTCGCCCTCGTCCGGGTTCTGCGCGAGCAGGATGTTGTCGGGCTTGAGGTCGCGGTGGACGATCCCGCGACGGTGCGCCTCGATGAGCGCGCCGCCGATCTGGCCGAGCAGCCGCTCGACCGTCGCGACAGGCAAGGGGCCCTGGTCGATCGCGCCCGCGAGCGAGCGCCCCTCGACGTACTCCATCGCGATGTAGAGGCGCCCGTCGGGGAGCTTGCCGAAGTCGTAGAAGCGGATCGTGCTCGGATGCGTGAGCTGCACGACGAGCTCGCACTCGCGCGTGAAGCGCTGCACCGCCACGGCGTCCTGCGGGCCCCCGCGCAGCACCTTGATCGCGACCGGCCGCTTGGCCGTGCCCATCTGCTGCTCGGCGTAGTAGACGCGGCCCATCCCGCCCTCACCGATCACGCGCACGATCCGATAGCGGTCGTGCACGAGCTGGCCGAAGAGCGGATCTCGCTCGGCCCCGGCCTGGCCCAGGCGCGCACCGCAGCCCGCGCAGAAACGCGCGTGATCTGCGTTGAGGTACGAGCACGCGCTGCACGCGAGGGACATGAGGGGGCGCCAATCTACACCGTCTGCGCCCCCGGCCACGAAATGAGCCCACGGTCGCCGCCGCCCCAATATCCTCTGCGCTCAGGTGTCCCAACGCCTCGCCCCCGAGGAGAACCCATGACTGGCTCGCGCGCCCTCGCCACCGCTCTCGTGTGCCTGGCCCTCGTCGGCCTCGCCGTCCCATCGCGCTCGCAGGCGTTCTGCGGCTTCTACGTGGGCGGTGCCGATCAGCGCCTCTACGCGAACGCCACGCTCGTGGTGCTCATGCGGGACGGCAACCGCACGGTGCTCTCGATGCAGAACGACTACCAGGGACCGCCGAGCGCGTTCGCCATGGTCGTGCCGGTGCCCGTGGTGCTCCAAGAGGAGAACGTGCGGACCCTGCCGCGCGAGGTCTTCGATCGCGTCGACCAGATGGCCGCGCCGCGCCTCGTCGAGTACTGGGAGCAGGATCCCTGCAACGTGCGCTACCCACCCATGCCCAGCGCCATGGCACGCGGCGGATCCGGTCGCCTCCTCGAAGGCGCCTCGGCGGACGGCGAGCTCGGCGTGCGCATCGAGGCTCAGTTCGCGGTGGCCGAGTACGACGTCGTCATCCTCTCGGCGAGCGACAGCGCAGGCCTCGAGACCTGGCTCCACCAGGAGCACTACAACATCCCCGAGGGCGCGGCCGACGTCCTGCGGCCCTACGTGGAGAGCGGGACGAAGTTCTTCGTCGCGCGCGTCGATCCGAGCCGTGTGACCTTCGTGAACGGCCGCGCGGTGCTCTCGCCGCTGCGCTTCCACTACGACACGCCCGAGTTCTCGCTGCCCGTGCGCCTCGGCCTCCTGAGCTCGCAAGGCGAGCAGGATCTGCTCGTGCACATCCTGGCGCGAGGCCAGCGCTACGAGGTCGCCAACTACGCGAACACGTTCATCCCCACGAACCTCCGCGTGCGCGAGTCGGTGCGCGATCACTTCGGCGCGTTCTACGAGTCGGTCTTCCGCGAGACGGTCGCGCGCAACCCGCGCACCGTCGTCACCGAGTACGCGTGGGACGCGATGAGCTGCGATCCGTGCCCCGGCCCCACGCTGCAGCCCGAGGACATGATGACTCTCGGCGCCGACGTGACCCCGGGCGGTGCGCCCTACGGCTTCACGCTCACGCGCCTGCACTATCGCTACACGCGGGACACGCTCGGCGAGGACCTCGTGTTCCGCGCGGCGCCGCCCGTCGTGGGCGGGCGCGGCGTGCCGGACGTGAACGGGATCATGGAGCAGGCCGTGCAGCCGAGCCCGACCAACAATTTCCAGGGCCGCTACGCGATGCTCCACCCGTGGACGGGCCCGGTGACGTGCAACGCGCCGGACCGCGGACAGTGGGGCGGGCCGCCCGATCGCGACGACTGGTTCGCCATGCCGCCGCCGCGCGGGGCGGGCTCCACGTTCGCACGCGCCGCCGCGCCCGAGGCGCCCCCCGCGCTCGCCTCTGCGGTCGAGGGCGCGCTCGCGTGGGCGCCGATGTCGGGCATCGAGGGCGCGAGCGCGAGCGCGCTCGTGGCCACGCAGGATCTCGACGCGACACCCGCCAATCCCACGCTTCCCGCGAATCCCACGAATCCGACGAACCCCGTGAATCCGGGGACTCCCCCGAATGCGGGGCCTCCCATCCACGCCAACCCGTCCGCGCCGGCCGACGCCTCGTCGGGCGGCTGCCTCGGCGGCTGCCGGGCCTCGAGCGCCGAGTCGAGCGCAGGGTGGCTCGGCGCCGCAGTGATCGCTGGCCTGCTCGCGCGTCGTCGCCGATCGCGCTGACCCGCGCTCGGCGAAGCCCTCGAGGCCGAGGAAGCTGCGGCGAGTGCGACGTCGGCAGCTCGTGCGGCCGAGACGGCCAGTGCATGGTCGAGGACCCGCCGGGCCCGCGAGCGGAGCTTGCTCGGCCGATTGGGCGTGGCTCACCTCCGACTGTAGGGGAGGATGCACCCCCGACTGTAGGGGAGGATGCACCCCCGACTGCTCGGGGGGCCGAAACTGCGGGGACAATGGCTGTGGCGGAAGCTGCGGCAGTTGCGCGGGCACCGAGACCTGCTCGGCCAGTGGGGTGTGCGTGCCTGCCGGGCCGGACTGCTCTCTCGAGCGAGCGACGTATGTGCTCTATCGAGACCCGACGGACCCTTCGTGGCGTGATGGAGATATCAACTTCTGTAGCGCCACCATCACCCACACCCGCGCGACGGGTGAGGTGGCGACCATGTGGTTGACCCTCAGCCCCGCGGACCCCGACGAAGGAGTGTCGGTCTCGTTCGCCCAGAGCTGCGTCCCCAACGCACGGATCGAGTTGCGCTGCTCGATGGCCGGTGGCGTAGACTGCACCCAGACGATCGATGCGAGGTCTCCAGAGAGCACCTTCAACATCCGCATCTCGGCCGAGTACACGGATGCAACGCGTCGAGCATGTGTGGTGGTCTACTGATCGAGGGGTGCGATGAGCCAGCTCCGTCGAAATCTGCTCGTCACTGGCGCGTTCGTCGGCCTCGGCATGAGCCTCGGACTCGGCGTTTCGGGTCGAGCCCGCGCGTCCGAGTATCAGAGCAACTGGCGATGGTGTCGCCGCTGCCAAGCGCTCTTCTGGGGTGGACGCGGCGGTGGCCTGTGTCGCATGGGCGGCCCGCACGATGGGAGCGCCAGCGCGAACTACATCGTCGCGACCTCGGAGCGGGCACCGGGGCAGCCGGGGTGGCGCTGGTGCCACCACTGCCATTCGCTCTATCTCCCCGTCGGGGACACGCGCGGGGTCTGCGTCCATGGTGGCGAGCACGGCATCGAGAGCAGCGCGAGCTACCGCCTCTCTGCCGGAGCGGACGCGCCCGGGCAGCACCCCTGGCGGTGGTGCCGAGTCTGCCAGTGCCTCTTCTACGCGGGCTCGAGCGCCGTGGCCCCCTGTGCGGGAGGCAGCGTGCACGACCCCAGCCAGAGCGGTGACTACGGTCTGCTGTCCATCGATTGAACCGCCAAGGGCGAATCCGATCGAACTTCCGAACCGACGTACTACGCCTGGGCCATGAGCGACGTCCACGCCGAGATCCGCGCCCTCGTCACCTCCGAGCCGATCGTGCTCTTCATGAAGGGCACGCGCGCGCAGCCGCAGTGCGGCTTCTCGGCCCGCGTGGTCGACGTGCTCGACGAGCTCGTCGCCGACTACGTCACGCGCGACGTGATGAGCGATCCGGCGCTCCGCGAGGGCATCAAGACCTTCTCCGACTGGCCCACCCTGCCGCAGCTCTACGTGCAGGGAAAGCTCGTGGGCGGGGCCGACATCGTCACCGAGATGCACGCGTCCGGCGAGCTCGCGGCGCTCATCCGCGCGGCGGTCCCCGACGCGAGCGCGCCGGGCGACGTCCAGCCCGAGATCCTCGTCAGCGAGGCCGCGATCCAGGCCTTCTCGCGCTTCGCGGAGACGACCAAGCCCGAGGTGAGGCTCGCGATCGATCGCGACTTCGACGTGGTGCTCGAGCTCGAGGAGCCTCGGCCGGGCGACCTCGTGATCGATCTGGGCGGCCTCTTGCTCTCGATGGATCGCCGCACCGCGCAGCGCGCCAACGGCGTGACGATCGACTTCGTCGAGAAGGCCAACGGCTTCAAGATCGACAACCCCAACAAGCCCGCGACCGTGCGGCCGCTCTCCGTCGAGGACTATGCGGCGATGCGCCAGAGCGGAAAGCCCCACCTCCTGCTCGACGTGCGCACCCCCGCGGAGCGCGAGATCGCGCGGATCGAGGGCTCCGAGCTCCTCGACGACGAGATGATGGAGCGCCTGATGGAGCTCGAGCGCACCACGCCGATCGTGTGCCAGTGCCACCACGGCGTGCGCTCTCAGAACGCCGCGCAGCAGCTCGTCGCGATCGGCTTCCGCGAGGTCTACAACCTGAGCGGCGGCATCGCGGCGTGGAGCCAGCGCGTCGACCCGAAGGTGCCCGCGTACTGATCGGGCGCCCGGGATCCGGGCCAGAGCGGCAGATCCCGCTCGACAGCGTAGCGGGCACCGCGCGTGTCCCTCGCCGAGCCCCTCGCAGGGCGGGTGGGCTGGGCTTTCCGAGGGGCACGCGGGCGAGTACGCTGCACAGCCAGCGTCGATGCACCACGCCGGGCACCAAGCCGGAAACTACGTCCTCCTCGAGCGGATCGGGATGGGCGGCATGGCCGAGGTGTTCCGCGCCGCGAGCCGCGGCGTGGAGGGCTTCGAGCGACCGGTCGCCATCAAGCGCATCCTGCCGAACCTCGCCGCCGACGAGGACTTCGTGAAGATGTTCGTCGACGAGGCGAAGATCGCGGTGCAGCTGCAGCACCCGAACATCGTGGAGATCTTCGATCTGGCGCGGGCCGGTGACGATCTGTTCATCGCGATGGAGTACGTGCACGGCAAGGATCTCCGCGCGATCCTCGACAAGGTGCAGGGCCCCGACGGCCGCAGCGGCCGCATCCCGGTCGAGCTCGCGGTGCACGTCACCGCTCGCATCTGCGACGCCCTGCACCACGCACACTTCGCGCACGGACCCTCCGGGCAGCCGCTCGGGATCATCCACCGCGACGTGTCGCCGCAGAACGTGATCGTGAGCTTCGACGGTGAAGTGAAGGTCACCGACTTCGGCCTGGCGAAGGCCGCCGGGCGCGCCGTGCAGACGCAGGCCGGTGTGGTGAAGGGCAAGCTCGCGTACATGTCGCCCGAGCAGCTGCGCGGGCAGCCCATCGATCAGCGCAGCGACGTGTACGGCGTGGGCATCCTGCTCTGGGAGATGCTCACGGGTGTGCGGCTCTTCCTCGGCAAGAACGACCAGGAGACGCTGCGCCGCGTCTACCACGCACAGATCCCGCCGCCGCGCTCGGTGCGGCCCGAGCTCCACCCCGAGCTCGAGGCGATCACGCTGCGAGCGCTCGCGAAAGAGGTCGCCGATCGCTACGCGAGCGCGGAGGAGATGCAGGAAGATCTCACGTCGTTCCTCTACGGCGTGGGCCCGTCCATCAGCACACCGGGCGTGAGCGCGTACATGCGCCAGCTCTTTCCGCAGGCCGAGCCGGTCCCTCAGCCCTCGTCGCATCCGCCTGCCGCGGTGGCGCCTGCGCGCATCACGGCGCGCGGCCTCGCGCGCATCGAAGGCCGACGCCAGCCCGCGCCGCCGGTGGAGCAGAGCGAGCCCTCGATCACCAACGTGCCTCCGCGCCGGCGCGAGGCCGCGTCCTCGCCGCTCCGGCCAGGCAGCGTCTCGCAGCACGCCGAGGGCTCCCCCAGCCGGCCGCCGATCTCGCTCGACGATCTCGAGGATCTCGTCGAGGAGGTGCCCGAGAGCCGCCCCGCGGGGCGGGTGACTCGCGCGATCGCGCCGCCCGCCGACGAGGGCAGCGAGCTCGTGCGCACGGTGCTCCATCGCGCGATCGCGTCATCGACCGCACAGACGCGGCCGCCGCCGGGCCCCGAGCCGGTCGAGGAGGACACGAACCGCGGCTACCAGCTGCCCCGCGAGAACGAGCCGATCGTGTTCCACCAAGAGGTGTCGATCACCTCGCAGAACGAGCCCCGCGTGTTCCGACGCCCCGGCCAGGCGGCCGAGCCGCGCTCCGCGAGCTCCCTCTCGGCGCCGCGGGTTCCGTCGATCGAGTCACTCATCGAGGAGGCCCTCCACGACGAGGCGCCCGGCCCCACGGCCTCCTTCGGCCAGGCCTACTCGCCCTACCCGAGCGCCGAGGCCCGCACCGCATCGACCGCACAGGCCTACGCGCCTTATCCCGATCCTCCCTCGGACTACGACGACCTGACCGCCTCGGGCCAGGTCCACCCATCCACCGGCGAGAGCGACGACTTCGGCGACCACCCCACGATGATCGGCGACGAGCAAGAGCTCGCGCGACTGGCGGCCTCGCAGAGCTGGGATGGCGAGCTCACGCCACAGCAGCCCCCGCCTCAGCCCCCGGGCCCGCGGCGTCGTTCGTGAGGTCACCGAGCGACCGCGTTGACGCCGTTTCGTTCGGGCTCGTACCATCGCGACCGATGCGCTCGGCTCTCGCTGTCGCCTGTCTCGTCGGCCTCGGCTCCCTCGCGGGGTCGTCCGTCGCGCGAGCCGACGATCTCGTCCTCATGGACGAGCCCACGACCTACACCGACGTCGTCGATGCGTTCGACGATCACGACGTCTTCGACGTGAACATCCAGGTCGGCTACCTGCGCCAGTGGGAGCTCGGACGCCTCCAGCGCGAGGTCAACGGCCCGGGCGCTGCCGACGATCGCTCGCAGTCTCTGCTCGTCGACGTGGGCAACTACGAGCTCCAGCGCAACGGCCTCATGTTCGGCCTGGACGTGGGCATCTTCCGCGATCTGGCGGTCTACGCGCGTCTTCCGCTGATCCTCTCGGACGACCGCACCATCACGCCGCGGAGCGGCCTCGATCCCTCGGTCATCGCGGATCGCTCTGGCGGGGGCGTGGGCGCGCCGCTCTTCGATCTCCCGATGGGCGGCTTCCGCTCCCCGACACGCTCGGGCGTCGACTACATGACCGTCGGCCTCGCGTGGTCGATCCTCAACCAGCACCGGCAGCGCTGGGCGCCCACGTGGGTCGTGATGCTCGAGGGGCGCTTCAACCTCGGCGAGCCGATGCGTGCCTGTCAGCAGACCGACAGCGGCACGCCTCGCTGTCGCATGGACTACGACGCTGTCTCGAACACCTTCACGACCTCGACGTCGCCCGGTGTCGGTCGCGGCGTCAACGCGCTCCACATCGAGACGCGCGCGTCGTTCCGCGAAGGCATGCTCGAGCCGTACGGCGGCCTCATGGCGCAGATCGAGTGGCCCGGCTCGGCCGGCGGCAACTTCCTCCCGTCGGGCGATCTGCGCGGCTACATCAACCGCCTTCCGCCCATCCAGGGTCGCTTCACGGTGGGCCTCGCGGTGATCCCCTGGGAGGAGCGCCAGCACTTCCAGCGCTTCACGTTCGACCTGCGCTTCAACGCCGACTACGTGTCCGAGGGCCGCGACTACTCGCCGCTCTTCGACGCGCTCGGCAGCTCACAGAATCCCTACCTCACGACGCTCAACTACGAGGGCATCGCCGACGCGGCGAGCGGCGTCGACGGCCTCGCGCGCGTGCAGTTCACCGGCCACACCGACACGCAGTCGCACGGCCGCGTGGGCGGGCAGATCACGCTCGAGATGCAGGCGGCGCAGTACGTGCGCTTCCAGGTCGGCACGCTCTTCATGTACTCGACGCCGTACAACATCACGCAGACCGACGCGTGCAATCCGAACGTGCGCGCCGCGGACGTGACCGACATGCGCCTCTACGGCGACTGCCGTCCTTCGACGAGCACGTCGAACGCGTCGATCATCAACCCCCACCATCGCCCCGTGATCGACATGCCAGGCAACCGCTTCCGCATGGACGGCCTCTGGCAGATCGACCTCTACGCGAACGTCACCGCGATGTTCTGAGCTTGCCGGGGGGGGGGATTCCCCCGCTCCACTGGGCGCGTCAGCCCCAGAAGCCGAAGCCCAGGCCGAGCATCGCGGTGAGGGCGTGCTCGGGGCCCGTCGCGTTGCCAGCGGGCGCGCCGCCGAACGGCACGAGCACGCGATACTGCCCGGCGATCGAGATCGTGAAGCCCTCGATGCGGCCGTCGAGCGAGAGGCCCACGTGGCCGCCGAGCGCGTCGCCCGCCGGCACGGTCGACTCGTTGTGTCGCAGGACGGCCAGCGTCGGGCCCACGGAGAGATCGAGGCCCATGCCCGCCCGATCGTCGCCATCGAGGCGGAAGCGGTACACATAGGCAGGCTCGGCCACGAGGCCATCGCCCCAGAGCGTGCCGCCGCTTGCGAGGCGCAGCTGCACACCGTGACCGCTCCGATGGACCACGCGGAGCTCGCCCGCGATCGCGTAGATGGCGCGGTCGTATCCAGCCGCAGGCGCGAGGAACACGCCCACACCGAAGTACGGACCGAGGAGCTCGATGCGATAGTGCGGTCCGCGCACGGGAAGCGGCTCGCGCGGCGGGATCTCGACCGGCTCGAGGCTCGAGGTCTGTGCGACGACGATGGACGGCGACACGCTCGCTGCGAGGACGAGGCCGAGCAGACCGACGTGCGCGAGCGAGCAGACGCGACGCGACTCGGTGAGGCGATCGTGGGCACGCATGAGGACCTCCGAGCTGCGAGAGAGCGAGTCCCGTGCCAAGGGCGTGACCACGCAGGGCCCCGATTCCAAGGGAATTCGCACGATCTCCCGCGTGAGGAGCGTGAGCCCTGCACCACACCGTGCCCCGCACGAACGGGCTACGATCGCGGCATGTCACGCCTCGGAGGCCCGCTCGGGTCACTCGCGCTCTGCGTCGCGCTCACTGGCTGCGACGGCGCTCCCCCCGCCGACGACACGGGCACGAGCCCCGGCGTCGCCGCCGCGCGGCCCGGCGCGGGCCCGGTCGACGCGGGCCCGCCGATCGATGCGTTCGTGATGCCGCCGAGCGCGGCGTGCGATCCCGGGCCGAGCCCGAGCACGACGGTGCAGGCGCCAACGTTGCTCGCGACGCTCACCGATCGCTGGCAGGAGGGCTGGCTCGCCTCGCCCGCGGTCGCCGATCTCGATGGCGACGGCACGAACGAGATCGTGCTCGCGCGCGCGGAGCTGCTCCTCGTGTTCCACCTCGACGGCAGCATCGTGGGCCGCGTGGAGGTCGACGGACGCATCTGGGCCTCGCCGATCGTCGCCGAGCTGGTGAGCAGCCACCCGGGCCTCGAGATCGCGTTCGCCGAGCGCGAGAACGTGCACGTGGTCGGCCTCGACGGCGCGGAATTGCCCGGTTTTCCTCACGCGTGGCGCGACGAGCTCCGCTCGATCGCCGCGGGGGACGTCGACGGCGACGGCGCGCTCGAGCTCGTCGTCGTCACCACGCAGCCGCTCGAGGCCGGTGGGCAGCGCGACATCGTGCTCGTGCTCGAGACCGACGGCAGCGTGCATCCGGGCTTTCCGCCGAACACGACCGGCGCGGCGGGCTGCGACGACACCTGCGCGGTCACGGGCGGCTACGACCAGAACCTGGCGCTCGGCGACGTGACCGGCGACGGCGCGGCGGAGATCTTCGCCACGCAGGACAACGCATACCTCTCGCTCCACGACGGCACCGGCCGCGCGTTCGACGCCGCGGAGATCTTCGTGGACGTCACGAAGATCCAGGGCGTGCGCTTCCTCCACGACTACGCCGAGGCGCAGCAGGGCTACGCGGAGGACGAGCTCACCGCGAACCAGGCGCACTTCACGAACAGCGCGCCGGCGATCGCCGATCTCGACGGCGACGGCACGCGCGAGCTCGTGGTGCTCGGCTCGGTGCAGAACGCGCGACAGACCGATCGCCTGCGCGGCGTGGGCCTCTGGGCCTTCCACCCGGACGGAACACGCCTCGCGGCGTGGACCACACCCTTCCACGCGCCCGACTACCTCGCGGGCCTCTGGGACTACGCCGACACGAACGTGGTCGCGGCCACGAACCAGGTATCGATCGCCGATCTCTTCCCGGATCGTGCGGGCCCCGAGCTCGTGTTCGCGGGATTCGACGGACGCATCCACTGCGTGGGCGCCGACGCGAGCGCGATCTGGCAGAGCCCGTACACCACGAGCGATCGCGTGCTCACGGGCGGCGTCGCCATCGCGGACCTCTCGCAGGACGGCGTGCCCGAGCTCGTCTTCGCCACGTACTCGCCCGACGCCGATCAGAGCGCGCTCGTGGTGCTCTCGGCCACGGGCACGGAGCTCCATCGCGTCCCGCTGCCCGCACGCGGCGCGATGGCGGTGCCGACGATCGCCGACGTCGATCGCGATGGTGATCTCGAGATCGTGGTGAGCCTCAAGGACGGCGAGGATCGCGTGCGCTCCGCGCTCGTCTACACGGTGCCGGGCTCGGGCACCGCGTGCCTTCCTTGGCCCACGGGCCGCCGTGACCTCCTTCGCGACGGGCTCGTGCCTTGAGGCCGATCCGGCCCACGCGACGCGCGCTCCTCGCGCTCGGGCTCGGCGCGGTGCCGCTGGGGCTCGGCGCCGTGCCGCTCGCGCTCGTCGGTGCGTGCACACCGGTCGATGCGCACGGCCAACCCCGCGCCCCGCGTGATCGTGCGCCGCGTGATCGTGCGCCGCATGATCGCGCGCCGCGTGAAGCGCGCACGCGCCCGCCGTGGGGTGGCCTCACCGTGGTCGAGCGCGGCGCGGCCGAGGCCGATCGCGCGTTCGTGCTGCTCCACGGCTGGGGCGCGCCAGGCGACGATCTCGTCTCGCTCGCCGACGAGCTCGCGGCCCTCTCGCATCGGCCGATGCGTGTGATCGTGCCCGCCGCGCCGATCGCCATGCAGCACGGAGGACGCGCCTGGTACGACCTCCACGCCGACGACGCGACGCGCCAGGCCGCGCGCGCACGAGGCTCCATCGAGGCCGTCGTGCGCACGCTCGGCGAGCGCGGTGTGGCCGCGGAGCACGTGATCGTGGGCGGCTTCTCGCAGGGCGCGATCCTCTCGATCGAGCTCGCGCTCGTGGGGCAGCCGCGCGTGGGCGGCATCGCCGTGCTCTCGGGCCGCGCGCTCGAGCACCCCGCGCGCACGTACCGCGCCCTCGAGCACCTGCCGATCTTCCAGTCGCACGGTCAGAGCGACGATCGCATCCCCTTCGCGCGCGGCGAGGCGTTCCGCGAGGCCGCCACGCGCGCGGGCGCGAGCGTGGAGCACGTGCCCTTCGAGGGCGGACACGCGATCCCACCCGTCGTGGTGACTGCGCTCGCAGCCTGGCTCGAGAGGACCCTCGCGTGAGCCGCACGCGCGCGCGCCTCGTGTCCGGCGCCGTGCTCGCGGTCGCCGCGGTCGTGGGCTGCGACGACGGCACGCACCAACGAGACGACGCGGGTCCGCGCGACGTGGTGATGCTCGAGCCGCCCGACGCGCACGCGCCGACCGATGCGCTGATCGAGCGCTGCTTCCTCCCGTTCGAGAGCACGCGCGACGACTACGCCGAGCGCCTCCGCGGCCTCTGGCTCGCGGAGAACGTCGCGAACTGGACGGGACTCCTCACCGAGTCGGAGCGTCGCCACGCGCCGTTCTTCACCGACCTGGACTGGGGCAGCGAGCACGGGCGCTACGGCATCGAGGGCAGCGCGGGGCAGACGATCACGCTCAACACGCTCGATCCGTGGGGCGCCGACGACGACACCGACATCGAGCTCGTCTACCTCGAGGCCATGCGTGAGGCCGAGAGCGCGCTGCTCACGCCGACGCAGATCCGCGACGCGTGGCGCGCGCACGTGGTGCCCGACGTGTACGTGTGGGTCTCGAACCGCGCGGTGCGTCGCCTCTTCGACGCGGAGCGGCCCGTGCTTGCGCCCTCCACGAGCCTCCTCGGCGCCAACGATCAGGCGCTCATGATCGACGCGCAGCTCACGACGGAGATCTTCGGCGCGCTCGCGCCCGGTCGCCCCGCGCACGCGCTCGCGCTCTCGCACCTGCCGATCCTCACGAGCGCCACGGGCCACGCCGCGCACGCCGCGCAGCTCTACGTGGTGCTCTATGCGCTCGCGCCCGTGGTCGATCCGTCGCTCGAGCCTCCCGCGCGGATCCGCTGCCTCCTCGAGGGCGCGCGGCGTGTGCTCCCAGGCACGAGCAAGAGCCTCGACATCCTCGATCGTGTGCTCGCGGCCTACGACGCGAGCGCCGATCACGACGACTGGGAGCTCGCCCGCGACGAGCTCGCGCGCGCGCTCCAGGAAGACGACGACGCCCACGGCTATCGCTACCTCGAGTGGTACGAGTCGTCGGTGAACCTCGCGACCGGCCTGCTCGCGCTCGCGTTCGGCGAGGGCGAGCTCGTGCGCACGATCCAGATCGGCACGCTCTCGGGCTGGGACTCGGACAACGGCACCGCGACCATGGGGGGCCTCCTCGGGCTGCTCCACGGCGAGGCGTGGGTGCGCGACGAGCTCGGCCGCGCAGGGCTCACGGGGCTCTCGGATCGGTATCGGATCGCTCGCACGCGCGTGGGATTCCCGCAGGAGATCTACTCGCTCGACGAGATCGCCGCGCTCGCGCTGCCGCGCGTGGAGGAGAGCCTCGCGGCGACGGGCGGCAGCGTGACCGACGGTCGCTACGAGGGCGCGCGCGTGACCGACGAGGAGCTCTCGCTCGCCGCGAACCCGTACGTGCAGTGGCTCGCGCCGAGCGCCAACCGCGAGGCCCGCGCGCGCGGCGAGACGGTCACCGTGCGCCTCACGGCGGGCAGGCTCACGAGCGCGGTGCCGCCCGAGGCGATCGTCGACGGGCTCGAGCTCGACGCGTCGGGGCGCGACCCGCAGCTCGATCTGCGCGACGAGCCCCGGCTCAACGCGGGCGAGCCCCTCACCGAGCGCCACGTGACGATCGCCGACGACACCGGCATCGCGATCGAGCTCGCCTGGCAGAGCCCGCAGCCCCTCGCGGGCGTGCGCTTCGTAGAGGGGCCGAGCGCGCTCGAGGACGTGTCGATCGAGGTCGAGGTCGACGAGGGCACGTGGATCGCGCCCGAGCTCGAGGCCCCGATCGCGCGCGGTGTGGGCGCGTTCGCGTTTCGCGACGTTCGCTTCAGAGCCGCGATCGACGCGCGCGCCGTGCGCGTGAGGGGAGCGGGCAGTGGCGTCGATCGCGTCGCGACGCTCCTCGAGCTCGATGGCCTCCGGACCCCCTGAATCCACGGCGAATTCGCGTGAGCACCTCGCTGAATCCCACTCCCTCGCCGCACGTCCCAGCGCCCAGCCCCATGGCCGACGCCTCGCTCGCTGCCTCGCTCCGTCGTGATCCGCTCGCGTGGCAGGCCGTGATCGCGATCGTCGTGCTCGGTCTCTCGATCACGCTCGGCCTCGACGTGCTGCTGCGACACGGCTGGACGGTCGCGTGGCACGCGCGCGACCGCGAGGGCACCACGATCGAGCTCGATCGCACGGTGGAGCATCGCCTCGCGTTCCCCAACGATCGCCGAACCGTCGCGCGGATGATGGCCGCGTGGGACTTCCGTCGCCTCGGCATGCCGCGCGAGCAGCCTCCGGTGGACGCGACGCTCCTCGCCGAGCTCACGGTGCCCGAAGGAGGCCGACGCTTGCTCGTGGAGGCCGAGGGCGAGGTCGCGCTGCGCGTGG
The DNA here is from genome assembly GCA_019694315.1 of Sandaracinaceae bacterium. Taxonomy (GTDB): domain Bacteria; phylum Myxococcota_A; class Polyangia; order Polyangiales; family Sandaracinaceae; genus JAFLCL01. Next base: position 32,210 of record JAIBCE010000032.1, read on the forward strand.
ACGGAGCACCCCTCGAGCCGCTCTCGCTCGTGCCCGAGGGCGTGCACGCGCTCGCGATCGACTGGCGCTGCGACGACGCGCGCGGTCCTCGCTTCCTCCTGCGCTGGCTCGAGGGTGAGGGCGAGCACGCCCGCGCCGAGGACGTGCCGCGGAGCGCGCTCGTGCCCGCCGACGGCGCGTGGCCGAGCACGCGGATCGCCCTCTGGATCCTGGGAATTCTCGCGATCGGGCTCACCGCGACGCTCTCGTTCCTCGCGCTCCGCGACGGCGGCGTGGCGCGGCGTCGCCACCTCTCGGTGCTCGCCACGCTGTGGCTCGTGGCGCTCGCGCTCGCCTTCCGCGGCTTCGACTACGACGTGTCGCCCGACCCACGCGACAACGAGGACGAGCTCTTCGCGATGTGGGACGGCTACTCGCTCCTGCACGACGGTGTCTCGCGCGGCTGGACGCTCTGGCCGCAGCTCTACATGCAGCGCGGGCCCGAGGTCGGCGTGGTCACCGTGGAGCACTACGTCTATCGCCCGTTCCACGTGGTGAGCCCCTACTTCGAGCACCCGCCGCTCCTTCACCTGCTCGTGGGCGCGGCGGGCTCGCTCGGTGGCGCCGAGGATCACCTCGAGATGCGGCACGCGTACGGGCGTCTCGTGCCGCTGGCGATGTCGGCGCTCGTCGTGGTGCTGATCGTCGCGATCGGGCGGCGCCTCGATCGCGGCTCGCCCGCGCCCTACTTCGCGGCCCTGCTCTGGTCGTGCCTGCCGTGGATCGCCCTCCAGACCCGCACGATCAAGGAGGAGGTGCTCGTCACGCCGCTGGCGCTCGGGATGGTGCTGGCGTTCCTCGTCTGGCGCGATCACCCGGAGCGCGCACGCGATCCGGCCTCACCGCGCGCGCGTCGCTGGCTGGTGCTCGCGGCCAGTCTCGCCGCCGCCGCCGTGCTCACGAAGGTCACGGGCTTCGCGCTCTCGATCGCGCTCGGCGTGCTCGTGGTGCGCGCGGGTCGCCCGCGCGACGTGGGCGTCGTCGCCCTCGCGGCCGCGCTCGGTGTGGGGCTCCTCTGTGCCTATGGCGCGGCGCTCGGCTGGGACGCGTTCCTCTATGCGCAGGAGACGCAGAGCGGTCGCCCCGTGCACTTCAACATCTTCCTCCGCTTCTTCGACGATCCGCAGATCAACCACAGCGTGATCGGGCGCGGCTGGCTGCTCTTTCTCTGGCTCGCAGCCATGGCGAGCTTCTTCACGCGGCACCGCGCGAACACGGCGGTGCTCGTGGTGCCGCTCTTCGCGTACATGGGCGCGATCGGCCTCGGCTCGGGCACGTGGAGCTACGGCTGGTACATGACGCCGCTCCTTCCGTTGCTCTGTCTCGCGGCAGGCCGCTTCCTCGCCGACTTGTGGCGCGAGCCCGAGCTCGGACGCGGCTCGATCTTCGTGCTGACGCTGGTGCTCTACACGCTGAATTTCGCGACGTCCGAGAGCTACTTCTTCTCGCCCGACACCGACCCCACGGAGCCGCGGCGCCTGCTCACCGCGATCCTCCTCGCGTTCCTCGCGCCCTTCGGGCTCGCGCAGGCCTTCGGCTGGCGCAGCGCCGCCCGCGCCAGTCTCGTCGGTGGCCTCGTGACGGTGCTGATCGTCTCGGGCGCGTTCGTCGGCGGCTACGACGTGTCCCCCCACCGCGACTTCGACCACAACCGCGGCTTCAACCTGTGACGCGTCCCGCCGGGCGCGGCCCAGCGGAGCGATGGCCACGCAAGCGCGGTCCGTAGTACTCCCTCCGCATGACGAAGATGATCGGCCTCACGGGAGGCATCGCGTCGGGAAAGAGCACGGCGAGCAGGCGCTTCGCGGAGCTGGGCGTGCCGATCGTCGACGCCGATGCGCTCGCACGCGAGGTGGTCGCGCCGGGGAGCGACGGCCTCGCCGAGATCGTGAGCGTCTTCGGCCCCGACGTGCTCGACGTCGACGGCGCGCTCGATCGCAAGAAGCTCGGCGCGATCGTCTTCGACGACGCGGAGCTGCGCCGCAAGCTCGAGCACATCACGCACCCGCGCATCGCGGCCCTCTCGCTCGAGCGCATGGCCCGGCTCGCGACGAGCGGTGCGCCCTATGGCCTCTACGAGGCTGCGCTCCTCGTGGAGAAGGGCACACACCACGCGATGAACGGCCTCGTCGTCGTCGCGGCCTCGCCCGAGGTGCAGCTCGCGCGCGTGATGGCGCGCGACGGCCTCGACGAAGCCGGCGCACGCGCGCGCCTGGCCGCGCAGATGCCGCTCGCCGACAAGATCGCCGCCGCCACGTGGGTGATCTGGAACGACGGTGATCTCGACGCGCTCCGCCATCGCGTCGACGAGGTCCACCACGCGATCCTCGCGTCCGTCGCCACCACCTGATCGTCACGAAGGAGCAGAACCATGCTGGAGAGCCTTCAAGGTCGCACGGCCCTCGTCACCGGCGCTTCGCGCGGCCTCGGCGTGTACATCGCGCGTCGACTCGCCGCGGAGGGCATGCACCTCGTGCTCTCGGCGCGCGACGCGACGAAGCTCGAGACGCTCCGAGCCGAGCTCGCGCGAGGCGGGATCGACGTCCGCGTCGTCGCGGCCGACGTGCGCAGCGCGGCCGATCGCGCGCGCCTGGTCGAGGAGGCGGGCACGATCGACGTGCTCGTGAACAACGCAGGGCTCGAGATCACCCGCGCCTTCGTCGATCAGTCCGAAGGCGACGTGGCCGCGCAGCTCGAGACGAACCTCGTCGCGCCCATCGACCTCACGCGGCGCGTGCTCCCGAGCCTGCTCGCGCGCAAGCGTGGCGCCGTGGTCCACGTGTCGTCGATGTCGGGCAAGAGCCCCACGCCCTACAACGCCATCTACGCCGCGACGAAGTACGGGCTGAACGGCTTCACGGCGTCGATCGCGATCGAGCTCGAGGGCTCTGGCGTGCACGCGGGCGTCGTGTGCCCCAGCTTCGTGGCCGAGGCGGGCATGTGGGCCGACACGGGCCTGCGCGCGCCCACGATGATGCGCGAGGTGCGCCCCGAGGCCGTCGCCGACGGTGTGGTCGCCGTGATCCGCGGCGCCGAGGAGGTGCTCGTCACGCCCACGCCGGTGCGCCCTCTGCTCGCGCTCCGAGAGCTCGCTCCCCGGCTCACCGGCTCGCTCCTCAAGCGCATGGGTGTGCTCGCCACGCTCGAGGCCCGCGCGGCGCACGCCAAGCGTTGAGCCCGTGACGCCCGACGCGCTCGTCGCGCTCACTCGTCGTCGGTGGTGATCGCATCGATGAGGCCCGCGGCCTCGAGGGCCTCCCGGGTCTCGTCCTGGAGCGCCTCGGGCTGCTGCGCGTGCGCCCAGCGGAGCGTGCGCAAGAAATCCGCGCCGCGCTCGGCGAGCTCGTCGACCTCGTCGGCCTCGATCGACTCGAGCGAGACCCACATCGCGCGCTCGATCCACGCATCGAGCGATGCGTGTTGCCCGCGGCTCACCCAGCCCTCGTCGTGGATCACGCGGCGCACGCCGCCGCTCGCGACGTCCGCGAGGTAGAGGTCGCCGCCTCCGTCGTTGCCGACGACGAGCTCGGTCGGTCCGAGCACGCCTGGATGTCGGGCCAGCCGCGTGAAGACGCTCGGGTAGATCTCGAGCACACCGAACGCGAACGTTCGTCGCTCGTCGATCACGAGCGACAAGAGCCTCGTCACCGAGGGACTGCGCGCCGCGAGCGCACGCACGGCGTCGAGCTCCGCGCTGGAGCTCACGGGTTCCGAGCCGGGGGTCGACGTCGCGATCAGCTCGAGCAGGCTCTCGAAGGCGCTCATGGGGCACCGATCCTACCACCCCGCGCGCCGCACACGGGATCCGCCCCTACACCGCGCGCCGATCGAGCTCGTTGTGCATGAGCGCGATCGCGTCCTCGGCGAGCACGCTCGTGGGACCGAGGCTCACCGCGAGGGCGTGCCCGACATGCGCGCGCGCAGCGTCGTCGAGGCCGAGGTGATCGCCGAGGACGATCGTGAGGTCGTCGTCTCCGAGCGAGGCGTCGCGCACGTCGGGCGCGTCCTCGTCGAGCAGCACGCGCCGTGAGCTCGCGGGGATCGACGCGAGCGCCACCTCGAGCCCGCCGTTCGCGACCGCCACACCGTTGCGGAGCACGAGGAACGGGCCGTCTTCGTGATCGATCACGGGCGAGCGCGCACGCTCACGCTCCTCGAGCGCGCGCTGCACGATCAGCGCGAGGCGTCGCTCCTCGGGGCGGAGCCACTCGGACACGCGCCCATCGATGCGCACCACACGCGCGGGCGCACCGAGGAGCACGAGGTACACGATCACGTCGCGCCGCACGCCGTGCGACACGAGCAACGCCGCACGGACGCAGCGCACGAGCACATCCAGCCGGCCGCTCGTGCCCGCGAGATCCACGAGCGAGAAGTCAGGCGAGCCCGTCGCGGTGCGACCCACCACGACGAAGCGCCGGAGGCGCGTGGCGAGCGTGGACGACATCACGGGCGTGCGCGCTCACTCCGCCGTGGGCGGTGCGCCTGGGTCGCCGCCCGCTTCCTCGGCGAGCTTGCGATAGATCGTGCGCGCCGAGATGCCGAGCAGCTGCGCGGCGAGCTGCTTGTCGCCCTTGGTGTGCTCGAGCGTGACCTTGATGACGCGGCGCTCGATCTCCTCGAGCGGCGTGCCGAGCGAGAAGGTGAGATCGGTGCCGCGACGCTCGGCCTGCGCGACGTGCGGCGGCAGATCGTCGACCGTCAGCTCCTTCGTGCGACCGAGCACCACCGCGCGCTCGATCACGTTCTCGAGCTCGCGCACGTTGCCGGGCCAGTGGTAGCTCACGAGGCGCTCGAGCGCGTCGGGCGTCGGCGTGAGGCGCACCTTGTTGTTCTTCTTGCAGTACACGTCGAGGAAGTGATCGACGAGCAGGGGCACGTCGCCCTGACGCGAGCGGAGCGGCGGGCTCGTGATCGCGATGACGTTGAGGCGGTAGTAGAGATCCTCGCGGAAGCGGCCCTCGCTCACGAGCTGCCGAAGGTCCTTGTTCGTCGCGGCCACGAGGCGGAAGTCGGCCGAGCGCGTCTTTCCGCCGAGGGGCTCGAACGTGCCCTCCTGGATGACGCGCAGGAGCTTCACCTGCACCGCGAGCGAGAGCTCGCCGATCTCGTCGAGGAAGAGCGTGCCGCCCTCGGCCTGCGCGATGCGGCCGTCGCGCTTGGCGACCGCGCCGGTGAACGCGCCCTTCTCGTAGCCGAAGATCTCGCCCTCCACGATCGTCTCGGGCAAGGCCGCGAGGTTCACCACCACGAGCGGCCCCTTGCGCTTGCTCTCGGTGTGGATGAAGCGCGCGAGCAGCTCCTTGCCGGTGCCGCTCTCGCCGAGGATCAGCACGTTCGCCGTGGACGGCGCGGCCTGGCCCGCGATGTCGAGCGCGTGCCGCAGCGCCGTCGAGCTGCCGATGATCGGGCTCGACATGGGCTTGGTGCGGAGCTGGCTCAGCTCCTCCTTCAGCGTCTTGTTCTCCGCGAGGAGCGCGTGCCGCTCGGCCGCCTTCTGCACGCTCTTCACGATCTGCATGCGCTTGAGCGGCTTCTCGACGAAGTCGTAGGCGCCCGCGCGCATCGCCTCGACCGCCGTCTCGATCGTTCCGTACGCGGTCATCAGCACGACCGACGCGTCGGGCGCGACCGTCTCGAGCGCCTTGAGCAGCTCCATGCCCGTCATCGCGGGCATCATCAGGTCGGTCAGCACCACGTGGACGCGATGCTGACGACAGAGCTCGAGCGCCTTGCGGCCCGAGTCCGCCGTGAGCACGCGGTAGCCCTCGCGGCTGAAGATGCGCTCGATGGCCTCGAGGTTCGACATCTCGTCATCGACGACGAGCAGCGTGGTCTCTGCGCTCAAGGCCGGATTCCTGGGCAAATGGTGGGCCTGGTCCCGCGACAGGATCGCGGTGCCAGCGAGGTCGATGGTCTGCACGTCAGGATGACAGCTCGTGTCGGATTGTCTATTCCGGTGACATCACGACAACGAGACTCTCGCGAAGCGGCCATCACTTCTTCTTCTTGGCGACCGGATCGGGCTGCGCGAGCAGGGAGAGGGCGTGGGTGAAGCCACCGGCGCCGTGCTGGAGCTGTCGGTTGCCGCGCGTGACGGTGGTGATCGAGACATCGAGGGCGAGGGCCACCTCGCGCTGCGACTTGCCCGCGGCGAGCTGACGCACGATCGCCCAGCGCTCCGTCACCGCGACGATCTCCGCGGGCGTGAGCAGGTCCTCGAGGAAGCGCTCGATGGCCTGCGGATCGTCGAGGCGTGCGAGCACCGACGCGAGATCGGTCAACGAGGGCGCGGGCTTGTTCGACATGCGCGCCTTCGTAGCCCGAGCGAGGTCATGGCGCCCATCGGTCGCGGCACGCGCCTCGGGACGACCGAGAGCGCCGCGTCGGCGAGGATTTCTCCTACCATCGCGCCCCATGTCGAACGGTGCCTCGGAGCGCGAGCTCACGGTGCGTGCGGTGCTGACGGGCGGTGTGCTCGGTGGCGTGCTCTCGCTCTGCAACATCTACAGCGGGCTGCGCATCGGCTGGGGCTTCAACATGTCGATCACCGCGGCGCTGATCGGCTGGGGCTTCTGGTCGGGGGCGCGCGCGGTCGGCGCGGCGCCGTTCACGAAGCTCGAGAACAACCTCAACCTCACGGGCGCGAGCGCGGGCGCGGCGATCTCGTCGGCGGGCCTCGTGTCGGCGATCCCCGCCTGGACGCTCATGACCGGGCGCACGCTCTCGTTCCCCACGCTCGCGGTGTGGACGTTCTGGATCAGCATGCTCGGCGTGATCGTGGGCATCGGCCTGCGCAAGCAGATGCTCGAGGTGGATCGGCTCCCGTTCGCGAGCGGCATCGCGGCCGCCGAGACGCTCGACAAGATCCACGGCGACGCGAAGGAAGGCGGCGCGCGACAGAAGCTCTACGCCCTGCTCGCGAGCCTCGGCCTCGCGGGCGCGTGGAAGCTCGTGATGCACCTCTACGATCTCGCGCAGACGGCGATCCCCGGCTCGATCGCGATCGGTCGGAGCGCCGCGGGCGAGCTCCGGCGCGCGAGCCTCATGAACCTCACCATCGGCCTCGACCTCTCCCCGCTCATGATCGCGGTGGGCGCGCTCGGCTCGGTGCGCACGGGCGCCACGCTGCTCGTGGGCTCGCTCTTCTCGTGGGGCGTGCTCGCGCCGTACGCCATCGAGCAGGGCTGGTGCGAGACGGGCGCCGCCGATCCGGGCGCCGCGTGGTTCGGGCCCGTGGTGCGCTGGCTCCTCTGGCCCGGCGTCGCGATGATGGTCGCGAGCTCGCTCACCTC
>JAIBCE010000340.1 GCA_019694315.1 Sandaracinaceae bacterium
CTGCGACTCGCTCCCCAGGCCCACGGCGAGCTCGAGGACGCGCGCGCTCTCGCCCCACGCCTCGCGGGTGCGCAGGGCCTCGCCCAGCTCGACGAGCACCGCCACGTTGTTCGGATCGACCGCGCGAGCACGATCGAGGAGCGCGCAGGCCCGCGCGGGATCGCCCAGCGCCTCCTTCAGCGCCGCAGCCTCGCGCGAGAGCGCGACCACCCGATCCTGACGGTTCGCCGCGAACGCGGCGCGCGCGAGCAGCTCCGCCAGCTTGCCCGCGTCGGCGCCGATGAGGAGCTGGGTGGCCGCGGTCGCCGCCGCGAGCGACTCGGGGTCCTCGGCGAGCGCCGCGTCGATCAACGCGACCGCGTCGTCCGGCGCGATGGCGCGCGCGGCCTCGGCGGCGGCGAGCAGGTGCTGGACCCGCGCCTCGCGCTCGGAGGCGATGTCGGCGGCGCGTCGGTGCCCGAGGAGCATGGCCTCGCGATCCCCGAGCGCGGTCGAGAGCTCGATCACGCGCGCGATGGCGGTCGGCGAGGCGCCGTCGAGCACCAGCGCCGCGCGTGCAGAGGCGAGCGCCTCGGCGCGCTCGAGGAGCAGCGCGCGCGCGAGGCTCGAGGCCCACACGGTCGAGCGCTCGGACTCGCCGAGGATCGACCAGGCGAACGCGGCGTCCTCGGGAGAGCGCAGGAGCCGCTCGCGCGCGCCACGATCCGCGACCAGCGCCCGCGCCGCCTCCACGTCGGGCGCGAGGGCGAAGCGCATCTCGAACCCACGCACCCGGGCGCGCGCATCGTCGATCGCGGGGAAGCACTCCGCGAGCACCGTGGAGAGGTGTCCTTCGCGCAGCGCCACCGAGAGCCGTTCCAGCCCGCCAGCCAGGCCCGCTCCGAGCTCGGGCAGAAGACGCGGCCTCCGCTCGTGGACGCGGCGTTCGCCGTCGGCGTCGCCTGCGCGCAGGAACAGCTCCTCGGCGCGCGCGTCGTCGCCCACGCGCCCCTCGAACAGCTCGCCGGCGAGCACCGGATCGAGCGTGCGCTCGGCGGCCTCGCGGAATCGACCGGCCCGGCGCAGGGCCCGCGCGAGATCGATGGTGGCGACCTCGTGGCCGGGCACCCGCGCGAGGATCGCCTCGAGCGCCTCGATGCACCCGGCGAGATCGCCCTGCCGACGCGAGACCTCGGCGATCTCGGCGAGCAGGAGCACCGCGTCGTCGGGGCGCAGCGTCAACAGCGTCCGCAGCACCGCGCGCGCGTCCTCGGCGCGGCCCGCCTCCTCGTGGCACGAGAGGAGCAGCTGGAGGGCGCCCTGGTGATCGGGCTTGAGCTCGAGCACGCGACGCAGGGTGGCCACCGCGCGCTCGAGATCGCGCGCGTCGCGCTGGTACACCTCGGCGGCGCGCACGCGGAGCGCGGTCGCGTGCTCGAGATCGGTGGTCTGCTCGGCCTCGCGTGACAGCACCCGTGCCAGGGCTGCGTGGGCACCGGCGCGATGGAGGGCGCGGGTCAGCCCGGCGAGCGCGAACCGGCGCGTGGGCGAGAGCGCGAGGGCTCGCTCCCAAAGGGCGACGGCGCGATCGAAGTCGACGTCCTCGGCGAGCTGCGCCGCGCGCTCGAGGTGCGCGACCCGGAGGGCCACGTCGGTGGTGAGATCCGAGGCGTGCTCCAGGAGATCGACGGCCTTCTCCACGCTGGCCGCGTCGCGGATCTCCCGCGCGCGGCCGAGGATTCGGGTCTGCGCGTCGAGCGCGTCCTCGTCGCCCGGGCGCGTGGCCCACGCTGCGCCGAGCAGTCGGAGCGCCTCGTCCGGTCGCGCGAGCGCGCCGTCGGCGATGGCCGCGGCGCGGACGTAGGCCTGCGCGCTCGCGACGGCGTCCTTCGCGCGCTTGGCCTCGTCGATCCAGAGGGCGAGCCGCAGCTCGTCGCGGCCGAGCGTCGCGAGGAGCCGATCGAGCGTCGTCCGCGAGAGATCGTCGAGCGGCTCGAGGGCCCGCGCGCGCTCCCACGCCTCGACCGCGCCCGACAGATCGGAGAGGGCCTCGAGCTCGCGCGCGAGGCGGCGCTCCTCGAGGGCGCGCATCGCCGGGAGGCGCTCGTAGGCGATGCGCGCGCGACGCGCCGCCGCCGCGCCGTGCGTGTCGCCCTGCTCCTCGAGCAGCCGGCACAGCTCCTCGATGACGCGCGCGTCGAGCGCCGGATCGTCGCCCGCGTCGGCGTGTGCGCGGCGCAGCAGCGAGACGGCCGCGGCCGGGTCTTCGAGTCGATCGTCGGAGAGGCGGGCGGCCTCGTAGAAGCGGCGCACGCGCGCCGCGCGCTCGGCCGCGCGGTCGCCGTCTTCGATCAGCAGCGCGCGGAGCTCGCCGAAGCCGCGCAGGCGGCGGAGCACGCGCACGAGCCCCTCGCGCGCGGGCCCCGGCACGTCCGACAGGGCCAGGGCCTCGCGGTACGCGACCGCGGCCTCGGCGCCTTCGCCGAGCCCTTCGAGGATGCGCCCGCGCACGACGAGGTGCGCCGCCGCGAGCTCCCGCGAGACGCCGCGCGCGAGCCGCGCGTGATGCCGCGCGAGCGCGGGTCGATCGCCTTCGGCGATCAGAGCACGGAGGAGCCCCTCGAGCGCCGCGTCGTCGTCGGGCGAGGCGAGCCGAGCCTCCTCCCACGCGGCCACCCGCGTCGCGGGCTCGGCGCCGCTCGCGTCGAGGGCCCGCGCCTTCTCGACCAGGAGGAAGGGCCGATCGGAAGGGTCTCGCAGCGCCACCTCGCGCTCGAGCCACGCGAGCCGCTCGCGCGGGTCGTCCGCCGTTCGGCGCGCGCCGCTCACCGCCGCGAGGAGATCGGGGCTCGCCTCGGCGGCCGCGCGGTACGACGCGTACGCCGGCGCGAACGAGGTCTCTTCGATCAACGCCTGTTCGACGAGGAGGCGCGCGAGGCGAAGGGAATCGCCCTGCGCCGCCCGGATGGAGACTGCGAGTGCCTCGGCACGAGCTGAGTCGTCGGGTTTCACCGACGAAGTATAGTCACACGAGCTGCGACTTGATCGCGTCGGTGAACTCGCGGGTCGTCGAGCGACCGCCGAGATCGCCCGTGCGAGCGAGCTCGCGCTCGTAGACGTTGCGCAGCGCGCGCTCGATCTTCCGCGCGCAGTCGTGCTCGTTCATGTGGTCGAGCATCATGATGGCGGACTGGAGGAGCGCGGTCGGGTTGGCGAGGCCCTTGCCGGCGATGTCCGGCGCCGAGCCGTGCACCGCCTCGAACACCGCGGCGTCGAGGCCGATGTTGGCGCCGGGGACGATGCCCAGGCCGCCCACCAGGCCCGCGGCGAGGTCGGAGAGGATGTCGCCGTAGAGGTTGAGCGTGACGATCACGCCCAGGCGGTTGGGGTTGCGCACCATGTTCATCGCGCAGGCGTCGACGATCATCTCGACGCACTCGACGTTGGGGTGACGCCGCGCCGCGGCCCGACCGCACTCGAGGAAGAGGCCGTCGGTCTTCTTCATGATGTTCGCCTTGTGGACCACCGTCACGCGCGGGTAGCCCATCTTCTCGGCGTAGGTGAAGGCGAACTCGCAGATGCGACTCGAGGCCTTCTCGGTGACGATCTTCACCGCCTCGCGCACGCCCGGCATGATCTCGTGCTCGATGCCGGTGTACATGCCCTCGGTGTTCTCGCGCACGATCACCAGATCGACCGCGCCGCCGCCGGGCTGACCGCCCTTGCCCGCGGGCGCCATGGTGAAGGGCGTGGCCACGCCGGGCAGCGATTTGACCGGGCGGAGGCTGGCGAACAGATCGAGGTCCTTGCGGATCTGCACGTTCACGCTGCGGAAGCCCGTGCCGATGGGGGTCGCGATGGGGCCCTTGAGGGCGACCTTGTTCTTCTTGATCGAGTCGAGGACCTCGTCGGGGAGCGTCGTGCCCTTGAGCGACACCGTCGCCGCGCCGGCCTCCTGCAGCTCCCACTGGATGTCGACGCCCGCGGCGCGGACGATCTCCTGCACCGCCGCCGCGACCTCGGGCCCGATCCCATCCCCCGGAATGAGCGTCACCACGTGTTTCGCCATCGGGATCGGGTAGCGGATGTGGCCTTCCGCCGAAAGGGTTAGGCTCTCGCCCCGGATGCCGGCGGCGATTCTCAGTATCGGGACGGAGCTCACCCGCGGCGAGCTCGTGAACACCAACGCGACCTGGATCGCCGAGCGGCTCACCGCGAACGGCTTCGAGGTCGCCTGCGTCGAGACCATCCCCGACGTGAAGAGCACGATCGTCGAGGCGCTCTGGCGGCTCGCGGCGCGCCACCGGGTGGTCGTCTGCACGGGCGGGCTCGGCCCGACCACCGACGACCTCACCACGGCGTGTGCGGCCGAGGCCGCCGGGCTCCCGCTCGTGCGGCACGAGCCCTCGCTCGAGGCCATCCGTCGGCGCTTCGCCACGCTCGGGCGCGAGATGACCGTCTCCAACGCCAAGCAGGCCGACTTCCCCGAGGGCGCCGAGGTCCTCCCGAACCCGGTGGGCACCGCGCCCGGCTTCATGCTCCGCCTCGGCGCGTCGCGGCTGTTCTTCACGCCCGGCGTGCCCAGCGAGATGAAGCGGATGTTCGACGAGCAGATCCTCCCGCGCGTGGCGCACCTCGCGAGCAACGACACGGTGCAGATCCACCTCAAGACCTTCGGTCAGACCGAGTCGCGCATCGGCGAGATGCTCGCGGGGGTCGAGGAGGCCTTCCCCGGCGTGACCATCGGCTACCGCGCGCACTTCCCCGAGATCGAGGTGAAGGTCCACGCCCGGGCGAAGAACAAGACCGACGCGCAGGCCCTGGCCGACGCGGCCACGCGCGAGGTGCGCATGCGCGTCGGCGACATCGTCTACGGCGAGGGCCAGACCGACTCGTTCCCCGCGGCGGTCGGCCGCGCGCTCCGCAAACGCGGGCTCACGCTCGCGGTCGCCGAGTCGTGCACCGGCGGCCCGGTCGGCCAGCAGCTCACGAGCATCGCCGGGTCGAGCGAGTTCCTCCTGCTCGACGCCGTGACCTACTCCAATGGCAGCAAGAGCGCCGTGCTCGGCGTCGACCCTGATCTCATCCGCGCCCACGGGGCGGTGAGCGGCGAGGTCGCTTCGGCCATGGCCGACGGCGCGCGTCGCGTCGCGGGGAGCGACATCGCCGTCTCGATCACCGGCATCGCGGGCCCCAGCGGCGGCACCGACACCAAGCCCGTGGGCCTCGTCTACCTCGCGCTCGCGACCGCCGAGGGCGTCTTCGTCAAGGAGCGGCAGTTCGGCGGCGCCGATCGGAACCGCATCCAGACCCTCGCCGCGTGGACGGCGCTCTCCCTGGTGCTCGAGGCCGCGCGGACGGCCCCCGCGTCGGTGCGTCCGGGCCCCGCGCCGGACTCGTAGAAGCCTGTTGCGGCCCCACCGGCCGCTCGCGCATTCTCTCCCCCGCATGCGACCGGACGACGACGACCCCGGCCCCGATCCGACCGAAGAGGTCGAAGAAGGCGGCGATCCGGGACTCGACGAGTCGAACCTCGTCGAAGACGAGCCGTCGTCGGCCGAGGGCGGTTTCGAAGAAGAGGTCGCGATCCTCGACGAGGCGACGTCCGCCGAGCCCGAGGACACCTGGGCGCGCCCCCAGGCGACGTTCGACGAGTCGGGCGAGGAGCAGAGCCCCGTCGGCGACGACCACTTCGTCGACGCCGACCCCGAAGCGCTCGACGCAGCGGCGGGGATCGACGCGAGCGCCGAGCCCGCGCCCCTCGATCCCGAGGCCGAGCGCGCGCTCGCCGAAGAGGAGCAGAAGCGCCTCGAGGCCGCCCGTCGACACCTGCGCGGCCTCCTCGAGTCGCTGCTCTTCGTCGCCGATCGTCCGATGAAGACCGCCGATCTGTGCGACGTCGCGCGCGCCGAGCCCAAGGACGTGCGTAGCATCCTCGAAGAGCTCAGCGAGCAGTACCGTGCCGAGGGTCGCGGGTTCCAGCTCGACGAGCTCGCCGGCGGCTGGCAGATGCGCACGAGCGCCGCCTTCGCGCCGTTCGTTCGCGAGCTCACCCAGGCGAAGCCCGTGCGCCTCTCGCGCGCGCAGGTCGAGACCCTCGCGATCATCGCCTACCGCCAGCCGATCACCCGCCCCGAGATCGACGACATCCGCGGCGTCGACGCGGGCGCGGTGCTCAAGCTCCTGCTCGATCGCGACATGGTCCGCATCCTCGGCAAGAAGGACGAGCCGGGCCGCCCCCTCCTCTACGGCACGACCAGCCAGTTCCTCTCGTTCTTCGGCCTCAAGTCGCTCAAGGACCTGCCTACGCTCCGCGAGTTCACCGAGCTGACCGAGGAGTCGCGCGAGGTGGTCGAGCGCGAGCTCGGCGAGGTCCTGCCCGAGGGCCTGCGCGAGCTGCCGCCCGATCTCGGCGCGCCCCCTCCCGCCGCGCAGCCCGAGGAACCCGCGGCCGAAGAGACGGCATCGGAGGTCGAGCGAGACTCGCCCACGCCCGCAGAGGACGAGCCCGTCGTCGAACCGGTCGTCCACACCGAGGCCGAGAACGACGAAGCCTCCGACGAGCCAGAGGCGGCAGAGCCCGAGGACGAGCCCGCAGCGGAAGACGAGCCCGAAGACGACGCACCGGCCGCCCAACCGGGCGGCTCCAACTACGACCCCTCCGACGAAGAGCTCTTCCCCGACGACGACGACGACGATTTCGACGACGACGAAGACGACGAAGACGACGAAGACGACGAGGACGACGAGGACGACGAGTGAGCGCCGCCAAGAAGCCCACCCCGAAGAAGGCGAAGAAGACCGCCGCGCCGAAGAAGGCCGCCTCCCCGAGAAAGCCCGCGGCCAAGAAGCGGGCGAAGAAGCCCGCCGCGCCGGTGCCCGACACCCTCGCGCGCCTGAAGAAGGCGCACCCCGACGCGCACTGCGAGCTCGATCACGAGGACGCCTTCCAGCTCCTCGTCGCCACCGTGCTCTCGGCCCAGTCGACCGACGTCGGCGTCAACAAGGCCACGCCCGGCCTCTTCGAGAAGTGGCCGAACGCCGCCGCCCTCTCGCAGGCCGACGTCGCCGACGTCGAGCGTTCGATCGCCACGATCGGCATGTTCCGCCAGAAATCCAAGCGGATCGTCGAGCTCTCGAAGCTCCTGGTCGAGCGTCACGGCGGCGAGGTCCCCGACAAGCTCGACGACCTGGTGAAGCTCCCCGGCGTCGGCCGCAAGACCGCCAACGTGGTGCTCGGCGTGTGGTGGGGCCGGCCCGAGGGCGTGGTGGTCGACACGCACGTGCAGCGCATCGCGCAGCGGCTCGGTTGGACCAAGAACGACGAGCCCGAGAAGATCGAGGTCGATCTCATGAAGCAGGTCCCCAGGGAGGACTGGGACGCGACCTCGCACGTGTTGATCTTCCACGGACGCCGCATCTGCAACGCCCAGCGCCCGGGGTGCACGAGCTGCCCGGTGAACGACGCGTGCCCTTCGGCCTTCCACGCCGAGAACGTCGGCCGCAAGCCGCCGCGCGTGCGGGACTGAGCTACGCTCTTCTTCGACGATGAAGAGGCTGGTCTTCGCGAGCGCGTTGCTCACGGCGTGCGCGCCGCCCATTCCGCCGCCGGTGAAGGCCGTCACGCCGAGCGAGGGGCCACCCAGACGCGACCTCGGTCCGCTCATCGCCGTGGGCTTCACGGCCGATCACGTCGGGCAGAACGGCACGTCGGCCAGGCCCGACGGCGAGCCCGACTACGAGTTCCGCGTGCGGATCTCGGGCGACGTGCGGGCCATGGTGCTGCACGGCAGCGACCTGACCGGCAAGCCGCTCGGCCTCGACGTCTGGGACACGCTGCTCGCGGGACCGATGAACCAGGCCCTGCACATCCCCGCGAGCGACGCGGCCGCGACCTGGGTGCTGGGGGTGTTCGACGACAAGGGTGAGGCGCTCAACCCGGCGGTCACCTTGAACCAGACCTTCCGCGACGCGACCGTGCACCTGTTCGTCGCCGACCCCAAGCGGAACTCGTTCGTCCCCAACAAGACGTACACCCTGCTCATCGAGCGCAACGACGGCTCGGTCGAGCGCACCACGACCACGATCCTTTGAGCTAACCTCTCGGACGAACGATGTATCTGACCGGCATTCGGCTGCGGAACATCGGCCCCTTCGAGGACGAGTCGCTCTCCTTCACCGACGAGGAGGGCAAGCCGCGCATGACCACGGTGATCCTGGGCGAGAGCGGCTCGGGCAAGACCGCGCTGCTCGCGGCGATCGCGTGCACGCGGCCCGGCCTCGCGATCACCCCGCCGCGCGTGCGGGAGGGCGTGGCCCCGAGCGAGGCGTTCGCCGTCGCGCGCTTTC
>JAIBCE010000033.1 GCA_019694315.1 Sandaracinaceae bacterium
GGGGCAGATCAGACGCGAGCATGCAGAGGCTCACGCCAGCAGGCGTTGCGGCGCGTACCTCCATGTCCTGGCGTTCTTGGGGAGCAAGAACAGACTGGCTCGCGCCTCGGACGGTGCGTCCGTGAGGCACGGCGAGGTCGCGCTCTGCGGATCCGAGAGGCAGATCAGACGCGAGCATGCAGAGGCTCACGCCAGCAGGCGTTGCGGCGCGTACCTCCATGTCCTGGCGTTCTTGGGGAGCAAGAACAGACTGGCTCGCGCCTCTGACGGTGCGTCCGTGAGGCACGGCGAGGTCGCGCTCTGCGGATCCGAGGGGCAGATCAGACGCGAGCATGCAGAGGCTCACGCGAGCAGGCGTTGCGGCGCGTACCTCCATGTTCCTGACTCCACGGGAGCAACAACAGACTGGCTCGCGCCTTGGACGGTGCGTCCGTGAGGCACGGCGAGGTCGCGCTCTGCGGATCCGAGGGGCAGATCAGACGCGAGCATGCAGAGGCTCACGCGAGCAGGCGTTGCGGCGCGTACCTCCATGTCCTGGCGTTCTTGGGGAGCAAGAACAGACTGGCTCGCGCCTCTGACGGTGCGTCCGTGAGGCACGGCGAGGTCGCGCTCTGCGGATCCGAGGGGCCTCGCGTGCAGATCGGCGCCCAGCCTCTGCGCAGCCTCCGTGCCGCACGCGGATCGCCCACGAATTCAAAGCGATTCGCGCGACGCGGTGCGTCGAGTCGGCGCGCGGACGCCGCGCGTGTGAAGGCGGCTCACGCCGCGCTGCGTCGAGGTCGCGAAATGAACGAGCCTCGCCGCGCGTAAGATGCGCGTGCGGGCGATGCGTCCCGCGCACAGGAGCGAGAGAAGATGGCCCAGCCCAAGAAGAACCCCGGTGTCGCCGCCGTGCTGTCGTTCATCGTCCCGGGCGTCGGGCAGATCTACAACGGCGCGTTCCTGCGCGGCATCTTCTGGCTGATCATCACGCCCGGCTTCTGGATCGGCTCGGGCGGCACGCTCGGCTGGATCTGCCACCTCGTGGCGGCCTACACCGCCTACGACTACGCCGAGCGCCTCAACCGCGGCGAGATCCGCGACTGAGCCGCGCGTGACCCTGCGGATCCGCGAGCGATCCGCGACCGATCCGCGACCGATCGATCAGAGGCCGCGGGGCTCGCCGTCCTTGCGGAGATCGCTCGCCGCGTCGAGCAGGCGGATCGCGCCGGAGCTCGGGTCGCGGTGGATGCGGATCGTCTGCACGTTCGCGCTCGTCTCCACGGGGCTCACCTCGTGGCCGCGCGCGACGAGGCCCGCGACGATCCGAGGATCGAGGGCCTGTTCGTACGAGAGGCCCGTGGGCATGCCCTGGTGGTGCACGCGCGCGCGTCGCACCGCCGCGCCCGCGTCGTCGCCGAGCAGGAGCTGGAAGAGCGCGACCTGCTCGGCCGCCGTCACGATGCGGCTGCCGCCGCTGCCGCCGACGCACAGGATCGGCTGCGCGCCGTCGAACACGATCGTGGGCGACATCGTGCTCACGGGCCGATGGTGCGGGCCCGGAAGGTTCGCCGAGCCGCCGGGCAGACCGAACGCGTTCGGCGCGCCGAGCTCGCGCGCGAAGTCGTCCATCTGATCGTTCATCACCATGCCCTCCACGGTGAAGCGCGCACCGAACGGGAGGTTCACCGTGGTGGTGAGCGAGGCCACGTTGCCCTCGGCGTCCACCACGCACACGTGGCTCGTGCCGTGATCGCGGGGCGTCGCGTCGGCGTCGCCGAAGGACTCGCCCGGCACGTCGTAGTCGGCCATCGCGCGCGCCGCGAAGCGATCGAAGCGCTGTGCGCGCGCGTCGAGACGCGCAGCGTCGAGGAGGCGATCGACCGGGATCGTCACGAAGTCGGGATCGCCCGCGTAGAGCGCGCGATCGCGGAACGCGCCCTTCCACGACTCGGCGAGCGCATGACGAAAGCGCGCGCCCTCGTGCGGGTGCGGCATCCAGCGCTCGAGCAGGCCGAGGCTCTCGAGCATCGTGAAGCCACCGGCCGACGGAGGCGGGGCCACCACCCAGCGGCGACCGAAGCGCACGCCCTCGAGCGGCACACGCTCGCGCACGCGGTACGCCGCGAGATCGGCCGCCGTGATCACGCCCCCGCGCCGCTGCACCTCGCGCGCGATGGCCCGCGCGATCGCCCCTCGATAGAAGGGGCGCGCGCCCTCGGCGCCGAAGCGTCGGATCGTGTGCGCGAGCGCGGCGTTGCGGAGCGTGCTGCCCTGCTCGAGTCGCTCGGCGCCCGGCGGCAGGAACGCGCCGAGCACGCGATCGGCGCGGAGGCTCTCGAGCATGGGCGCGGCGTAGGTGCTCGTGTAGCGGCTCGCGGGCCAGCCCGCTTGCGCGAGCTGCGCGGCCGGCTCCGCGATGCGTCGGCGCGTCACGCGATGCGAGCCGAAGCGCTCGAGCATCGTCTCGAGGCCCAGCGGCTCGCCCGGCACCGCGACCGCGAGGCCGCCGATCTGCGAGCGCTGCGCGGCGATCACGTCGGTGTCGCCCTCGCGACGGACGAAGGTCGTGGGGCTCGCGGCCGACGGCGCCTCCTCGCGGAAGTCGAGGAACGTCACCGTGTGGTCCGACGCGCGGTAGTAGAGCGCGAAGCCGCCGCCGCCGAGGCCGCTCGAAGCCGGGCTCACCACGCCGAGCGCGAGCGCCGTGGCCACCACGGCATCGGCCGCGTTGCCGCCCTGCGCGAGCACGCGCGCCCCCGCCTCCGACGCGAGCGGATGATCGGCCGCCACGGCGTGGCGCGTGAAGCTCGCCGCGTGCGAGGGCGGCTGGGGGAGCGCCTCCTCGTAGTAGGCGTGCGCGCCCGGCCACGGCGCGCCGATCGCGAGCACGACGAGGAGCGCGAGCCAGAGCGCACGCGGGCCAGTGCGCATCAGCCGGTCTCGAGCGCGCTCGCGGAGAGCTCGTCCACCGAGAGGCTCGCCTCGGCACCCGCAAGCGTGACGCAGCACTCGTCGTAGAACGCCTCTGGCACCAGGAGGGCGGCGGACATGGCAGGGGAGAATAGCAAACGAGCACCTGCCCGCGTGGGGTGCCTCGATCCGGAGCGCGACCGTGTGCGCTAAGGTCCTCGCATGTCGCTGCGCCTCCTCGTCGTCATGGATCCCCCCGAGACCGTGCTCGTGGACGCGGACACCTCGTTCGCGCTCATGGAGGAGGCCCAGGCCCGCGGTCACCGCGTCGATCACTGCCTCATCACGGACCTCTTCGCGACGGCCGATCCCGCGACGGGTGAGCGACGCGCGGGCGCGCGCATCCGCCGCGCGTCGATGTTCCGCGATCCCGCGCTCGCGCCCATCACGCTCGGCGCCCCCGAGCGCGTGTGGCTCGACGAGGTGGACGCCGTGCTCATGCGCAAGGATCCACCCTTCGACGCGAACTACCTCTGGGCCACGCAGGTGCTCGAGCTCGCGCGCGGAAAGACGCTGCTCGTGAACGATCCGCGCGGCCTCCGCGACGCGAACGAGAAGCTCTACGCCCTGCACTTCCCCGCGCAGATGCCGGCGACGCTCGTGTCGAGCGACAAGGACGACATCAAGGCATTCCTCCATGCGCATGGAGGAAAGGTCGTGCTCAAGCCGCTCTCGGGGGCGGGCGGCGACGGCGTGTTCCTGCTCCGCGGCGACGACCTCAACGTGAACGCGATCATCGAGACCGTCACGCAGGTGGGTCGGCGCATGGCGATGGTGCAGGAGTTCCTGCCGGACGTGGTGCGCGGCGACAAGCGCGTGCTCCTGCTCGATGGCGAGCCGCTCGGCGGCATCCTCCGCGTGCCGCGCAAGGACGACGTGCGCTCGAACATCCACGTGGGCGGCACGGTGGAGAAGGCGCCGCTCGACGAGCACGATCTCCGCATCGTCCGAGCCCTGCGCGACAAGCTCCGCGAGGACGGCCTCGTCTTCGTGGGCCTCGACGTGATCGGCGGCCGCCTCACCGAGGTCAACGTGACGAGCCCGACCGGCATCCAGCAGATGTCGCGCCTCGACGGCGTGAACCTCAGCGCGAAGGTGATCGACTGGATCGAGGCCCGCGCGCGACGCTGAAGAGACGTCAGGAGGCGCGCGCCGACGCGTAGCGCACGAGCGCGTCGGCGGCCTGATCGAACATGGTCGCGAAGCGCGGACGGATCGCGAACATGAGCGGACGGAAGACGAGGCGCGGCTCGAAGGCCACGGTCCAGACGAGCTCGGCGCGCCCCGGCCCAGCGGGGCGGATCACGTAGTCCTCGAAGAAGGCGGACACGAGCGGCGTCGTCATCTTCTCGGCGAAGAAGGCGAGCCGCAGGCCGCGATCCCACGCGACGAAGTGCTCGATCACGTCGGTGGCGCAGGTCGTCGACCAAGCTCGCCAACCAGGGCTCGTCGGCTCAGCGGAGCGTCGCCGTGCGGACGGTCGTGCGCGTGTCGGGGTCCCAGAAGTGGACCCGCTCGTTCGCGGGCTCGGACAGCACGAGCCAGTCGTGGCGCGGCAGGATGTTCAGGGTGCCGAGCTCGAAGTCGAGCGGGATCGTCTCGAGCGACGTCGTCTCGAGATCGAGGCGATGCAGCCCGGAGCTCGAGATCCAGATCTCGCTGTGCTCGTCGCGGCTCGCGAAGTTGCCGAGGAAGATCGTGGGGCCACCGAGCTGAGTCTGGGCGTTTGCGTCGGTGTCGAAGAGGACGAGCTGCTGGTCACCGAAGGAGCCCGCGATCAGGATCCAGTGACCTGCGTGGCTGACGAAGAACGTCGGCGTCGGCCAGTGGGTCGAGTCGTATGCGGGAAGCTCGATCGGATGGGGATCGACCTCCAGCGTCTCGGCATCGATCAAGAGGAGCTGCGATTGGCTCGACCCAATCTGATCCGCGTAGCGATACGAGACGATGCTCGACGAGTCGGGCGTGAACGCGACCGGTCCGTACGCGTCGGG
Source organism: Sandaracinaceae bacterium (assembly GCA_019694315.1). Classification (GTDB taxonomy): domain Bacteria; phylum Myxococcota_A; class Polyangia; order Polyangiales; family Sandaracinaceae; genus JAFLCL01. The sequence goes on from JAIBCE010000033.1 coordinate 4,947, forward strand.
CACGCTCGCCGTCGTGCCGTCGGCCATGTCGAGCACGAGCAGCTCGTGCGCCCCGTCGTACACGTCGTTCGCCGCGCGGAGAACCGGGAACACGACTCGCGAGTCGTCGGGTGCAACGCCGATCCAGGTGTACGAGAAGAAGAAGTCGTACGAGACCCCGGGCACGAGGATGTCGTGCACCGGGGAAGGCCAGAGCCCGGTGTCGTCGGTCGCGAAGCCGCCCTCGGCGACGCCGCGCATGTCCCAGACGAGGATCCGCGCGCGCTGCGACCGCGTGTATGGATCGTAGAAGACGATCGCCGCGAGCCGATCGCCCCCGTTCAGCCACATCGCCTCGAGCCAGGCGCCATCGTGCGGGACGGTCTCGATCGCCAGGGACGGGATCGAGATCACGTGGAGCGGGAAGTGCTCTCCCGCATTGTCCGCCACCACCACGAAGTCACCGCTGGGCGCGACGCGCGTGCCCCAGTACCACGTGGTCGAGGTGCGCGTGGCGAGCGTACGCTCGCCGGCGCGATCGAGCAGGCGCAGCTCGTCGCGTTCGCCCTGTTGGGCGAAGAGGAGGATCGAGTCCCGCGGGAACACCACGCGCACGTCGCCATAGCCCAGGAGGTCCGCCACCTCTCGGACCGACGCGTCGTCGGGCGAGACGGCGAACAAGCGCTTGTCGATCTCGCGTGGAGCGCCGCCGCCGGGAGCCATCTCGCGCCGTGTGCGGAGCACGTAGGCCGTCTCCGAGCCCGGCTCGACCGCGATCGCCCCTCCTTCGAGCCAGGTCGCCATCCCTGGGCGGACCTCGCCGGAGCTCGCGCCCGTACAGGCCAGATCGGCCAGCACGACGGCCGCCGCGACCGCGCCACAGCCCACGCCCACCGTCCTACGCATGGGGAACCTCCTCGACGCCATGGGCGGCGAGCAGTTCCCGTGCCGCGCTGCTCCGGCGGTGCGGCTGCCCGGAGTTCATCCGGATCGCGTTGGCGTCGTGAACCATGTTCACGCTCGGAGCGCCGCGGCTCGATTCGGCACACGTCGGTCAGCGCCCCGTCGAGCCGAAGCCGCCGCTGCCGCGCTCGGTCGCGTCGAGGGAGGCCAGGTCTCTGCCGTGCGGCTCAGTGCGCTTCGACCTGCGCCGTCATGAGGCGTGCGTACGCGCGGGATGGGATGCGTAGCGCACGAGCGCGTCGGCGGCCTGATCGAACATGGTCGCGAAGCGCGGACGGATCGCGAACATGAGCGGACGAAAGACGAGGCGCGGCTCGAAGGCCACGGTCCAGACGAGCTCGGAGCGCCCTGGCCCCACGGCGCGGATCACGTAGTCCTCGAAGAACGCGGACACGAGCGGCGTCGTCATCTTCTCGGCGAAGAAGGCGAGCCGCACGCCGCGATCCCACGCGACGAAGTGCTCGATCACGTCGCCGGAGCCCGTGTCCGCGCGGCGGATCGCACCGACACGCGCGCGCTCCGGCTCGGGGCTGATCCACCGCATCCCGCGCATGTCGGGGAACCAGCGCGGCCACTCGGCGGGGTCGGCGAGGAGATCGAAGAGGGCCTCGGGCGAGAGCGGGATGGTGCGCGCCATCACGAAGCGATCGCGGGCGCGAGAGGGATACGCAGCGTCGAGCGGAGTGAGCGTGAACCACATGGCGAGCTCGCGGGGTCGAGCGTCAGCGACAGCGCTGGATACGCGAGGATGGCACGGGGAAGCAGGTGTCGACGGGCGCCTCGACACCGCCGATCAGCCAGCGGCAGTCGGCGAGCCAGAGGCTGCTCACGCCGCAGGGCGGCGGGCCTTCCTCGCTCCAGAAGCCTGGGGCAGCACCGACCGCCATGTCCGCCGCGGTGCAGCGCGCCTCGCTGAGCGACGCGGCCGAGCAGTTGATGCCGCTCTGCTCGGCAGTCAGGCCGATCGTCTCGACGCCGTCGCAGTCGAAGTCGAAGCCCCCGCACGTGTTGACGGACGAGAAGAACGAGGTCTGCCCCGGGTGCGCGCGCGGATCGAAGTCGCAGCAGTCGGTCACGCCTGGCGCCGGCGCCACGTTGGTGGTGAGGCGCGGGCAGCTGCCGACGCTCGGGCGCGCGGGATCGGGGCACACGGCGACCGGATCGCCGTCGTCGGGGAACGTGTCCTCGTCGAAGTCGCGGTAGCACGTGACCGTCTGCATCTCGTCGATGAGCCCGTTGCAGTTGTCGTCGAGACCGTTGCAGGTCTCGGCGATGGGCGCGATCGAGCAGTCGGAGTACGCGCGCCCATCGACGCAGGTCTCGACGCCCGCCGCGCACTCGCCCGCGCGCGGGCAGGGTCGCGTCGTGCCGGGCGTGCAGATGCAGCCCTCGTCGATGACGGCGTTGCAGTTGTTGTCGACGCCGTCGCAGAGCTCCTGCGCAGCGGGGCGCACGCCGTCCTCGCCGTCGTCGCAGTCGTTGCCGCAGTTGAGCGCGAGGCTGCCCACCGGGATGGGGTTACAGCAGAGGTGATCCTCGAAGCCGTCGCCGTCGTCGTCGCGGTTGCCGCGCGTGGCGAGGTTGCAGTCCTCGTCGAGGTTCGCCGCGTCGCAGACCTCGACGTTGCCGGGCGCGCGATGCACGTCCGTGTCGTCGCAGTCCTCGCCCGTCGGCACGCCGCGGCGATCGAGACAGTCGGCGTCGCCGTACCCATCGCCGTCCATGTCGGGCGCGACGTGGGTGCAGACGTCGGAGTCCACGTTGCAGCCGTCGATGGTGCAGGCGATGCCGTCGTCGCAGCTCGAGGTGCCGGGAGCGCAGACGCCCGCGGTGCAGGTCTCGGCGCCGTTGCAGAAGACGCCGTCGTCGCACTCGTCGTCGCGGCTGCAGTGCACGGCGGGGCCGGTGTCGTTGGCGGCGTCGGTGGCGGCGTCGCGACGGACGCGGGCGGCGTCGGGCTCGACGACCACGGGAGGAGGATTGCAGCCGAGCCCTGCGAGCATCGCGCCGAGCAGCAGGCCGGCAGCTCCCCATGTGGTTCGACGGCTCATGCACGGATGCTCGCCTCGCGCGCCGCGGGCTGTCCAGAACGACGTGGCGGGGTGCAAGCGCACACGCGGGCTCGTAGCATCTCGTGCGACGCGTGTTCTTTGCGGGCCCGCGTTCTGCTACACCGGGTCACCCATGCTGGGCATCGGCTTCTGGGAGATGTTGGTCATCGCGGGCCTGATCCTGATCGCGGTCGGGCCAGACCGCCTTCCGTCGATGGTCAAGACGGTCGCGAAGTTCTACCGGCAATTCCGGCGGACCGCCGAGGATCTCCGGTCCTCGACGGGCATCGACGATCTCCTGCGAGACGAGGAGCTCAAGGAGCTCGCGGAGCTGCGCAAGCAGAAGCTCGCCCTCCTCGCGCAGCAGCCCAAGCCCCTGGCCAAGGGCCCGGTGCCCGCGGGCAAGCCGGGCGCGCCGACGTCCAAGCCCTCGGAGCCCGGGGGTAAGCCAGCGGAGGGCGTCGCGAAGCCTTCCGGCGTGGTCGACAAGCCTTCGGACGGGGCCAGCAAGCCTTCCGGCGTGGTCGACAAGCCTTCGGACGCGGCCAGCAAGGCTTCGGAGGTGGGCGGCAAGCCCTCTCTCGCCGACGCCAAGGCCAACGGGCACGGCGAGGATCCGGGACACGCCATGCTGGGCGCCACGCTGCCTCGCACGCGCGTGAGCCCCGTCGCCGTGAGCGGCCTCGACGACGACGAGCGAGCCAGGGAGCTCCCACCCGAGGGCGTGGACGTCGCGGAGGCGCGTCGCAACGAGCCCGAGGTCACCGAGGACGAGCTGCGCCTGCGCAAGGCGCGCATCGCGGCGAAGAATTCGGGGCGATCGGTCGAGGAGATCCTGGCCGAAGAAGCGGCCGCGCGCGCCGCGGCCAGTGGAGCGAGCTGAGTGGGAAAGCCCCTCGAGAGCCGGGCTGCGGCGATGCCGCCCGAAGAGGCCAAGAAGAAGGCGGCCGCGGCCGCGAGCGCGGAGGAGCCGGAGGACGACGTCGAGATGTCGTTCCTCGACCACCTGCGCGAGCTCCGCACGCGCCTCGTGCGAGCGCTGTGGGGCTTCATCCCCGGCATGGCGCTCGCGTGGGTGATGCGCGAGGAGATCCTGCAGTTCCTCGCGGAGCCGTACATGCACGCGTTCCGCTCGCTCGGTCAGGGCGAGCCCACGCTCCACTTCGGCAACCCCGCCGACATGTTCGTGAACTACATGATGATCGCGCTGATCTGCGGCGGGATCTTCGGCAGCCCGTGGGCCTTCTACCAAGGCTGGCTCTTCATCGCGCCGGGCCTCTACCGGAGCGAGCGACGCAAGGCGATCCCGTTCGTGCTCCTCTCGACGATCTTCTTCGTGGGCGGTGCGTTCTTCGGCTACCGCTTCGTGCTCCCGCCAGCGTTCGACGCGCTGCTCTCGTTCGCGGGACAGGTGGGCGGCCTTCGCATCCAGCCCACGATCATGATCAACGAGTACCTCGACTTCTCGCTGCGCATGCTGCTGGCGCTCGGGATCACCTTCGAGGTGCCGATCGTGATCGGCTTCGTCTCGTACATCGGCCTCGTGAACTGGAAGCAGCTCCTCGAGTTCAGCCGGTGGTGGGTGGTCATCGCGGCCGTGCTCGCCGCCGTGCTCACGCCCTCGGGCGATGCGCCGACGATGATGCTCGTGCTGACGCCCCTCGTGGCCCTCTACTACGTCGCGATCCTCTTCGCGTTCCTCGTCGGGCCCAAGCCGCCTGCGCCCACCAAGGACGACGAGCCGGAGGGCAAGGCCGCTGCCTGAGCCCGACGATCGCGAGCGGCTCGCGTCGCTCCTGCGCGGCGCACGGCTCGCGCTGCTCACGGGCGCAGGCATCAGCACCGAGAGCGGCATCCCCGACTATCGCGGGCCCGAGACGCAGCGCCGCGCCCGCAACCCGATCCGCTTCGCGGACTACATGCGAGACGATCACCTGCGCGCGCGATACTGGGCGCGCAGCATGCTCGGGTGGGCGCGCTTCTCCGCGGCGCGCCCGAATGCCGGCCATCGCGCGGTCGCGGAGCTCGAGGCGCGCGGCCTGGCCTCGGGCCCGATCACGCAGAACGTCGATCGTCTCCATCACGCGGCCGGCAGCCGGGACGTGATCGAGCTCCACGGCGCGCTCGCCGAGGTGCGATGCCTCGACTGCGATCTCCGCGAGGCGCGCGATCGGGTGCAGGTGCGGCTCGAGGCCGACAACGCGACGCTCCTCGCGCACGCGCCCGAGCTCGCGCCCGATGGAGACGCGGAGCTCGACGCGACGCGCGCGCTCCTCGAGGGCTTCGTCGTCCCGCGCTGCCTCGCGTGCGGCGGGACGCTCAAGCCCGACGTCGTGTTCTTCGGCGAGAACGTGAGGCGCGAGCTCGTGGACACGGCCTACGCGAGGGTGGCCGCCGCGGACGCGCTGCTCGTGATCGGCAGCTCGCTCGCCGTGTTCTCGGGTCATCGCTTCGTCCGACGCGCGCACGAGCTCGGCAAGCCCGTCGCGATCGTCTCGCTCGGCCCGACGCGCGGCGACGAGCTCGCGAGCGTTCGTGTGGAGGCGCGCGCTGGCGAGCTCTTGCCGTGGCTCGTCACGGCGCTGGGCTGACGGGAGCGCTCGTCCCGGCCGCTCGACGCGAGAGGACCGCGGTGGTGCGGTGGTATCGTGCGATCGATGCGCACGTCCGCGAGCCCTCCTCCGCCCCCGCGGCCGTTCTATCGTTCGAGCACCTTCTTCATCGTGCTCGGCCTGGCGATGGGCGTCCTGCTCGGAGGCTTCTTCCCGCAGGATCAGTATCCGTTCGCCTACGAGCTCTTCCGCTTCCTCTCGCGGGCCTTCATCGCGCTCATCAAGGGCCTCATCGTCCCCTTGTTGCTCTCCACGATCGTCGTCGGCGTGGCGCAGACGGGCGACGTGAAGGCGGTGGGGCGCATGGGCGCCAAGGCCCTGCTGTACTTCGAGATCGTCACCACGATCGCGCTGTTCATCGGCCTTGGGATCGCGACGTGGCTGCGTCCCGGCGAGGGCCTCCCCATCGATCTCACGGTGACGAGCTCGGGCGTGGCGCCCGCGGCGCCGCAGACGGGCTGGGATCTGGCGCTCCATCTGTTCCCCTCGAACGTCGCGCTGCACGCCACGCAGGGCGATCTCCTGCCGATCGTCGTCTTCGCGGTGCTCTTCGGCATCTCGCTCACGCGCGTGGGCGAGCGCGGCAAGCTCGTGCTGTCGTTCTTCGAGGCCGTCGCGCAGATCATGTTCAAGTACACCGACATGGTCATGCGCCTCACGCCGCTCGGCGTCTTCGGCGCGATGGCCTACAACGTCAGCCACATGGCAGCGGGCCACTGCACGAGCGGCGGCGCGCTCGACGCGTGCGCCGAGGCCGACGTGATCCGCGGCTGGCCCGCGGTGCTCTTCCTCGTGGGTCGCTACGCACGCCTCGTGGGCTCGCTCTATCTCGCGCTGATCGTCCTCTTCGTCGTCGTCTTCGTGCCGGTGCTGCTCTTCATCCGCGTCAAGCCGCTCGCGTACCTGCGCGCGATCCGCGAGCCCGCGATCACCGCGTTCACCACGGCCTCGAGCGAGGCCGCGCTGCCTCGCCTGCTCGAGGATCTCGTGCGCTTCGGGGTGCCGCGCCGCGTCGCGAGCTTCGTGGTCCCTGCGGGCTATTCCTTCAACCTCGACGGCTCCACGCTCTATCTGGTGCTCGCGAGCATCACGATCGCGCAGGCCGCGGGGGTCGAGCAGAGCCTCGGTGACCAGCTCGTGATGCTGCTGGCCTTCATGCTGACGTCCAAGGGCGTCGCCGGCGTGCCGCGCGCGACGCTCGTGATCATCGCAGGAACCTGCGCCAGCTTCGGCCTCCCGGGCGAGGCGGGTGTCGCGATGCTGCTCGCGGTCGACGAGCTCATGGACATGGGCCGCACCACGATCAACGTCATCGGCAACGGCCTCGCGTCGCTCGTGATCGCGCGGTGGGAGGGCGTGCTCGGCGAGCCCGGACAGAGCGTCGAGGTGGGTGATCGCGAGGCGCCCGACGCTGGCGCTCCCACGGCAGACGGCTGAAACACCCGTCCTCGTGGTAGAGTGCTTCACGTGATGGAGCCCGCCCGTGAGAACGGCGCACAGGTGGAGGCCCTTCTCCGGCCCGAGGCCGCCAGCCTCGAAGCGTGCGAGCAGGCGACCGATCTCAGCTGGCGCCTCGCACAGATCCCGGGCGATGCGTGCTGTCGCGGCGCGTTCTTCAACATGCTCGACGAGCGCGCGGGGACGCTGGGCGCAGAGACGCAGGAGGAATACCGGCGCTTCTTCCGGATGTACCGGTTCGCGTCGTTCAAGATGTTTCCGGTCTCGGACTACCTGACGCGGCTCGTGGTCCTCTCGCAGATCCACTACGGCGCTGCGCACATCTACGCGGGGGTGCGCAAGCTCCAGTCCGGCGCGTTCGACGCGTGGGGCGAGACGCTCCTCGGCAAGGCGGCGGTCGCCGTCGTGGACCCGAGCTTCGCGAGCATGTTGCGCATGCTCGAGCGCGCCTACGCGAGCCGCACCGTGGTCTCCCACACGCGCCTGCGCCTCGTGTCAGAGAGCACCACCGAGATCGTCGTGGAGCTCGAGCAGGAGTACGTCTACATCGAGCACGCGATGGTCGGCGCGATCGAAGGGGTCGCGCACGTGTGCGGAGCCGAGGTGGTCGTGACCCCCGAGCTCAGAGGCCCCTTCGACGGGATCCTGAGGATCGCGTTGCTCGGAACCACGCGGAACGGAGATCGATGAAGTCACCTGTCGCGCTCCACCTCGTCGACGTCCTCCGCGACTTCGGCGTCAACGCAGTCTTCGGCGTGCCGGGCGGCGCGATCAGCCCGTTCTTCGACGCGCTCCTCGAGCGACCCGACGTTCGCATCGTCACGACCAAGCACGAGGCGAACGCGGCGTTCCTCGCGATCGGCTATGCGATGGCCACGGGTCGGCCGGGCGTGGTGGTGACGACCGCGGGCCCCGGGATCACCAACGCGCTCACGGGCATCGCCTCGGCGTACTACGAGGGCGTGCCGGTGGTGCACATCGCGGGCGAGGTGGCGCGCTCCGCGTTCGGTCGCGGTGCGCTCCAGGAGGGCTCACCCGCAGGCCTCGACGCGGTCTCCATGATGCGGCGCGTGACGAAGATGAGCGTCTTGCTCTCGCATCCGGGCCCCGCGGCGTCGGTGCTGCACAAGGCGCTCAACACCGCCTTCAGCGGGCGGCGCGGCCCCGTCTTCGTGACGCTGCCGCTCGACGTGGCCACCGAGCGGATGGCGCCGCAGCCGCTCGCGGGGCTCGAGCGCACGGCCTACGAGATCGACGAGGACTCGACGCGTCGGGCCCTCGAGCTGCTCGAGCGCGCGAGCCGACCGCTGATCCTCGCCGGCTCGGGGACACGCGACATGGCGAGTCGCCGCGCCCTCCGCCGCCTCGCCGAGCACGTGGGCTCGCCGGTCTGCGTCACCACCAAGGGCAAGGGCGTGTTTCCCGAGGATCACCCGCTCTACCTCGGCGTCACGGGCTTCGGCGGGCACGACTCGGTGGGCCAGTACCTCGAGGCCGGCGTCGACGTGCTGCTCGTGATCGGCAGCGGCCTCAACGACTTCTCGACGAACGCGTGGAGCCCGCTCCTGCGCGCGAGCCGCGCGTTTCTCCAGATCGACATCGACGACGCGCAGCTCGGCAAGAACTACGCGATCGACCTCGGTCTCGTGGGCCCCGCCGATCGCGTCATCACGCACATGCTCGAGCACCGCGAGGAGTCGCGCGTCCCCACGGTGACCGCCGCGCATCCGAGCCTCGCGCTCCAGCCGATCCGCCCGTCCAAGCTCGGCAAGCTCACCACGATGGACGTGGTCATGACGATGAACGAGGTGTGCCCCAAGGACGCCGTGTTCACGGCCGACATGGGCGAGCACCTGGGCGTGGTGCTCCACTACCTCCGCGTGCGCGAGCACGGCGACTTCCTCACGTGCCTCGGCTTCGGCTCGATGGGCTCGGGGATCAACTCCGCGATCGGCTACCAGCTCGGCGCACCTCATCGCCGCACCTTCGCGGTGTGCGGCGACGGCGGCTTCCTCATGAACGGCAGCGAGCTCGCGACGGCGGTGCAGCACCACGCGGCGACGACCTTCGTCGTGATCAACGACAGCCGCCTCAACATGGTGCACCACGGCCACATGGGCCTCTTCGGCCGCACGCCGAATTTCTCGACGCCGCTGGTCGATTTCGCTGCGCTCGCCCGCGCGATGGGCGCCGAGGGCCACGTGATCGAGACGCGCGAGGAGCTCGCGGCTGCGCTCGACGTGCGGCGCGAGGGGCCCGTGGTCCTCGACGTCCGGATCGACCCCGACGTGCGTCTCATGGGCAATCAGCGCGTCGCCGCGCTCAAGCAGTTCAAGGCGGGAGACGATCAATGAGCACGAGGGATGCTGGGGCACTCGATGGTGTGGGGGCGCTCGATGGCGTGGGGATCCTCGGGCTCGGCGTCGCGCTGCCGCCGCGAGTGCGCGACAACTCCTTCTGGGCCGGCGTGATCGGGCCGCGTGACGAGGCGCAGCGCCGCGGCGACGTGCTCGCGGTGGAGCGCAGCGCCAAGGGCCACAAGACCGAGGTGCCCAAGGAGATCGCCGAGGCCATGGCCGCGACGGGCGACGACCTCTTCCGCGGAGCCAGAGAGCGTCGCGTGATCGACGACGACGTGCTGGTGTCGGATCTCGAGGTCGAGGCGGGGCGCGCCGCGATGGCGGACGCGCGCGTGACGGCCGACGAGATCGATCTCGTGCTCGTGCACTCGCTCATCAGCGACGTGCTGATCCCGTCCAACGCCCCGGCCGTGCAGGACAAGCTCGGCCTCACACGTGCCGCGGCGTGGAGCCTCGACGTGGGCTGCGCGAGCACACAGGCACAGCTCGTGACCGCCGCCGCGCTGGTGAAGACGGGCGCCTTCCGCCGCGTGCTGATCGTGCAGTCTCACGCGGGCACGCGCTCTGTCGATCCCAAGACCGTCGCGTCGGTGAATTTCGGCGACGCGGCGGCCGCCGCCGTCGTGGGCGAGGTGCCTGCGGGCTTCGGGATCCTCGGCCAGTGGCAGCGCACGGACGGAAGCCTGCGCGACGGCATCGTGCTGGCGCCCATCGTCGACGGTGTGGCCGAGCGGAGCTGGTGGAAGACCCCTGTCGTGCCGCAGCTCGCGTCGTTCGACGCCGACGTGGGCAAGACCGCGGGCCTTCGCGCGGGCGAGTTCTGTCGCGAGGCGTCCTTCGGCGCGCTCGAGCGCGCGGGCATGCGCCTCGAGGACGTCGACCTCTACCTCGGCAACCAGAGCCTGGGCTGGTTCGTGGACGCGTGTCGCCGTTCGCTCGGGCTGCCGGTCGAGAAGACGTTCCATACGTTCGCCGAGGTCGCGAACATCGGTGACGCAGCGATCCTCTTCAACCTGCTCGCGGCACGCGAGGCGGGCCGTGTGCGGCACGGCTCACGCCTCCTGCTCTACTCACCCGCGGCCGGCTTCACGCGCTCCGCGATCGTGATGCGCTGGTGGGCACCAGGCTCGGAGCACCTCGAGAAGGACGGGGCTGCTTGAGCCTCGCTCCCATCTCGGCCTGCGTGGTGGAGGAGAGCCCGGAGCTGAGCCCGCGGCTCGTCGCGACGGGAGACTTCAGCCTCCTGCGCCGCTACGACCCGAGCACGCCCCCCGACACACGAGGCGCGTCGGTTCTCTTCGTGGAGGACAGCGATCCCTCGCACGCAGCCCTCGCGCGCACACGCTCCTTCGCGGCCTCGGACGTGGACGTGCTCCTCGTCGTCGTCGTGCCCCAGGGCGTCGCGATCGAGCAAGAGCGAGCGCTGCGGCAGGCGGGCGCGTTCGACGTGATCGAGCTCGGGCCGGGGCTCGAGCGCGCGCTCTACCGCCTGGCGGCCACTGCGCGCCGCGTGATCGCGATGCGCGAGGAGCGCGCGCAGCTCGCGGCGGGCCTCGCGCACGAAGATCGCCTCGCGGCGATCGGCAAGCTCGCGGCAAGCGTGAGCCACGAGATCAACACCCCCATCCAGACCATCGTCGCGAACCTCGACAGCATCCGCCTCGAGCTCGAGGCCCTGCTCGCGCGACCTCGCTCGCAGCATGGCGAGCTGCTCGAGCGCTACGCGTCCAATCTGCTCGAGACCGTGAGCGACTCGCTCACGGGGAGCCGACGGATCTCGGCGATCGTGCGCTCGCTCAAGGAATTCGCGCGCACCACCGAGGCGACGGCGCGCCTCGAGCCGACCTCGCTCAACGACGAGGTGCAGAGCGTCCTTCGCCTCGTGGGCAAGGAGGCGCGCTTCCAGGTCAAGGTCGAGCTCGAGCTCGATCCCATGCTGCCGCAGGTGCTCGCGCCCGCACACACCATGACGCAGGTCCTCACGAACCTCGTCGTCAACGCGCTCCAGGCGCTCGATCAGGTCGATCCTGCGCAGCGCAAGCTCCGCATCCACACCGCGGCCGACGTCGAGATGGTGATCGTCGAGGTCTCGGACACCGGGCCGGGCATGCCGCCCGAGGTGGTCGCGCGGATCTTCGATCCGTTCTTCACGACGAAGCCGAGCGGCCAGGGCACGGGCCTGGGCCTGGCGATCACGAAGGAGCTCGTGCGCAAGGCAGGCGGCGAGATCCTCGTCGACAGCGAGCTGGGGCGCGGCACGTCGTTCCGCGTCGCGTTGCCGCGACCTCCGCCGATCTCGGTGCGGCCGCGCCCGCTCAGCGTGCCGCCGCCTTCGATCGCGCGCCTGCGCGTGCTCATCGTGGACGACGACGAGCTGCTCCTGCGTGCCCTCGCGCGCGCGCTCAAGCAGCAGTTCGAGGTGACCACCGTGGCGAGCGGGCGCGGCGCTCTCGAGCGCCTTCGCAAGGGCGAGCACTTCGACGTCCTCGTGAGCGATATCGTGATGCCGGAGATGAACGGCCACGAGCTCTACGTCGCGATCCGCGAGCTCGACGTGCGCCTCTCGGAGCACGCGATCTTCCTCTCGGGTGGCCTCCAGGCCGCCGCGCTCTCGCAGGCCATCACCGAGACGGGCCGCGCGCTGCTCGAGAAGCCGCTCTCTCCTCGCGATCTCGCGAAGAAGATCTACGAGGTCGCGCCTCGTCGCTGACGACGCCATCGGCGCGGGATCAGAGCGAGCACGGCATTGGCCATGGGCGCCCACAGCGCGGACAAGAGGCCGTCGCCGTGGTCGCGCAGCCCCGGCGGGAGGCCGAAGCGCACGCGATCGCGCCCCTCGCTCGTCGCGAGCGTGCCGAGCGCCCAGTCCCAGAGCGCGAACGTCGAGCCGTAGTTGCGGTGGTACTGGTCGGGGTGATCGCCGTGGTGGATCTGGTGCTGTGCAGGGCTCACGAGCACGTGCTCGAGCCAGCGCGGATAGCGGAGCGGGATCTCGGAGTGTCGGAGCACGCCCCCGGCGAGGTTCCAGACGAGCCCGAGGGCATCGACGCCGAGGATCGTCCAGCCGGAGATGGGGCCGGCGAAGAGCCAGCCGCACACACCCGCGACGAGGCCCACGGCGAGCGCGCCACCCGCTCGATTGAGCACGCTCTCGAGCGGATGGACGCGGTGGACGCTGAACGGCGTCATCACCTCGGCGCTGTGGTGCAGTCGATGGAGCGCCCAGAGGGGCTCGATGCGGTGACAGGCCACGTGCAGGAGGAAGCGCACGAGATCCTCCGCGACGAACGCGCTCACCGTGAAGATCGCGATGACGAGCGAGCGATCCACCTCGCCCAGCGGCGAGGGGCCGAGCGTGCGGCGCAGGAGCGAGATCAGGCGGGCCGCGAGCACGACCGACGAGATCACGAGCGGCCCGGTCACGAGCAGCCGGATCACGGGACGCGCGAACACGAGCTGGTAGTCGAGGATCGCCGAGCGATGCAGCCACACGCGCCGCGAGAAGAGGTAGCTACCGAGCGAGCGCGCATGGCCGCTCTGGACGCCCACGATCACGGCCAGGACGAGGGCGACGAGCAGCGCGGGTCCGTAGTGCCGGCTCGACGGATCGGCGAACGCGCGCAGCGGAGACGCGAGCGCGTGCAGCACTGCTTCGAGGCCGGGCATGGACCGGACATCATGGCACGCGAGCGCGGTGCGCGTGATCCGCGAGGGCGGACCTCCGCCCGTCAGCCGATGGGCGAGCGGAACGCCTGACCGATGTTGCCGCGCACCGCGAGCGCCGTCGTGAGCGCGTCGCGCAGCGTGAGCGCATCGCAGGGCTTGTTGAGCACGGCGCTCGCGCCCGAGTCGTAGAGCTCTCGCTTGCGGGTGTCCGTCACGAAGCCGGTGAGGAACACGACGCGCGTGTCCGGCCGACGGCGCTTCATCTCGATCATCGTCTGGTGACCATCGAGCTCGGGCATGTCGAGGTCCATGAGGACGAGGTCGATGGCGGTGCCCTCGCGCTCGAAGACCGTGAGCGCCTCGCGACCATCGGCCGCGGCCTCCGTGGTGTGGCCGTCCCGCGCGAGGAGGCGACAGATGCTGCGCCGGGAGAGGGGCTCGTCGTCGACCACGAGGATGTGCGCGGTGCGGGCGGCGGTCGGCGTGCGCAGGACGCCGGCGGGCGTGCGTGTCTCGGTGCGCGCCGCGGCCATGAGCGCGGGCAGCACCACACGGAACGAGGTGCCCGCGCCGAGCTGGCTCTGGCACTCGATCGTGCCGCCGTGCGAGGTCACGACTTCCATCACGGTCGCGAGGCCCAGGCCGGAGCCCTTGTCGGCCGACTTGGTCGTGAAGAAGGGCTCGAAGATTCGCTGGCGCGTGGCAGCGTCCATGCCCACGCCCGTGTCGGTGACGACGAGGCGCGCGTGGTGGCCGGCGACCGCGACCATCTCGGACTCGACCTCGGACGGCCGCGCGTAGCCGAGCGTCACGGTGAGCGTGCCGCCGTTCGGCATCGCGTCGCGCGCGTTGAGGAGGAGGTTCATCAGCATCTGCTGGAGGTGCGCTCGATCTCCGCGCACGTTCACCTGCTGCGCGATGGAGCGCTCGACCTTGATCGAGCGATCGAAGGTGCGGCGCGCGATCTCGAGCGTGTCGTTCACGAGCGCGCTGAGGTCGATCTGGACGTGCTCGGCTGCACCGCGCCGCGCCACGGCGAGGATGCGCCGCGTGAGATCGGCGCCGAGCAGGCTCGCGGCGCGGAGATCGGCGAGGCAGTCACGCACCTCGGGATCGAGCAGGCTGCGATCGCCCAGGCCGAGCACGTAGTCGACGTTCATCAAGATGCCGCCGAGGACGTTGTTGATGTCGTGGGCGATGCCCGCGCCCAGCCGGCCGATGGCCTCGAGCTTCTGTCGGTGGAGGATCCGCTCCTCGAGCGGGTCGGTGTGCGAGAAGAGGAAGACCGTCTCGCCGATCTGGATGTGATCGCCGAAGCGGATGGGGTCGTGGCCCGCGGGCCGTCCGTTGAGGAGCGTGCCGTTGCGGCTACCGAGATCGACGAGCTCCCAGGTCGAGCCCTCGACGCGCTGGATGAGCGCGTGCTTGCGGGACGACATGGCGTCCTCGATCTGCACCGTGCAGCTCGAGCCACGGCCGATCGAGCTGTGATCGTCGAGCGGATAGCGGCGCCCCGGCTGCGAGCCCCGGAGCACCACGAGGCGCGCCTTCACGGGGCTCGCGGCGGTCACCGACACCGTCGACACCGCGACCGTGGGGGTGCCGACGAGGTTGCCCGTGTCGCGCTTGTCCTCGGCGGTCACCGGCGCATTGTCGCTCTCTGCCGACACCTCGGCCATCCCCCTCTACTACGGTCGGTCACGTCGCCCAGGCGAGGGGCACGCGCACCTCGAGCCGCTCGGGCGTGCTCGTGACGGTGGCCTCCGAGCCCAGGCGCGCGGTGGCCACGCGAACGGCGCGCGCGACGTTGCCCGGAGGCGGGGGGGCCACCTCCAGCGTGAAGCCGTCCGCGACCGTGCGGAGCGAGAGCTGATGCTGACGCGCGCCCGGTCCGAGCTCTCGCGTGACCGCCACGACGAGCTCACCGACCGCCCGCAGCACGACGGCCGAGGGCGCGGTCGGACGCAGCGCGGGATCGATCTTCAGCTCGACGTTCGCGCGACGCGACAGGTGCGATCGCGCGAGGCGCAGCGAGGCGCGCGCGAGATCCTCGAAGCTCCCGGTTCCCACCGGAAGGCCGACGTAGCCGCGCAGGTCGCTCGCGAGCTCCGTCAGGCGCTTCGTCGCCATCTCGAGATCCTCGAGGACCTCCTTGAGCTCGTTGCGCGACGGCTCGTCGTCCGTCTCGGCGAGCTCCTTGGCCACGCTCAGGTTCGAGGTGAGCGCCGCGAGCGGGCTGCCGATGTCGTGAACGAATCCCCCGAGGAGCACATGCGCGAGCTGCTCGCGCACGCTGCTGTCGTCTGGGGCTCCCCCGTTGTCCTCCAGCTGGTCCACGCGTTCATCCTAGTCAAAAGCCGCGCCGCGAGGAAGTCAGCGGCGCCGGCCGGGTAGCTCACGACGAAGAATGGCGTCGGCGATGGCGACGGGATCGACGGGGAGCAGTCCCTGCGACCGAAGGCGCATGAGCGACTGGATGTAGGCCTCGCGATCCATCGCGGACGCGGCGACCTCCGAGGGTGCGCGCGCGGCGCGGAGCGCCTGCGAGACGGAGGAGGCAACGGAGGAAGGGGAGCTCGCGGGAGTGGGGTGGTTCATGGGGCCTCGTTCCCCTTGTCGGGCGAGCGGGGCGGAACCTTGAGCCAAGATCCTGACGCAGGTGCAGAAACGTTGACGCTCTCAGCTCGGACCGAGCGAGACCTCACCCAGGACGAAGCGGAGACGGGAGGTGGCGTCGGACAGGAGCTGGCACACGCGGCTCTCGGTGACGCCGAGCATCCGGCCGATCTCGGCCTGGGTGCACTCGTGCTGGTAGTAGAGGCCGAGCACCTCCTGGAGGCGGGTGGGCAGCTTGGCGATCGCCTCGGCGAGGCGTCGGCGCTCTTCCATCTCGGCGCAGAGCGACTGCGGATCGGGGCCGTTGGCCGCGACCAGATCCGGATCGCACTCGGCGCCGCTGGTCATGCCGCTCGCGTGCGAGGCCGTGGCGAGGAGATCGAGGTAGTCGGACACGGGGATCCCGAGGGCCTCGGCCACCTCCTCGTCGCCGGGGGCGCGACCGAGCGCGCGCTCGAGCTCCCACGTGCGCTTGTTCACCTCCGCCATGCGTCGGCGCCCGTGCTGCGTCATCGCGTCGATCGAGCGCAGCTCGTCGAGGATCGCGCCGCGGATGCGCGTCTCGGCGTAGGGCTCGAAGCGATCGCTGCGCACGGGGTCGTACGCGCTCACGGCCTTCAAGAGGCCCTCGGTGCCCGCGCCCATCAGGTCACCGATGTCGACGTGCGAGGGGATGCGACGGGCCACGCCGTGCGCCACGCGGCGCACGATGGGCAGCCCCACGTCGAGAAGGGCCTGGCGATCGGAGGACGAGAGCATGTTCATGGCGACTCCGTGTGGGCGCTCCCGCGAGCGCGGACAGAGTGGCCTTGAGCACTCACCATGCCGACGCGTCGATCGCCCTGTTTTTCAGGGAATTCGACCGATTGGCCGCCTCGGAGCGGCGCGACGCGGGCCCCCTGACGCCGGTCCGCTGACGAGGCGTCAAAGGGTCGTCACCTCGGCGCCGGCCGAGGCGGCCCGTCAGCGACGGCGTCGATCGAAGAGACGCCGAGCGCCCACGAACGGAGCCGGTGCGTCAGTCGTCTTCGTCGGCACGTGACGCTTCAGCGTTCGAGAGCTCTCGTTTCTTGAGCTTCTCGACGAGCGTCGTCCGATTGAGCTTGAGCAGGGCCGCGGCGCGGTTGCGGTTTCCGCCCACGCGATCGAGCGCTTGCTGGATGAGGGCGGTCTCGAAGCGCTCGACGGCCTCGCGGAGATCGATGCCGTCGTCGGGCAGGAGCGGCGTCGCGTAGGGGTGGGAGGCGGCTGCGCGCGTCGCGGCGGCGCCGCGGATCTTCTCGGGGACGTCGGCGAGCGTCAGCGGTCCGTCGCCTCGCAAGAGCACCATGCGCTCGACGACGTTCTGGAGCTGCCGGACGTTGCCAGGCCACTGATAGGCGCGAAGGGCCTCGAGAGCGGCGGGATCGACGCCCGTCACGTGCGCGCCACGGCGTGCGCAGGCGTCGGCGATGAACGCGTCGACGAGCAGCTGGACGTCGCCCGCGCGCGCGCGGAGGGGCGGCAGCTCCACGCGGATCACGTCCAGCCGATAGAGCAGGTCCTCGCGGAACTGCCGGGCCTCCACCATCGACTCGAGATCGCGGTGCGTCGCGGCCACGACGCGCACGTCGACCGGCACGGGGTGGTTCTCGCCGAGGGGAAGGATCTCCTTCTCTTGCAGGGCGCGCAGCAGCTTGGCCTGCACGGCCAAGGGCATCTCGCCGACCTCGTCGAGAAAGAGCGTGCCCTTGTGCGCGGCCTGGAAGCGCCCGATCCGCGCGGCCTGCGCACCCGTGAAGGCGCCCTTGACGTGGCCGAAGAGCTCGCTCTCCATGAGCTGCTCGGGGACCGAGGCGCAATTGACGGCGACGAAGGGTGCGGCGCCACGGCCGCTCGCGTCGTGGATCGCCCGCGCGACGAGCTCCTTGCCCGTGCCGGTCTCTCCCGAGACGAGGACCGAGCAATCGGTGGTCGCGACGCGACGGAGCACCTCGAAGACCTCGAGCAGCTTCTGCGCGTGACCCAGGAAGTGGGGCGCGTAGCGCGAACGCCAGGCCTCGGCGGCCGCGAAATCGGGGCTGCTCTGGCGCCCGCTGCTCGTCTCGTGGGCGACGACGCGCTGGAGCGTCGCGTCGAGCGCGTCCATGGAGAAGGGCTTGAGCAGGTAGTCGAGGGCGCCCAGGCGCAGGGCGCCGACGGCCGTCTCGATGGTGGCCTCGCCCGTCATGACGATGGTCGCCGGCCGCTTGGTGGTGGTGGGCAACCGCTCGAGCACCTCGAGCCCGTTCCCGTCGGGCAGCCGCAGGTCGGTGACGAACGCGTGGAACGGGGGCTTGCGCGTGAAGGCCTCGATCGCCTCCTCGATGGACTCGGTCGCCGTCACGTCGGCGCCGTTGCGCTTGAGGTGTCGCTCGATCCCGCGTCGCAGGCCCGCGTCGTCTTCCAGAACCAAGACCCGCACGGGGCCGACTCTACCACCAAGTGCGTCGATCGGATCGCGAACGCGACCCAGTCCTCAAGGATCAAGCCGGGACGGTCGAACCCCTCCACGACCCGTCGAGCGGGCGCCAGGAGGTTCTCCTTGCTGACCATGACCGCACATCACTCTTCCCCACCCTGCCCGGCCCCGACGGTCGCGCCGAGCCAGGTGCTGGTGGTGGAGGACGATCCCCTGGTGCGCCGCGCCTACGAGCGCGTGCTCAGCCCGCAGTACCGCGTGACGGCGGTGGAGTCGGGGCAGGAAGCGCTCGCGCACGTCGCGAGCGGGGCCTTCTCCGCGATCGTCTCGGACATCGACGTGCCCGGGCTCTCCGGCATCGAGCTGCTCAAGGCCGTCCGCAAGACCGACCTCGACATCCCGGTGGTCCTCGTCACGGGCTATCCCTCGATGGAGAGCGCGCAGGACGCCGTGAATTTCGGGGCGTTCTCGTACCTCACCAAGCCCGTCGAGCCCGCGGCGCTGCGCGATGTCGTCTCGCGCGCGAGCGGCCTGCGCTCGCTCCTGGCCCTGCAGCGGGCGGCCGACGGTGTGCTCGGCCGCTCGGGCGCCGACTTCGGCGATCGCGCCGGTCAAGAGGCGCGCTTCGAGAACGCGCTCCGCACGCTGTGGATGGCGTTTCAGCCGATCGTGTCGGTGAGCGAGCGGCGGGTGATCGGGTACGAGGCGCTGCTCCGCAACGACGAGCCGACGCTGCGCAACCCCACGGTGCTCATCGGTGTCGCCGAGCGCCTCCATCGCCTGACCGAGCTCGGACGCACCGCACGCATGCGCGTGGCCGAGGCGATCCCGAGCGCTCCGTCGGACGTGAAGATCTTCGTGAACCTCCACGCGCACGACCTGAGCGACGAGATGCTCTACGCGGAGCGCGCCCCCCTCGCGTCGTTCGCGAGCCGCATCGTGCTCGAGATCACCGAGCGCGCGTCGCTCGAGGACGTCGAGGATCTCGCCGATCGCATCGGTCGCCTCCGCGAGCTCGGCTACTCGCTCGCGATCGACGATCTCGGCGCGGGCTACGCGGGGCTCACCAGCCTCACCAAGCTCGAGCCCGAGGTCGTGAAGCTCGACATGTCCCTCGTCCGCGGCGTCGACCAGAGCCACAAGAAGCAGCACCTCGTGCAGTCGATGGTCCGCGTCTGTCTCGACCTCGGCATGACCGTCGTCACCGAGGGCGTCGAGACGCCGGCCGAGCGCGACGCGCTCGTCGCCGTCGGGTGCGACGTGCTCCAGGGCTACCTCTACGGCCGCCCGACCCGCGGCTTCGCCACCGTCACGTTCTGAGACTCGCTCATCGAGCGCGCCGGGGGCGCGCGACCAAGGAGATCCGTATGAAGTCCGAACCGCGATACGTCGAGGCCACGCCTGCCAGCACGATCGATCGTCGCTACTCGGTGCGTCGCGAGATCGCCCGCGGTGGCATGGGCATCGTCTTCGAGGCCGAGCACACGCTCACGCGGAGCCCCGTGGCGATCAAGGTGCTCACCACCGCGGCGCTCGGCTGGCCGATCGTGCACGCGCGCCTCATGCGCGAAGCGCGCGCGCTCGCGGTGGCGCGACACCCGAACGTGGCGAGCGTGCTCGACGCGGGTGTGTGCAGGAGCCACGGGCCCTACCTCGTGCTCGAGATGATCGAGGGGCGCACCCTCGAGAGCTTCGTCGTCGCGCGCAACATGCTCGACATCGAGAGCACGGTAAGCGTGGCGCATCAGGTCGCTGCGGCCCTCGATCACGTGCACGCCGTCGGGGTGGTCCACCGCGACGTCAAGCCAGGCAACATCCTCGTCACGCGCTCGCCGGGGCGAGAAGGCGATGTCCTCAAGCTCCTCGACTTCGGGATCGCGCGCGTCGGCGAAGGCGACGACGTGGTCGACCGCAAGCTGACGCAGCAGACCGACGTGCTCGGCACGATCGAGTACATGGCCCCCGAGCAGATCCTCGATGGACTGCCGCCCACCGCGTCCACCGACGTCTACGCGCTCGGCGTCTCGCTCTACGAGTGCCTCGTCGGCGACGTGCCCTTCCCCGGGACCATGACGCAGGTGATGAGCGCCCTCCTCGCCGGCAAGCCCGTGCCTTCGATCCGCGCGGCGCGCCCCGACGTGCCGCCCGCGCTCGAGGCCGCGATCCTCCGCGCGATGCGCCGCGATCCCGCGCAGCGCTACGGCACCGCCACGGAGCTGGCCGCTGCCTGCACGCACGCGCTGGGACGCCTGCCAGGCACGCTCAACCTCCTCGATCCACGCCCCGCGCCGACGGAGAGCACGCGCCGCCAGTTCACCCGCGCGCCCTACGTCACGCCGGTGCGCGTGCTCGGCACCGCAGGCCCGTGCGACGGCCGCACGGAGGACGTCTCCGAGGGCGGCCTCCTGGTCGTCACCAGCGGGGTCTGCCTGGAGGGCGATCGCGTGAGCGTGCGCCTCCCGCTGCCGAGCTCGGGCCGCGTGGTCACGCTCGACGCGATCGCCCGATGGGCCAAGACGCAACGCGGTCAGCGCGCGATCGGTGTCGAGTTCACCGATCTCCCGAGCGACGCGCGGAGCGACATCCGCAACTACGTCGCGCTCATGGCCTCGGCGTCGCAGTCGCTGCGACCGCAGCCGCCTCCGGCGACCGCCGCGCCCACCGTCACGGTCGCCGCAGCGCCACAGGTGTCGACGTGACCAGCCGGGCCTCGCGCGGTGCGCTCGGCGCGCTGGCGGGCCTGTCGCTCGTGTGGGCCCCGAGCGCTGCGCTCGCCGACGAAGGCGATGCGCGTGCGCTCGGCTCTCCGTTTGGTCCCGACGCCGCGACCGACGACACGCACGAGGTCGCGCGCACGTGCGGCGAAGAGCCCGACGCCCCCGAATTCGCGCTCGACGTGATGGCCGACGCCACGCTGCCCATCGCGGTGGGAGGACGCATCGCGCTCGAGGTGCCGGGGCACTTCGTCGTCTACGTGAACGTGGGCCTCGTGCCCGTCGCGTTCGTCGACGGCGTCAACGACATCGGCACCGGCTGGGGCTTCTGGACCGAGAACGACGCGCAGATCGCACGCACCATGGTGGGAGACGCGACGTGGCTCGAGGCGGGCCTCGGCATCCGCCCCGCGGGCACACCGGGCATCGAGATCACCGCGGGCTACACGCTCCTCTGGACGCACCGGCTCACCACGCTCGATGGCTTCTCGCCGGGCACGGCGGCGCTCGTCGGGACGAGCACCGGCGGCGATGCGCTGGGCATCGACGTGTCGGTCAACGCGATCCACGCGGAGCTCGCGTGGCAGACGCTGCTCTTCGACCACGTCTCGTTCCGCGCGGCGATCGGCTGGGTGCACGCGTTCTCGCACGACGTCACGATCGTGACCGACAGCCACGACGAGCTCGTGACGACCGCGATCGGAGAGCTCTCGCGCGTGCTCGAAGACGAACTCGGTCGGCGCGCCTTCGGACCCACGCTGAGCTTCGGGCTCGGCGTGCATCTCTGATCGACCCTCCGAGCACCGCGACCCAGGATCGGCGAGACGCTGATCCTGGGTCGCTCGTGTTCGGTGGCAGCGCAGCGCGGTGAGCCCCGATCCGCGCAGCGCGGTGAGCCCCGATCCGCGCAGCTCGGTGAGCCCCGATCCGCGCAGCTCGGTGAGCCCCGATCCGCGCAGCTCGGTGAGCCCCGATCAGCGCAGCTCGGTGAGCAGGGCGCGGGCTCGGTCCAGGATCGGGCCGGGCGTGCTCGGCACGTCCTCGCGGACCGAGAGGGCACGCGCGATGCGCCAGTCGGGCGAGGGAGGATCTTCGGTCATGCCGCACGCGACGATCTGCGCGACGCGGAGCGCGCTCGGCAGCTCGCGCGGCTCGGTGAGCGTCGCCGGCGCGTCGGCATGCGTGGCCACGGCGAGGCGGACCTCGTGACCGAGACCCCATCGGGCCGCGAGCAAGACACCGATCGAGCACTGATAGGTCATCGCGAGGGCCTCGAGGCGCGAGAGCTGCGGACGACCCGGGACGCGATCGGCGAGCGAGCCGAGGTAGAGCCGACCGAGACCGTGGAGGAGGCCCGCGAGGAACGCCTCCTCGCGCAACGGCCCCGCCACGAGCTCGCTCGTGAGCTCTCCGGCGAGCTGACACGCCATGCGCGCGCGCGCTGCGCGGGCGCCGAGGGCGCGTGCCTCGAACACGCGACTGCCGACGACCGGCGCGGTCGCGAGGCGATACACCTTGCCCAGGCCCACGCGGACGATCGCCTGCTCGAGCGACACCGGCGGGCGCCCGAACGCAGCCGCGGAGCCCGCGCGGAGCACTGCGCGCGCGATCGCCTCGTGGCCGTCGATCATCTCCGCGACCTCGCGTGCGGTGGTCTCCTTGGCGATCGCGTCGCGCAGCTCGAGCGCGAGCGTGGGCATCGCGGGCACGTCCTCGAGGCCGCGCATCACGGCCTCTTCGAGGCGCGAGAGCAGAGCGGCCGTGAAGGGCTCGGCGTCGCGTCGCTCGAGGGGCAGCGCGTCGGCGAGGCGCGTCGCGATCGCCTCCACGTCCGTCCCGATCGCGCCCCGGTCGCGATCCCACGGCAGCACGGCCCACGAGGCGCTCTCGGTCTCGGCGTCATGGCCGCGGCGCGCATCTCCCGCCTCGCTCGGGCGCCAGCCAGGCACGCGACACGAGGGCCGCGTCGTGCGTGTGGCGCTCTCTGGCGGAGGCGTCGCGCTCGCGACGGGCGTGCTCGAATCGGAGAGGCTGCTCGTCACCCAACGAAACAGACGCGAGAGCCCGCCGTCGGCGGGGCGCGTGACGCCTGGTGCAGTCGGTCGCTCCGAGGGTGTGCTCGCCTCGCTCGGCGGCGCGACGCGCACGATCGCGCGGCGGCGCACGAGGCGCACGATCGCCGCGGCGATCTCCGCCGATGGATGTCCTACGGGGATGATCGCGAAGGGCGAGGCCTGCGTCGCGAGCGCACGCAGCACCGCCGCCTCGTGGAGGTCTCCGTCACGCGGCAGCGCGCCCTCCGTGGGCTCGTGGAGCTCCGTCGGATCGGCGAGCGACGAGAGCTGTGTGAGGCGCTCGTCGCCGATCTCCTGGGCACGCGAGAGCAGCACCGCCGCGGGGATGGCCGCACAGGGCCCTCCGCGCCGAGCCCCGGGGATGATGGTGACCTCGGGCCGCGGCCACGCGAAGAGCTCCGCGAGGGCGGCGGCCGCCGCCGGCACATCCTCCGAACAGAGAATTCGCCCTCGATCGAGCCAGATCTCGCCGATCCTCGTCCGACGATCGAGCATGACGAGCGCGGTGCGCCCGCTCTTGGCGATGGCCTCCACGGCGCCGCGAGCACCGAGCACCGCGAGCGCGCGAGGCTCGAGGCGCTCGGGACTCGACGCGATCGGGGGCAAGGTTGCTGCGAGCTCACTCATCGTCGGCTCCACCGGGGGGCGGTCGTCACGCCGGGCTCGCCAGCTGGCTCACCTCGGGTGAGAGGAGGCGTTGGACGCGCGCCGCGCAGCCAGGCTCGAGCTCGAGCCCGAACGTCTCGCGGCTCGCGTGCCTCACGCGGCCCGCGAGGACGACCTCGAGTCCGTCGTGAGGAACGGCGACCTCCACACGCTCGCCGACGCGCACGGACCCCTGGCAGCTCACCCTGGCGCCGCCCGGTGAGAGATCGACCAGCACCGCGTCGTGCTCGCCCGAGGCCATGCGCACGCGTGCGGCGAGCGACACCGTCACGCGAGCCTCCTTGCGCTGACGCGCGCCGAGCTGCGACGCGAACCCTGCCATCGGCTCGATCGCGCTCTCGTCGGCCGGCGGCTCATCGAGGGCGGGCAGCTCGCGCGGCCGGCGCTCGCACGTCACCACGTGCTCGGCGAGCTTGGCGAACAGCCGCGCGATGCTCGGATCCGCGTCCTGCCCGAAGACGGCGGGACGTCGACGCTGCACGCTGTCGACGATGCTCTGCGAGCTCGGGATCGTGGACACGAGGGGGAGCTCGAGATCGAGGAATTCGCGGCCGAGGCGCGAGAGCGCGTAGAGCGCGTGGCGCTCGGACGGTGCGCCGATGCGATTGCCCACGAGGGCAGTGCCTGGCAGCCGCAGGTAGCGGCGCACGCGCGCCGCCAGCGCCGGCTCGAGCCCATCGAGCTTCGTGAGCCATGCCGACATGCGGCTCGTCTCGCCTCGATCGAAGGCGCGCGCCCAGGCCTCGAGCTTGCCGTCGGCCTTGGCCAGCGCCGCGATCTCACGGAGCGCCACCGCCTTCACGAACACGTACGCGTTCTGGAGCGAGGTGAGCTCCGGCGTGGCGACGATCAGGCGGATCTCGCCCGCCGAGAACAGGTCGAGCGCGTTGAACGAGGTGCCCGCGCCCACGTCGATCACCACGACCTCCGCGTCGAGCGAGCCGATCTGCCGCAGGAGCTTCAGCTTCTCGAGGTGCGTCGGGTTGGCCTGACCGGGCACACCGCCGCTCGCGCCGGCCACGAGGGACAAGCGCGGCACCTGCGTCGCGACGAGGGTCTCCTCGATGCGGGCCACGCGGCGCTCGAGCAGCGCCTGGAGCGTGGGACCGCTCTGGGCCACGCCGAGGAGCGTGTGGAGGTTCGGCGCGCCGAGATCTCCGTCGACGAGCACCGTCCGGAGGCCCAGGGAGGCCAGCGACGCCGCGAGGTTCGTGGCGACGAGGCTCTTGCCGACGCCCCCTTTGCCACCGCCGATGGAGATCCGGATGGGTGCCCGTTTCATGTGTGCTCTCCTCGGGCGGAACGCTCCGGACTGCCATGCTCCGGACTGCCATGCTCCGGACTGCCCAGCCCCGGACTGCCCAGCCCCGGACTGCCATGCTCCGGACTGCCCAGCTCCGGACTGCCATGCTCCGGACTGCCATGCTCCGGACTGCCATGCTCCGGACTGCCATGCTCCGGACTGCCCAGCCCCGGACTGCCCAGCCCCGGACTGCCCAGCCCCGGACTGCCCAGCTCCGGACTGCCCAGCTCCGAGGTCCCGGGCTCGAGGCGCGGCGACGTCGAGTCTCCTGGGCCCTCCATCGGCTCTTGGGCCCCCTGCTCCGAGCCGAGCCCCCCCTCGGCACTCCCCCCCTCGATCTGACCGCGAGCGCGTGCGTCGGCGTCGCGCCACGCCTCGATCTCGGCCGCCATGCGGAGCTCGTCCAGGGCGGCCTGTGCGGCCTGCGCGGCCGCCGACTCCGGGTCTCCCTCGACGGCAGCCCGACCGCGCGCTGCCGGCCGCTCGGCGCCGGGGCGCACGGCGAGGATCGACAGCCGCCGATTGCGAGGATCGAGCGGATCCTCGGGCACGAGCAGGTCGGAGTCCGCGTGGGCTTGCACGCCGACGATCTGGTGGGGCCGCACGCCATGGCCCTCGAGGAAGCGACGCGCAGCGTCGGCACGCGCGAACGACAGATCCCAGTTGTCGTACGTCGAGCCCGCGGGGAAGGGGCGAGCGTCGGTGTGGCCGTGGATCTGGAGCTCGTTCTCGAGGCGCCCGAGCACGGGGCCGAGGGCCGCGAGGAATTCCTCGAGCGAGGGCGTCAGCTCCGAGGACGCGAGCCCGAAGAGGATCTCGTCGCCGCCATCGGAGATCTGGATGAGCAGGCCCGAGTCGTCCAAGCGCACGTCGATCTGCTCGCGCAGCGCCGCCAGGCGCGGATCGTCGGCGGCCACGAGGTCGAGCACCTGCTGGAGGGTCTGCGCGGTCGCCTCGAGCGACTGCGGCTGGGCGCCGTGCTGACCGTTGATCTGCGTCGCGCCGCCGCCCACCGTGGGGCCGCGCCCGCTCGGCACGCTGTCGCCGATGACGTGACCGCTGCCCGAGAACACGCCGGATCGGAAGTAGCGTGCGAGCTGGCTGCGCGTCACCTCGTCCGTCTGCGAGACCAGCCAGAGCACCATGAAGAGCGCCATCATGGCCGTCACGAAGTCGGCATAGGCCACCTTCCAGGCGCCGCCGTGGTGCGCGTGGCCTCCGCCCTTCTTCTTGATGAAGATGACCTTGGCCTTGCCACCCTTGTCAGGTTTGCCAGCCATCACCCGCCTGCTTTCAGGGCCTTGAAGGCCTCTTCCATCTCCTTCGTCGAGGGGCGCTGATCACTGAAGATCGACCGACGCGCGAACTCGACGGCGAGCTCGGGCGTGTTGCCGCGCGCCGCGGCGAGGACTCCGTCCTTGATGCAGATGAGGTATCGGTGCTGGGCGTTGCCGACCATCTCGATCGCCGTGGCGATCGGGCCGATCACGCCGTAGCAGAGGAGAATGCCGAGGAAGGTTCCGACGAGGGCCGCCGCCACGTGGTGGCCGATCTCCTCGGGGCCGCCGTCGAGGTGGGCCATCGTGATCACGATGCCGAGAACGGCCGCGACGATGCCCAGGCCCGGGAGCGCGTCGCCCGCGGTCCGGATGAGGCCGATCGGCTGGTGCTCTTCCTCGTGCAGCGTCTCGAGATCCGCG
Organism: Sandaracinaceae bacterium; assembly: GCA_019694315.1. Taxonomy (GTDB): domain Bacteria; phylum Myxococcota_A; class Polyangia; order Polyangiales; family Sandaracinaceae; genus JAFLCL01. The sequence continues at coordinate 31,550 of JAIBCE010000033.1, forward strand.
TCGAAGAGGAGCACGAGATCCTCGGGGCTACAGCCATCCACGAGCTGACGCAGCGAGTCCGAGAGGAATTCCGCGGCGTGGTGATCCTTCAGCACGGCAGGGAATTTCTGGAAGAGGCTGCTCTTGTGCGGGTCGGCGACGTGCTGCTCGAGCGCGAGGACTCCGTCTCTCCTCATCACCTGGAAGAGGGAATAGAGACACTTGAGGAGCTCCACGTACTCGGGGCGCATGGGCGGTTTGCCCGTGAAGCCCTTCTTGAGCGCGTGGAGGATGCGCTTGAGCGCGCCTCCAGGGGCCGAGATGATGACGGTGCCGAGCGCGGCACCGGCGATCACCACGATCTCGTTCGGCTGGATGAGCACGTCGAACGGACCGCCCGCCATGGCGTAGCCGCCCAGGACTGCCGCGAACACCACGATGAGTCCGACGATGGTCGTCATGCTCGTGGGCAGCGGACGTCGCGCATGATCCCTTGAGGACGCGCGTCGGCGACCCGCGCGGCGTGTGCGGAGAAGAGGCACAGACAGGGGCGAGTCCCGGGCGCGACAGGCTTGGAGAAGAGGTGGGTCCGGGACTGTGTCGGGTGGCAGGCACGACACACCGAGCCCTCGACGCGTCGGTCCGAGCCCTCTCCGGCGCGCCGCGCTCTTCGGGGGACGATCCGACGCGAGCCCCGTCGATCCGACTCAAGCGCAGGCCGCTCGCGTCCGCTGCCCCTTTCGATGGAGCCGTTCTCGCTGCCACCGCTGTCGGATCGCGCTGCGCGGATCCTGCTCTGCATGGAGCGGGACCCGACGCGGGATCGCATCGCGGGCGTGCTCGAGGACGAGGGCCACGTCGTGTGCGCCATCGGGAGCCTCGACGGAATCCTCGAGACGGTGCGCCTGACCCTGCCCGATCTGGTGCTCCTCGCGATCGAGCTGCCCGACGGCTCGGGGCTCGAGGTGCTGGGCGATCTCCGGATGCTCGACCCCTTGCGGCTCATGTCGATCGGGCTCCTGGCCCCCCAGCCGCTCGACGAAGAGCTCGTGTCCCATTGCCTCCTGGGCGGCGCGGACGACGTGCTCGACCCGAGTCGTCTGCTCGAGCTCGCGGCCCGTGTGGCGGTGCAGCTGCGCAACCGACGCGACCGCGATCTGCTGCGGCGCGCGCAGAAGGAGCGGGTGCGGCTCATCGACGACATGCACACGGATCCCCTGACGGGCGTGGGCAATCGACGCGTCGCCGACGCGGCCCTGGCGGCCACGGTCGACGACGACACGAGCACCCTCTTGCTGGTGATCGACATCGATCACTTCAAGCGCGTCAACGACACCTACGGACACGCCGCAGGCGACGACGTGCTCCGCGCCGTCGGCCGACGGCTCGGACGCCTCGCGCGCGACGGAGACGTCGTGGCGCGCTACGGCGGCGAGGAATTCATCGTCGTCATCCGCGACGCACCGGCCCCGATCCACGGCGCGATCGCCGAGCGTTTCCACGCCGGAATTCGCTCGCTGCGCCTGCGATCTCCCACGGGGCCGCCCCGCGTGACCGTCTCGATCGGCGCGGTGTCGCTCGCCCCGCTGGGCGCCGAGTCCGAGCGGACGGGACGTCCGCGTACCCTCGAGGCGGTCTTCGAGGCCGCCGATCAATGCCTCTATCACGCGAAGCGAAGCGGCCGCGACCGCGTGGTCCACGTCCCCTTCGGACAACCGATCCGCCGTGAATCGGGCCGTCCCTCGGTGCCCGCGGAGCCCACCCCATGAGCGCGCGCACGACCTCGAACCCCACTCTCCAACGCCCCCTGGGAGGAGGCGCCATGACCGAACAAGCCCCCCGAAGCGGCCCCGAGCCCGAGCCTCCGCGCAGCCCACGGCAGAGCGCTGCGATGAGCCCACCCATCAGCTTTCGCAGGACGAACGCGGGCGTGAGCCGCTTCGGTCAGACGCCCGTGCCTCGCGCGCCCTCGAGCGTGCTCGGCGAGCGACTGTCTTCGCCAGGGCAGGAGCTCGATCTCCTCGAGGCCACGCGCCAGCAGGTCCTCGGGCCCAAGGCCGATCTCCCCGTGCTCCCGGCCGTCGCGATGGAGGCGCTGCGCCTCGTGCGAAATCCACGCGTGCGCACCGACGAGCTGCTCGCGGTGGTCGAGCAGGATCCGCCCCTGGCCGCGCGCATCCTCGCGGTCGCGAATTCCTCGTTCTACGCGCGCGGAGCCTCGATCTCGGGCCTGCGGCACGCCGTCGTCCGGCTGGGCCTGCACACCCTGCGCGACGTCATCTACATGGCCGTCTACGCGAACACCGTCTTCGACGCCCCGGGCCTCGTCGACATCGTGCGCAGCACCTTCGATCACTGCGTCGTCGTCGCGCGCCTCTCGCAGCGTCTGGCCCCTCAGGTCGGCGTGGATCACGAGACCGCGTTCCTCGCGGGCCTGCTCCACGACGTCGGACGCGCCCGCTGCATCAAGGTCCTCGCGAAGATCCCACAGGCGAAGAACCGACCGCGCACGGAGCTCGAGTCGATCGCCGACAAGCTCCACGAGCCCGCAGGCGCAGCCCTCGCCACCGCGTGGAACCTACCGCCCGAGGTCGTCGAGGCCTGCGCGCACCACCACGAGCCGTCGTCCACCGTGGGCTCGCTGGTCTGCGCCGCGGACCTGCTCAGCCACTACCTCGAGGAGCCCCCCACCGTGAGCCAGGCCGAGGTCGCGACCGCCATGTCGCGCATCGGGGTGTCCGCGGCGGAGGTCGAGGAGCTCGTCGAGCCCCTCAAGCGAGACATGGAGGCCCGCATCAGCACCGTCACCTGAGGCGCTCCGAGCCTCCACCAGCCCCGCGGCGCCCGGCCTCCCGGAGCCCGCGATCCCCCCGCCGCCGCGCCGTCGAGGCCGGCGGAGGACCCCCGCCCGATCGGCCGAAGTGGCCGATTCCATGGGCTGATCCGACCGTCCACGATGGGGCCCCGAGGCCCCTCCGAACGCGGCTCCTCGCGAGCCGCCCTCCCCGAGCTCCGACCCGCCTGGGCCTGGAGATCGGCACCGCCATGCCCTCGCCGACCCACCGGTCCGAGGGCGCTCCAGCGCTCGGGATCGCTCCGTCCTCGCGAAGGACCGGGGCGGGATCGTCATTTCCTCCTCAAGAGCCCTCGGCGCATGGCCGAAGCAAGGGTTGTCGACGGCGCAACGCGGAAGCGGGGGAGCCGGAGACGGTGGGCCAGGAAGGCCCATTCCATCGCTCAAGGAGGAGTGACCATGATCAGCATCAACACCAACGTCGCGGCGATCAACGCGCAGCGCAACCTCGGCCAGACCCAGACCCGTCTCGAGAGCAACTTCGGACGCCTCTCGACCGGCCTTCGCATCAACCGCTCGGCAGACGACGCCGCCGGCCTCGCGATCAGCGAGCGCCTCAAGTCGCAGGTGCGCTCCCTCGCGCAGGCAGAGCGCAACGCCAACGACGGCATCTCGCTCCTGCAGACGGCAGAGGGCGCCATGAACGAGGTCTCGGGCATCATCACGCGCATCCGCGAGCTCGCGGTGCAGTCCGCCAACGGCACGCTCGGCACGACCGATCGCAGCTACATCGACAACGAGAAGACGGCGCTGCTCGCCGAGATCGACCGCATCGCGGCCTCGACCGACTTCAACGGCACGCAGCTCCTCAACGGCGGTGGCGCCGGCGTCTCCTTCACCTTCCAGATCGGCTCGCACGGCACGGCCGCCGACCGCATCACGGTCGCGATCACCGACATGACCACGGGCACGCTCGCGGCAGGTGGCCTCGGCGCCCTCGACCTCACCACGCAGGCCGGCTCGCAGACCGCCCTCGCGACGCTCGACACCGCCATCGACGACGTCTCGACGGCACGCGCCAACCTCGGCGCCGCGCAGAACCGACTGACCATCACCATCGCGAACCTCGGCAACGCTCGCGAGAACCTCTCGGCCGCGAACTCGCGCATCCGCGACGTCGACGTGGCGGCGGAGACGGCGGAGATGACCCGCAACAACATCCTCTCGCAGTCCGGCATCGCCGTGCTGGCGCAGGCGAACCAGATGCCGACGATGGCGCTCAAGCTCCTCCAGGGCTGAGCAGGTGAAGACGCGGTCACGCAGGACGCGACGACGAACCCTGCGTGACCGCGACGAGGACGCGGGCGAAGACCTCTCGCCTGCACCGCCGACGGGCACGAGCCCGAAGCGGACACTCCGAGCTGACGACGAAGACTCTCCTGGAAGAACCCCACGAATGTCGCTCTCCACTGCCACTCTCGACCATCTCCCCAGCTCGACTGGCTGGATGTTCTCGGGCGGCGACTCCCGGACACGCGATGAACGTGCTCGAGCCCATGACGCTCTCGACTGACACTCTCCCGGAGACACTGACACCTACGACTACAGTGTAAGACAAAACCAACACTCCTCCCCAAGTACCACTCAGCTTCTCTGCGACGTGTGTCGAGAGTGCCAGTGGAGACTGCGAGAGTGCCAGTCATGGACTGACACTCTCCCAGTCTGGCTCCGAGTCAGGTTGACTCCGAGTCTCGACTGACATTCTCAAGGAGGAGAGTCATGGCCATCAGCGTCGGAACGAACACTCAGTCTCTCAATGCGCAGCGCGCCCTCTCGGTCACGCAGGGTCGCCTCGGCGGCAACCTCGCGAAGCTGTCCACGGGCATGCGCATCAACACTGCCGGCGACGACGCAGCGGGTCTCGCCATCAGCGAGCGCTTCAAGGCACAGATTCGCTCGCTCGCTCAGGCAGAACGCAACGCCAACGACGGCATCTCGCTGACGCAGACGGCCGAGGGCGCGATGAACGAGATCAGCGGAGCGCTCACGCGCATGCGTGAGCTGGCCGTCCAGGCCTCGAACGGAACCCTCGCGACGGCGGATCGCGGCTTCATCGACAACGAGGCGCAGGACCTCGTGTCGGAGATCGACCGCATCTCGAACGTCACCGAGTTCAACGGCGCCAAGCTCCTCGACGGAAGCTTCAACGCGGACATGCAGGTCGGCACGAAGGACACGACGGACGACCGCATCAACATCACGATCGCGCAGAACGACTTCGCGACCCTCGCGGGCGGCACGATCGACCTCTCCACGGCCACGGGCGCGCAGGCCGCGCTCACCACCCTCGACACCGCGATCGACGCGGTCTCGACGAACCGAGCCGGGCTCGGCACCATCCAGAACCGCCTCCAGGTCTCGATCTCGAACCTCGGCTCGGCGCGCGAGAACATCTCGGCCGCGAACTCGCGCATCCGTGACGTGGACGTCGCGTCGGAGACGGCGGAGATGACCCGGAACAACATCCTCATGCAGGCCGGCGTCTCCGTGCTGGCGCAGGCGAACCAGGCCCCGTCGGTGGCACTGTCCCTGCTTCGCGGTTGATCCCGAGTCGGCTCCTCTCGCAGCCGGCCCCGACGTAGGTCCCCCTACGTCGGGGTCGATGCGTTGGTCCGTCCGCCATCCCGCGCGCGGCGCGCTCGCCGCGTAAGATCCCTAGTTTCCTCGGTTTTCCCCCCACGGAGGCCCTCGCCATGGTCAGCTTCAGCGGTCTCGCCACCGGCCTCGACACCAGCACCATCATCAGCCAGCTCGTGAAGGCGGAGAGCGCCCCGATCGACCGTCTGACCGCGAAACAGACGGTGATCGACGCCAAGAGCAAGAAGCTCACGACGCTGCGCACCAAGCTCGACGACCTGCGCAACGCGGCCCTGGCGCTCGACACGCGCAAAGAGGCCCTCCCGGTGGCCGTCTCGAGCAGCAACACGAGCCGCGTGACCGCGACCGTGACGGGCGGCACGAGCCCGACGAGCTTCGAGATCGAGGTGCAGAGCCTCGCGAAGGGCTCGCGAACCTACTCGAATTCCTTCGCTTCCAGCGGCGCGTCGGGCCTCTTCGGCACCGGCTCGCTCGAGATCACGACGTCCTCGGGCACCACCTCGATCGCGGTCGATGGGAGCGACTCGCTCACCTCGGTGCAGCGCAAGATCGAGGCGCTGGGCCTGCCGCTCACCACGAGCATCCTGAACGACGGCGCGGGCTACCGGCTCCAGATCGCCGGGACGGGCGTCGGGACCGCCAACGCGGTGACGGTGAACGAGGTGGGTTTGACGCTCGGGCTGAACGAGCCCGGCAACGTGAAGTCCGTGGCGTCGGACGCCCGCTTCCTCCTCGACGGCATCCCGATGACCCGCGGCTCGAACACCGTCGAGAACGCGTTCCCGGGCGTCACGCTGGAGCTCGAGTCGGAGTCGCCCACGGGCGAGAAGACCACCATCGGCGTCACGCGCGACAGCGCGACGCTCACGGCCGCCGTGAAGAAGATGGTCGACGCGTTCAACGCGGTGAACACCTTCGTCCAGGGCGAGTCGTCCTGGACGGGCAACCAGAAGCCGCTCGACTCGCTGAGCGGCGACTCGACGCTCCGCTCCGTGCAGAGCCGCCTGCGCAACGCCCTCATCGCCCCCGTCTCGGGCGCGACGGGCGCGCACACGACCGTCGCGAGCCTGGGCATCTCCCTCCAGCGCGATGGCTCGCTCCAGCTCGACTCGGCCAAGCTCGCCGCGGCCCTGGCCTCCGACCCGGAGGGCGTCGCCACGGTCCTCGGTCAGGACGGCACCGGCGCCATGGCCCTGCTCGCCGAGCAGGCCGACTACTTCACCGACTCGTCCACGGGCGCCATCACCTCGCGCCTCACGTCGATGAAGAACGAGCGTCGACGCATCGACGACCAGATCACCAACATGCAGGCGCGGATCGACAAGTACCAGGCGCAGCTCGTGAAGCAGTACGCGACGCTCGAGCAGACCATCTCCGGCCTCCAGAACCAGGGCTCGGCGCTCACGGCCGCCCTCTCGAGCTTGTCCAAGTGAGCTCCGACGACCGCCACGAGCCCCTCGAGATCGCGCCCAGCGTGGTCTCGTTTGACCTTCAAGGTCGGCGAAATGCAGCCGATAGCGAGAGCACGATGTCGTTCGCAGCGATTCAATACCAACAGACGAGGGTGAGCACCGCGAGCCCCGTCCAGGTCGTCATCTCGCTCTACGAGGGGGCCATTCGCTTCCTCAAGGAGGCGATCCTGGCCCAGGGCGCCCACGAGCTCGGTCGACGCGGCGTGGCGCTCTCGCGCGCCCACGCGATCGTCACCGAGCTGCGGGTCACCCTCGACCACGATCGTGCGCCCGAGCTCTCGGCGCAGCTCGATGGCCTCTACGACTTCGTCATCGATCGGATCAACGCCGCCACGCGCGGTGGGGATGCAGCGTTGGTCGAGCCCGCGCTCCGCGTGCTCACGAGCCTGCACAGCGCTTGGGTGGAGATCTCGAGGAGGTCCGTATGAGTGGCGTCTTCCCGTCGGTGCGTGGGCTCGTCGAAGAGCTCGAGTCCCTCGCCAACGCGCTCCCGAAGGAGCCGTCGCTCGATCAGCTCGTCCAGTACGTCGAGGACCGCGCGCACGCGGCCGAGGCGCTCGCGAGCCTCGACCCGATCGGCCTCTCGGCCACCGAGAAGCGCGGGCTGGCCGAGCGCCTGAAGAAGATCCTCGACCGCGATCAGGCGCTCGTCGTCGCGCTCTTCGCGCGCAAGGAAGACCTCGCCGCGCGCATCTCGTCGCTGCCCGCCGCGCGTCGCACGGCCAAGGGCTACGGCACGCCGCGCGCGGGCACACGCATGCTGCGCAAGGTCGCCTGAC
>JAIBCE010000341.1 GCA_019694315.1 Sandaracinaceae bacterium
CACGGGGGCGCCGCTCAGCACGAGCGACGCGAGGTGGCCGAAGAGGTCGAGGCCGCCCGTCTGGCGGAAGTCGAGCACGCGCGTCCCGGAGCCGTGCACCGCGCGCACGAGCCCCTCGGCCTCGAGGTGCGCGATGGCGGAGCGCAGCGTGAGCCGCGAGACGCCCAGCTCCTCGGCGAGCTCGCGCTCGCCCGGCAGGCTCTGCCCCGCCGCGTAGCGACCCGTCAGGATGCGCAGCCGGATCGCGTCCGCTGCCGTGCTCGCCACGCTCCTTCGCGCCTGTTCCGTGGGGATCATGGTCGGGATCCTCGCCCTCGTCCAAGTGGTTGAACCAGTTGGCCAAGTGGTATGACCAGTTCGGGCGGGCGGCAAGAGGCGCCTCGCCGCGTGACCGAACCGTGACGAGGTCGGTCTCGGCCGCGTACGCTCGCGCCCGTGCGAGAGCAGCTCCTGCGTCGCGTGAGGGCCCTGCGGACGTGGCTCATCTACCGGGCCGATCGGGTGCTCGAGTGGCCACCCGTCGTGCAGGTCGTGCTCGTCGCGGCGCTCACGGCCCTCGTGGTCGTCGCGTTCGCGGGGCTCGACCTCGCCCTCGGTCCGCCGCGCGACACGCCGTTCATCGAGGAGATCTGGTGGACCCTCACGCACTTCGCCGACGGCGGCACGATGGCCTCCGACCCGCCGGGCCGCCGCGTGTCGGCCGCGCTGGTCACGGGCGCGGGCATCCTCGTGCTCTCGCTGCTCGTCGCGACCCTCACGAGCAAGATGGGCGAGCGCATCGCGCAGATGCGCGACGGCCTCTTGCCCGTCGTGGAGCGCGATCACGTGCTCGTCCTCGGCTACGCGCCCAACACGCCGCTCCTCGTGCGCGAGCTCGCGCGCTCCCACCAGCGCGCGAAGGTGGTGGTGCTCGCCGCCACGGAGAAGGGCCACGTGGAGCTCTCGCTCCGCACCGCCAAGAGCGTGCCCGGGCAGCGCCTCTCGACCATCGTGCGCACGGGCGATCCCCGCTACGAGCTCGCGCTCGTGCGCGTCGCGGCCGAGCGCGCGCGCGCGATCGTCGTGATCCCTCCCGCCGGCGTCGGCGACGAGGAGGCCGTGCGATGGACACTCGCGGTGCTGCTCGCGCTCCATCGCGTGCTCCCCGATCACTGGAAGGGTCGCGTGCTCGTCGAGGCGCGTCACGAGGAGGCGCACGAGCTGCTCGAGCTCGCCGTGGCCGCCGACATCGCCGGCTCGGGCGCCGTGCCCACGCAGGTGATCGCGACCGATCGCGTGATCGCGCAGATCCTCGCGCAGAGCGCGCGGCAGGACGCGCTCTACTTCGTGCTCCGCCACCTCCTCGCGTTCGACGGCTGCGAGATCTACTTCGAGCCGGTGCCCGCCGTGATGGTGGGCAAGACCTTCGGCTTCGCGCACGCGCGGGTCGACGGCGCGATCCTCATCGGCTTGATGCGGGGTGGGCGGCCGATGCTCTGCCCGACCGATCCGGAGCTCCTGCTCCGCGCCGACGATCGCCTCGTCGTGGTCGCCGAGGGGCGAGGCCGTGAGCGCTTCGACGGCAGCCTCCCGCCCGCGCCGGTCGTGGAGCCGACGCCGCCGCTCGCGCCCGAGCGCGTGGTCATCCTCGGCCACAACGCCACGCTCCCGCACCTCCTCGGCGAGCTCGTGCAGATCCTGCCGCGGCGCTCGCGCATCGACGTGCTCACCGATCACGACGAGCCGGCGGTCGAGACGATCGTCCGTCAGACGGCGCTGCGCGAGAGCCACATCGTGCTCCAGCACGCCACGAGATCAGCGGTGGCGCTGGCCCGCGAGGGCAGCCCCGAGCTCTGCGCGGCCGACGCGATCGTGATCCTCGGCGAGGAGGGCGCCGACGACGTCAACGGCGACGCGAGCGCCCTCGCGATGCTGCTCCGACTCCGCAAGGCGGTGCGTACGTGGGCTGCCTCGTCGCACGGTGCGCCGGGCGCGCGGCTCGTCACGGAGGTGCGTGATCCTCGCTCCGCCGTGCACGTGGAGCCCCGCCCGGGCGACGCGGTCGTGTCGTCGGACGTGATCGCGATGCTGCTCGCGCAGGGCGTGCTCGACCCCGATGCCTTCCCCGTCTACGACGAGCTCCTCTCGGGCATCCGCACGCGCGTCGTGCTCCGCGAGCGTCGAGAGCTCGCGAGCGGCCCGGCGACCTTCGGCGACATCATGGCGGCCGCTCGCGTGCGGGGCGAGATCGCGCTCGGGATCCACCCCGATCCGCGCCCTCATCCGTCGCGGACCGTGCTCGACCGACAGCGTCTCGAGGAGGGTGACGCGAGCACGGGCGAGGAGGCGTGGCTGAACCCGCCGCGCGACACGCGGGTGCCCGAGTCGGCGAGCACGCGCGTCGTGGTGGTGGCCGCGGCGCATCGCTGATGGAGCGCACGCCGCACGCGCCGCCGCCTCCACGCCAGGCGAATTGTTCCGCTATGATCCCGACGCCCGCCGTCGGGGCGGATCTCGGAGGAGCGATGAAGGCATTCTCTTGGCGCGTCGCGCTGTGCACGGTGCTCGCGTTCGCGTTCGCGTGGCCGTCGATCGGCACGGCCCAGCAGTCGTCGGACGAGCAGGCGCGACTGCACTACCAGGTCGCGGCGTCGTACTACGAGCAGGCCGACTACGAGAGCGCCCTCCGCGAGTTCCAGAGCGCGTACCGCCTCAGCCAGCGCCCTCAGCTCTTCTTCAACATCTCCCTCTGCTACCAGCAGATGGGCAACCTCGACGAGGCGATCAGCTTCCTCGAGCGCTACCTCGCCGAGGTCACCGAGATCGAGAACCGCGCGAGCCTCGAGCAGCGCCTCGGCAACCTGCGGGCGCGTCGCGAAGCGCAGCAGGCCGGCGGCACGGGCGACACGGGCACGGGCGACACCGGCGACACGGGCACGGGCGGCACGGGCGACACGGGCACGGGCGGCACGGGCGGCACCGGCGCGACGGACGGAGGCAGCGGCGCCGCATCGACGGCACCGTCTGGCGGCGACAGCACGAACGTGCCGGCGATCGTCGGCTTCTCGGTCGCGGGTGTCGGGCTGATCGCGGCCGCGATCTTCTCCGGTCTCACGCTCGCCGAGGACGGCAACCTCTCTGCTGCGGGGCACTGCGGCGCGACGAGGACGTGCACCGCGAGCGACGTCTCTGCCATGAACACCTACGCCCTCGTCGCCGACGTCTCGTGGGGCCTCTCGCTCGCGGGCGCGATCGTCGGGACCATCTTCTTGTTCGTGCCGACCGGCGGCTCGGCGCCCTCGGACACCGCGTCGCTCCGCGTCGCTCCTGTCCTCGGCACCACCAACGGTCTCTCGCTCACGGGGGCTTTCTGATGCGTACGAAGCAAGCCTTGGCCGCGGCGCTCGCGCTCGGCGCCTCGAGCGGCGGTTGCTCGGCGCTCTTCGGTGGCTCGCGCTACATGAGTGGGGCTGACGACGCATCGATCGTCGCGACCGACACGGGCGAGACGACGCAGCCCGATGCGTTCGATCCGAGCGCGCCGGACGCGGCGCAGCCCTGCGTGGACAGCGTCGAGTGCGGGAGCGCTGGATACTGCGATCAGGTCTTGATGCGCTGCGTGTCGTGCGACGCCGACGGCGACGGCGTGATGCACCAGGCGTGCGTCGAGCGCGTCGACGGCCTGGCCTGGGACTGCGAGCCCGACATCCCGGCGCAGGTCCGCACGCTTCGCATCCCGAGCTTCGCGCACACGCTGCGCGCCTTCCTCGGTACCTCGGAGCTCCACGTGTTCTACACGCCCGACTCGGGCACGGTCCGCTACGCGCGCTTCGGCGCCGGAACGCCCACGGACGACATGCTCCCGGGCGCGGCGGCCGGGAGCGGCGTGAGCGAGTACGACGGGCAGCGGATCGGCGATCTCGTGCTGCTCGCGGCCTACGACGCGAATGGGGTCCTGCGCTACGAGCTCGAGGGCGACGACGTGTCGCTCAAGGGCACGAGGCCCTTCGCGGGGCTCGAAGCGAGCGGCTTCGGCATGATGCACCCGCAGGGCCCCATCATGCTCATCCGAGGCGACACCACCTCCGCCTACGTCGGCTTCAGCGCGGGGTGGGAGGGTGGCATGGGTGGGCGGGTCGTGATGGACGTGGGCGGCGGCGGGACGATGGGAAGTCACGTCGCGCGCTTCCACGATCGCGGGGCCTCACCGGAGGCCAGCCTCTTCGCGACGGGGCCCAACGTTGCGCTGATGCCGAACGACACGACGGTGTCGAACCCGTTCCTGCTGTGGGCGGGCGACGTTCGCGACTTCGACTCGAACCACGGCGCGCAAGGGTTCGACCTCGGCTCGATGGAGGTCGGTCAGCTGGCCGTCACGCGACTGCAGGGGGCTGAGCACATCGTCGCGCTCGGCGCGATCAGCACGGGAAGCGCGGTCCGCCTCGCGGTGGGCCTCACCGACTGCAACCCGACCGACGAGACCGAGTGCGCCTTCACCACCCCAATGGCCACGGAGACCGCGCCGCTGCTCGCCGTCGAAGGCATGGACCAGCAGACCATCGCCGCCATCGGCGTCTCGCCCCGCACGACGTTCATCGCGACGACGGCGGCGAGGGCCTTCCGCGTCGGCAGCTTCGACGTCTGCCCGCCCGGGGGCACCTGCACTCCGACGGTGCCCTCCGCGCCGGTGGGAACGATGGCGATCAACGCGCCGACCATGGACGACACGCGCGCCGTCGCCGTCGACATGCGGGGCGATCCAAGCCGGGGCACGCTCACGATCGGCCTCGCGCGGGCCTCTTCGAGCGAGATCCAGGCGACCCGCCTCGAGCTCTGTTTCCCGGCGGGCTGAGCGCTCGGTCGCTGACGCGTGGAGCTCTGGCAAGCGATCGTGCTGGGCCTCGTCGAGGGGCTGACGGAGTTCCTCCCCGTGAGCTCCACGGGGCACCTCCTCGTCACGCAGCGCCTCATGGGCTTGCCCGAGGGCGAGGCCGCGAACGCGTTCGCGATCGCGATCCAGCTGGGCGCGATCGTGGCCGTGCTGGGGCTCTACCGCGCGCGCGTCGCGACGATGACCAAGGGCCTCGTCGGCCAGAGTCCCGAGGGTGCTCGTCTCGCGCGCCTCGTGATCGTCGCGTTCCTTCCCGCCGCGGTGCTGGGGCTGCTCTTCGACGACCTCATCGAGTCGTATCTCTTCGGTCCCTGGCCCATCGTCGCCGCATGGATCGTGGGCGCGCTCGTGATGATCGGCCTCACGCTCCGGCCGCCCTCGCGTGGAGGCAAATCGCTCGAGACGCTCGACGCCAAGGCCGCGCTCCTCGTGGGCCTCGCGCAGTGCCTCGCGATGTGGCCCGGCATGAGCCGCTCGTTCGCGGCCATCTTGGGAGGCCTCCTCGTGGGTCTCTCGATGACCGCGGCCGTGGAGCTCTCGTTCCTCCTCGGCCTCGTCACGCTCGGCGCGGCCACCGCATACAAGATCGTGGGCCACGGCGACGAGATGCTCGCCGCCTACGGCCCGCTCCCGCTCGCCGTGGGCTTCGTGTGTGCCCTCGTGTCCGCGGCGCTCTCGGTGGAGTTCATGGTCCGCTGGCTCGAGAAGCACTCACTCGCGATCTTCGCGGGTTGGCGCCTCGCCGCCGCCGCGGTCGTCGCCGCGCTCGTGCTCACGAACGTGATCTGAGCTCGGCATCCACGCGTTTCACCGGAAAGCCGAATCGCAGAGCGCGACCTCGCCGTGCCTCACGGACGCGTCGTCGGAGGCGCGAGCCAGTCCCTCGCTGCTCCCCATCGAGCAAGGACATGGAGGTACGCGTCACGAACGGGGCTCGCGTGAGCCTCTGCATCGTCGCGTTTCATCGGAAAGCCGATCGCAGAGCGCGACGATGCCGTGCCTCACGGGCGCATCCTCGGAGGCGCGAGCCAGTCTGTTTCTGCTCGAAATCGAGCAAGGACATGGAGGTACGCGCCGCGATGTCACCGCGCGTGAGCCTCTGCATGCTCGCGTCTGATCTCGGATCCGCAGAGCGCGACAATCCCGTGCCTCACGGATGCACCGTCAGAGGCGCGAGCCAGTCCGTTCCTGCTCCCAATCAAGCAAGGACATGGAGGTACGCGCCGCGACGGGGGCTCGCGTGAGCCTCTGCATCATCGCGTCTGATCTGCCCCTCGGATCCGCAGAGCGCGACATCGCAGTGCCTCACGGACGCACCGTCGGAGGCGCGAGCCAGTCTGTTTCTGCTCGAAATCGAACAAGGACATGGAGGTACGCGCCGCGGCGTCACCGCGCGTCAGGCCTCTGCATCCCCGCGTCGGATCGGATCTCGGAGCCGCAGAGCGCGACACCGCAGTGCCTCACGGACGCACCGTCAGAGACGCGAGCCAGTCTGTTCCTGCTCGAAATCGAGCAAGGACATGGAGGTACGCGCCGCGACGCCACCGTGCGTGAGCCTCTGCATGCTCGCGTCTGATCTCAGGTCGCAGAGCGCGACGTCGCCGTGCCTCACGGATGCACCGTCGGAGGCGCGAGCCAGTCTGTTTCTGCTCGAAATCGAGCAAGGACATGGAGGTACGCGCCGCGATGTCACCGCGCGTGAGCCTCTGCATGCTCGCGTCTGATCTCGGATCCGCAGAGCGCGACAATCCCGTGCCTCACGGATGCACCGTCAGAAGCGCGAGCCAGTCTGTTGCTGCTCCCAATCGAGCAACGACATGGAGGTGCGCGCCGCGGCGCCACCGCGCGTGAGCCTCGGCATGCTCGCGTCTGATCTGCCCCTCGGATCCGCTCTCGGATCCGCAGAGCGCGACACCGCAGTGCCTCACGGACGCACCGTCAGAGACGCGAGCCAGTCTGTTCCTGCTCGAAATCGAGCAAGGACATGGAGGTACGCGCCGCGACGCCACCGTGCGTGAGCCTCTGCATGCTCGCGTCTGATCTCAGGTCGCAGAGCGCGACGTCGCCGTGCCTCACGGATGCACCGTCAGAGGCGCGAGCCAGTCCGTTCCTGCTCCCAATCGAGCAAGGACATGGAGGTACGCGCCGCGGCGTCACCGCGCGTCAGGCCTCTGCATCCCCGCGTCGGATCGGATCTCGGAGCCGCAGAGCGCGACACCGCAGTGCCTCACGGACGCATCCTCGGAGGCGCGAGCCAGTCTGTTCCCTGCTCGAAATCGAGCAAGGACATGGAGGTGCGCGCCGCGACGCCACCGTGCGTGAGCCTCGGCATGCTCGCGTCTGATTTCAGGTCGCAGAGCGCGACATCCCCGTGCCTCACGGGCGCACCGTCAGAGGCGCGAGCCAGTCTGTTCCTGTTCCCAATCAAGCAAGGACATGGAGGTGCGCGCCGCAATGGGGGCTCGCGTGAGCCTCTGCACCATCGCGTCTGATCTGCCCCTCGCATCCGCTCTCGGATCCGCAGAGCGCGACGTCGCCGTGCCTCACGGACGCATCCTCGGAGGCGCGAGCCAGTCTGTTCCCTGCTCGAAATCGAGCAAGGACATGGAGGTGCGCGCCGCGACTCCACCGTGCGTGAGCCTCGGCATGCTCGCGTCTGATCGGAATCTCGGATCCGCAGAGCGCGACATCCCGTGCCTCACGGGCGCACCGTCAGAGGCGCGAGCCAGTCTGTTCCTGTTCCCAATCAAGCAAGGACATGGAGGTACGCGCCGCAATGGGGGCTCGCGTGAGCCTCTGCACCATCGCGTCTGATCTGCCCCTCGAATCCGCAGAGCGCGACCTCGCCGTGCCTCACGGACGCACCGTCGGAGGCGCGAGCCAGTCTGTTTCTGCTCGAAATCGAACAAAGACATGGAGGTACGCGCCGCGACGCCACCGTGCGTGAGCCTCTGCATCCTCGCGTCTGATCTCGGATCCGCAGAGCGCGACCTCGCCGTGCCTCACGGACGCACCGTCGGAGGCGCGAGCCAGTCTGTTCCCTGCTCGAAATCGAGCAAGGACATGGAGGTACGCGCCGCGACTCCACCGTGCGTGAGCCTCGGCATGCTCGCGTCTGATCGGAATCTCGGATCCGCAGAGCGCGACATCCCGTGCCTCACGGGCGCACCGTCAGAGGCGCGAGCCAGTCTGTTCCTGCTCGAAATCGAGCAAGGACATGGAGGTGCGCGCCGCGACGCCACCTGTTAGCGGGCGAGCTGGTTGAGGGATCTCCCGCCGAGATCGCGCACGCTGCGTGATGGGTCTGCGTCGATGCGGGCGATGACGGGCATCAGGCTCGCCGGTTTCTCGCGTGAGTGCCCCGGGCCG
>JAIBCE010000342.1 GCA_019694315.1 Sandaracinaceae bacterium
CACCGAGGCCGCGGCGATCGGGGTGGGCTGGGGCGCCGTGCGGTACGTGGCGACGGCCCCGGCCGCGGGCGCGGGCAGCGCGCCGCCGCCCTTGGCGATCACGTTCTTCACCTTCTCGATGAAGGTGTTCGTGTCGTAGGGCTTGAGCGCGGTGTCGTCGGCGCCGACGTTCTTGGCCTTGTCCGCGTCGATCGGCGTGTGCTGGCTGCCGAGGATCAGCACCGGAATCCCGGCCGTGGGCCCGTTGGCCTTGAAGCGCTGGCAGAGCTCGTAGCCGTCGGGCGACATGGAGGCATCGGCGATGAGGAGATCGGCGCCGTTCGCCTGCGCGTGGGCGATCGCGGCATCCCCGGCATCGAACGACGCGACCTCGAATCCTTCGAGCCCCGCGAACGTGAGCTCGAGAACCCTCCGCATCGTGACGCTGTCGTCGACCGCGAGAATCTTGGGCACGGAGCCTCCAGGGTGCGCGCAGAGCGCCGAAGAAGTACGAGCGCGCCGAAACGCGTAGGGCGTTGGTACCGGAATGCGCCCCACGGGGTCAAGATTGGCAGCCCATGGACCCCGACCCGAGCACCGAGCCCCAGACCCGTCCCGTCGACCCGGCGCGCCGCACACCGCCGCCGATCCGCTACGGCGAGATGGCGCGGCGGGCGCCCGAAGGCGACATCGACTTCGATGCGTTGTTCGACGCGCCCGGCCCCGGCGACGCGCCCCGGGAGCTCGAGATCGGCTTCGGGCGAGGGCGCTTCCTCGTGGAGCGCGCCCGGAGCGCGCCCGGCTCTCGGATCCTCGGCATCGAGATCAAGGCGAAGTGGGGGCACCTGGTCGAGGAGCGCCGCAAGCGCGAGGGCCTCACGCACGTGGTCGCGCTCGCGGGCGATGCGCGGCAGATCCTGCCCCGGCTCCGGCCTCGTGCGTGCCTCGCGCGCGTGTTCCTGCACTTTCCCGATCCGTGGTGGAAGAAGAAGCACGGAAAGCGGCGCGTGCTCGACGACGACTTCCTCGCGGAGGTCTCGCGGCTGCTCGCGCCAGGGGGTGAGCTCTTCGTGCAGACGGACGTGGAGGATCGCGCGCTCGAGATGCGCGAGCGCATCGAGGCCTTTGCGGTCGAGGGCGCGCCCGCGTTCTCGATGCGAGGCGCGTTCGATCAGCCCAACCCGTATGGCGCGCGGTCCAACCGCGAGGCGCGGGCCGACGAGGATCACCTGCCGGTCTATCGCGTGCTCGCGATCCGACGCTGAGAGGCCAGCGTCACGCGGCTCGCGAGGACGCGAGCGCGAGGCGGACGAGCGCGACCACCAGCGCCAGCCCCGCGAAGGGCACGAGGACGATCGCGACGCCCGGATCGCCCTCGGGATGCGCGATCACCGAGAGCGCGAAGCCCGCAGGAAGGGCAGCCCAGGCCCCCACGAGCAGGCGCTGCGTGAGCGCATCCTCGCGCGCGAGGAGGGGTGCGCCGAGGTGCCCGTAGAGCAAGAGCACGATCGAGAGCAGCGCCCCGTGCGCATGCGCGAGCGTGAGCAAGAGGCGCGTCAGCTCGTCGTCGAGGTAGGCCGAGAGCTTGAGACCGTGCGCGGCCTCGAGCGCGAGGCCCGCGCCGGCCCACGCAGCGAGGCCCGCCCAGCCCAGCGTGCGGGTGCGCGAGGCCGCGCGAGGGTCCGGGGCGAGCTCGTCGGTCTCGTTCATGCGGCTCTCGTCCATGGCTCTCGCTCACTCGCCGATCTCGATCGCCTGCTCCGAGGCACGGGCACGCAGGCTCGCATGCGTCTCGGGCCCGAGGGGAGCCACGCCGAGGGCCTGCGTGAGGGAACCGAGCTGCGCCATGCGCCGAGGGCGTGGGTCGGTGGGCGAGAATTGGCTGTTTTCGATGGGAATTCCCGCGATCTCGCGCAGCGCGGCCCAGGCCATGGAGCGCACGCCCGGGTAGCGATCGTCGCGCATCACCTCGAGCAGGAGCGCCATGCGCGCCTCGCGCGAGGGACCGACGGCGTGGCTGCGATCGAGGCGACCGAGCGCCGCCGTCACGGCCGCCCGCTGGATGGGATCGCCCGCGAAGAGATCGTCGAGCGGCGCCGCGGCGCTCGGGTCGTGGCCGCGATCGGAGCCGTCGAGGTGACAGAGCGCGCACGCGTCGAGGCGATCGCTCGTGCGCGCGCCGGGGCGTCGCGGGGGAGAGTCGATGCGGTGGCTGCGGAGCATGGCGCGCAGGCCGTAGACCACGCGCGGCATGTGACAGTCGACGCACGCGACGGCCACGTGCGCGGGGCCCTCGACGACGACGCCCCGCGCGCCCTCGGGGCGGACGTGGTCGGCGCGTCGCCGCGGATCGACGAGCGCGTCGTGGCAGCGCGTGCACATCGCGTCGCCCGTCATCGCGGGGCGGATCTGCCCTCGCGGATCGCCCTCGTGCATCGCGTGGCAGTCGATGCAGGTGAGCTCTCCTTCGCTCGCGCAGCGCGACTGCGCGTAGCCCTGGTACTCGTACGCCGAGAGGCGCGCGGTGCCGTCGCTCCAGAAGCGCGGCGCGAAGACCGGCTCGCCGTCGAGGGTGGTGTCGGCGAAGAGAGGCGCGCTGTAGAGCGCGAGGTCCTCGCCGGGCACGAAGGGGTCGCCGTCGCGGAGGAAGCGGCCGATGTCTTCGGTGATCCGCTGGCCGTGGCAGCGACCGCACAGATCCGCCGCGCGCGCGGGTGCCAGGCGCGACGGGCTCACGATCGTGGGGTCGGCGCGATCGCCGAGACCGCCGCCGTGGAGCGCGTAGCGACGCAGCGGGCTCGCGTTGACGCGCACGTGCTCGCTGCCGGGCCCGTGACAGGCCTCGCACGCGATGCCGAGCTCGGCGACCTCGGTGGAGAACCGCTCCGTGACGGGATCGAGCCCGGGGCGCGGGCCCACGTTGTGACAGAAGACGCAGTTGTCGTTCCACGTGACGACGTGCCGCGCGTAGTCGGTGAGCGCGACGCGATCGTCGTCGAGGCCTTCGGGATCGGGGGTGAGGAAGGCCTCGTTCATGTGGATCCAGCGCGACTCGTCGATGTCCCAGGCCACCGGCATGCGCACGTAGCGGTCGTCCTCACGCGTGAGGAGCTGCTGGTCGCGGTGCGAGCCGACGGTGCGGGCGACGATCGCGCGATCGACCACGAGCTCCTCGCCGTGCTCGCCCCTTCGCGTCGTGGTGACGACGAAGCGCGGCGTGCCCTCCGCGTCGGGCTCGGTCGTCATGTGCGCGACGAAGCCGCCGTACGAGAGCGTCTCTCCCTGAAACGGTGCGCGCACGGTCTCGCGGCTCGCCTCGCGCGTCATGGTCCGGTGGAAGGTCGGCTCGAACGACGCGGCGTGCGAGGGATGACAGCGCGCACACGCGCCCGAGCCGACGAAGCTCACGCGATGGAGATCCCGCGGCGTCTCGAGATCCTCGGCGACCGCGAACGCCTCCACCACGAGCCACGCCGAGAGGGCCACGGACGCGAGGACGACCGCGGCCCGCATGGCGTGAGCTCAGCCCAGGTCGGCGAGGGTCTGCTCGACCTTGTCGAGATCGGCCACGTTGAGGCGCCTCATGATCGCGCGCGCCTCGCGCAGGCGATCCTTGGCGCCCTCGAGATCTCCGCGCTCGACGAGGTGTCGACCGAGCTCGGCCATGACCCGCGCGGCCTCGGGCTCGTTGCCGAGATCACGATAGAGATCGACGGCGAGGAGGAACGACTCCTCCGCGCGACGATCGGCGCTGCCCGTCGCGTCGAAGAGCGTGCGCGCGCGGCCGCGTGCCACCGCGTGGTGGGCGCTCGCGATCGCTTCCTTGCCGCCGTAGTCGACCGCGAGGACGAGCGCGCGATCGAGGATCTCCTGCGTCTTGTCGTCGTCGAGGGCGAGGGCCACGAGGCCGAGGTTGCGCTCCACCTCCGCGAGCACGCGCTTGTCGGCGAGATCGCGCGCCAGCCCCTGTGCCTCCAGCAGGAGCACGCGCGCCTCGGCGTGCTTGCCCGCGACGAAGATCGACTCGCCCAGGTTGTTGAGCACGAAGGCCTGCATGCGCCGATCGGCCATCTTGCGGGCCTCCTGGAGGCACGCGCGCCACGCCGCCTCGCAGGCGTCGCGATCTCCGCGCTCGAAGAGGATGATCCCCATGTGGTTGAGGGACTGCATGGTGCCCGCCCGATCGCCGATCGACTCGCGGAGCTGGAGCGCGGCCCGGAACGACTCCTCGGCCGCGTCGAGGTTGCCGCGCGAGTGCTGGATGAGGCCGAGCGTCGAGAGCGAGACGGCCTCGCCGCGTGTGTCGCCGGCCTTGCGGCGGATCTCGAGCGCCTCCGTCGCGGCGTCGAGCGCGGCGTCCATGTCGCCCCGCAGTCGCTCGAGCTGCGCCAGATCGTCGAGCGAGCTCGCGACGCCGCGGAGGTCGTGGCCCGCGCGGAAGAGCTGGAGGCCGCGCACGAGGGGCCCTCGCGCGACCTCGAGGTTGCCCCGCATCGTGTGGATGCGCGCGATCCGGTTGAGCGCTGCGCCGCCCTTGCCGCGCGCGCCCACCCGCCAGCTGATGCGGAGCATCTCGGAGAACGCCGCGATCGCCTCGTCGTAGCGGCCGAGCGTGGTGAGCACCGAGCCGTGGATGTGCAGCGCCTCGACGCGCCGCGAGAGCTCCTCGGCCGTGAGGAGCTCGAGGGCCTTCTCCACGGAGCGGAGCGCGCTCTGGGTGTGCATCTTGCCGTGCTCGTGGCGTGCGGCCTCGAGGTGCGCGCGTCCGGCGCGCGCGAGGTGCCCGGCCTTCTCGAGGTGCGGCGCCGTGAAGACCGAGAGGCTCTCGGTGCCGAGATCGACGGAATTCGTGAGCCAATCGGCGACGATCTGGTGGCGGACGCGCCGCACCTCTTCGGGGAGCTGGCGGTAGACGAAGTCGCGGCTCTGCGAGTGGATGAAGCGATACGTGATCACGTGCGGCACGTCGGGATCGTCGCCGCGCTCGAGGAAGCCCTTGTCGATCAGGCGCTCGAGCGCGCCGGCGAGCGCGCCCTCGTCGTCGTCGTCGGGCCAGAGCGTCGCAGGGTCGCTCACCTCGCCCGGGGCGTTGCGCTCCGAGCGCATCATCGCGAGCACCGCACGATCCCACGCGAGCTCTCCCACCACCGCGGCGCGATCGAGCGTGCGGCGCTCGAGATCGTCGAGGCGGCTCAGGCGCGCGCGGATGGCATCCTCGATCGTCACGGGCAGCGCGCCGGACTCGAGCTTCGCGACGTCGGTGACGATGCTGCCGTCGGGCATCTTGCGGAAGAGGCCTGCCTCCACCAGCGCGAAGACGAGCTCGCGGAGCGCGCCAGGGTTGCCCTGCGAGCGATGTGTCAGCGCCGCGACCACGGGCTCGGGCGCGACCGTGAGCGCGGGCAAGAGGATCTGCAGCATCGACGCGACGTCGGCCTCGCCGAGCGGTGCGATCGGTCCGGCCGCGTTGCCGCCCGGCGCGACGAGCTTGCTGGCGCGCTCCGCCACCGGAGGGCCTCCTGCGAGGACGAACGCGATGCCCGCCTCGCATGCGAGCAGCGACTCGAGGATCGACCAGGTCTCGTCGTCGGCGAGGTGCATGCTGTCGAGCAAGACGAGCATCGGGCGCTGCGAGGCGTCGCCGGTGAACAGGCGCCTCAGCGCCGCGAGCTCGCGTCGACGCAGCTCCTCGGGACGATCGTCGAGCCCCATGAGGAACGGGCTGTCGGGGAAGGGGATGCCCGCGAAGTGGCCGAGCAGATGCGAGGTCTCGCCGATCTGGATCGCGTCCGAGCTCTGGATCGCGTCGGCGACCATGGTGGCGATGAGGCCGCGCACGGCGGCCGGGCTCGACGACGGCGTGACCCCGAAGCGCTCGAGGAGCATGCGCGCGAAGGGCGCGTTGCCCGTGTCGCCGGCGCGCGAGATCGCATAGACGATGCGCACGTTGGGGTACATGCGCGCCGCGAGCTCCGCAGCGTGGAAGAGCAGGCGCGTGCGGCCCGAGCCCTCGCCACCTTCGAGCGCGACGAGCGTGGGCTTGCCGTTCGTGAACGCCCCATCGAGGCCTGCGCGGATCGCGGCCGACGCGTCTTCTTGCCCCACGATGGGCGGCTCGACGTCGTCGGGCGGAGGGGCCGGCTGCGAGGGCACGGTGTTCGTGGTCCCCTCGATCGCGAGCTCGTCGGAGGTGAGCTCGTCGAGCTCGAGCTCATCCGCCCCCTCGATCGGGCGCTGCGGGCCCGTCGCGTCGGCGCCGGTGATCAGGCGCTGCACCGACGGGTTGAGGGGCGCGGCCGAGACGATGGTCGACTCGACGGTGTGGCCTGGGGTCGCGGCGCGTCCGGTGGCGCGCGCGCTCACGCCCAGCGGTGAGCCGCAGCCCGCGCAGGCCTTGAAGGCGCGAGGGTTCTCGAAGCCGCAGCTCCCGCACGTCTGGGTGACCAGGTTCATCGGCCGCAGTTGACCTCAACGACCCGGCTTTCTCAACTGCATCGCGCGCGCTCGCGTCGCACGGCGGACGGTGCCTCAGCGGCCGTGGCCACCCGGGCCGATCGGTCGCGACCGCGTGAGGACGCCGTTCCGGAATTCCAGCTCCTCGATGAAGCGGCCGGGGCCGAAGTCGTACGTCCACACGACGACCTCGATCGTGATCGTGCGCGACTGACCCGCGAAGCCCGGGCCGGGCGGGACGACCCACTCGATGCGGCTCTCGAGGCGCGTGTGCGCGGTGGTGGGCTCGCCACAGCGGTCGCGCACGAGCTCCATCGAGTCACCGACGAGCACCAGGCTCTGCCCGCACTGCAGGGCGTGGGCCTCGCCCGCGAACGGTCCGAGCCAGGCGGCCGCGGCCAGCCCGATCCCCGCTGCCAACCAGCCCGCCTTCACACCCCGCGTCGTTCGCATGTCGGCTCCTCTCGCGCGCAAGCGCGCGAAGCGACGCAGCGCCGCGCCGTCTTATTCAAGCCGTCCCCCCGGTCCGATCGTGACGAACGAAGGTGCGCGGAGCCGGCCCAGCGCGCTGCACGAAGATCCTCGGAAGGAGTCGATCAGAGCGCTTCGATCGAGCCGGCGCCCTCGCGCACCACGACGATCTCGGGCCCCGTCACGTCGAGGACGGTCGAGGGGGCGAGGCCGCCGTAGCCCGCGTCGAGCACGAGATCGAGGCCAGGGAAGGCCTGGTCGATGTCGGCGGGATCGTTGAGGAGCTCACCGTCTCGGCTCGCGGTGCTCGACACGATGGGGTTGCCCAGCGCGCGCACCAGGGCGAGGGCGACCTCGTTGTGCGGGACGCGGATGCCCACCGTCTTGCGCTTCATCTGGAGGATGCGGGGCACCTCGCGGCTCGCCTCCAGGATGAAGCAATAGGGCCCCGGCGTGAGCCGCCGCATGAGGCGATACGTGCGATCGTCGACGAGCGCGTACTTCGCGAGATCGCCCAGATCCGGGCAGATGAAGGCGAGCGGCTGATCGGGCTTCATCCGCTTGATGGCGTAGACGCGGTCCACGGCCCGCTTCTGCGTGATGTCGCAGCCGATGCCGTAGACGGTGTCCGTCGGGTACGCGATCACCCCCCCGTCGCGCAGCACCTCGATGGCGCGCTGGATCTTGCGAGGCTCGGGGTGCTGGGGGTTGATCTCGAGGCGCATGGATCAGCTCGCGTGGATGAGGCGGCGCGTCTCGCCGTCCTCGAAGAGCACGACGATGAAGTGATCGATCGTGGTCTCTTCGACGCGGCCGACTCCGAACTTCGCGTGGACGAAGAAGTCGCCGGTCTTGTAGGTCGTGGCGCGATCCCAGGGCTTTCCGTGGGCGCGGGCGTAGGCGATCTCGCGATCTTCGAGGCGGTGCTTCTTGGGCGGGTGCGCGGGGGCTTTGCGGGCGCCGCCGGGGCTGCTCGCGCGCGGGGCACGCTCGGGCTTGGCGGGCGCCGCCCCCGGGAGCGGCTTCTCGGGCGCCGGCGCCTTGGCGATGTGGCTCACGAGCTTGCGCGCGCTCGTCACCACCGACAGGCGCGGGTCGCAGACGAGCACCTCTTCGATGGTGTTGGGGCGGCCGTTCGCGAGACAGTCCTCGTAGTGCGCGCTGCAGGCCCGCGCGATGATGGCGATGCGCTCCGCGTCACCGATCGCCGAGGGACCGGCGCCGATGCCGGGGACGGCGACGCGGATGCCGTTGCCGGTGGCGACGAAGTCGAGCACCGCCCGCCCGGCGGTCGCGGGGACCTCCTTCG
>JAIBCE010000343.1 GCA_019694315.1 Sandaracinaceae bacterium
GGCGCGTGCGGAGCGGCCTGGCCGTGACGGGGGCCCTCTTGGGTCGCGCGATCGGCCCCGTGGACGGGCTCGACGCCAAGCGCGAGGCGTGCCGTGCGCGCGGCGTCGCGCTGCTCGCGTCGCGGGGCGACGTGCGCGCGGACGACGACACGTGCGAGGGCATCGACGAGCTCGAGGCGCTCGTCGAGCGCGCGCTCGAGCCGGGCGCGAGTGACGCGGATGTCGAGGCGGAGGTGCGCGCCGCGCGGGATCGATCGGGCAGCGGCTGGAACGGCTATCGCTGGCCGAGCGTGCGCGAGACGATCGCGCGCACCCTCGTGCGTGTGCCGGATCGGCGGCCCGATCTGCGCGTGGAGGTGCTCGCGCGCTTGGCGGCCGCGGAGAGGCACCTCGGTCGCACGCGAGAGAGCCTCTCGTGCATCGCGCGGGCGGAGGCGATCTTGGGGACGCCGGTCGCGCGCATCGCCGTGCCCGACGAGCCGCGCGTGCGGCTCTGGCGCCAGAAGGCGATGACCTTGCTCCAGGCGCTCTCGCTCCGTCCGGCCCGTGCGGCCGCGAAGCGGAGCGTGGCGATCGCGCGGCGCGCGCGCCTTCGTGGCGAGCTCGTGCCCTCTCTCGGGGCCGAGGGCCTGTGCGCCCTCGCGAGCCAGCGCGCCCACGAGGCGGTGGCGCTCTTCGAGGAGGCGCTCGAGCACACGCTCGCGCACCGCCCGAGCGACGCCGCGCGGAGCCGCGCCTACCTGGTGGAGGCGCTCGGTCACGCGGGCGACGCGCGCGGTGCGCACAAGCAGTACGAGCTCGCGCTGCGCGAGGCCGAGGACGACGCGCGGCGCGGGCGCGACGGCAAGATCGAGTGGGTGCGCACCTCGTACGCAGAAGCGCTCGTGGCGCTCGGTCGGAGCACCGAGGCGCTCGCGGTGCTCGATCACGCGAGCGTCGAGGGGGCGATCGCGAGCGCGCCGCTGCCGGGCCTGCGGGCGCGACGCTGGCTGGCCCTCGCCACGATCGCGAGCGCTGCGAGCGAGCGCGAGGTGCAGCGGGGTCTCTCGTGGCTCGAGACCTCGCCCGACGCGTACGAGGCGCTCGAGCCCGCGCTGCGCACCACGGCGCACGTGAACGTGCTCCACGCGCTGCGACACCGCATGGCGCGCGGCGAGGTGGTGAGCGTCGAGCGGCTCGAAGCGAGCCTCCGAGCGCTTCCTCCGGTGCCTGCGATCGCGCGCCTCTCGGCGCAGATCCATGCGTCCGGAGGTGCGCCGAGCGCGGCGGCCCTCGACCTCCTGCTCCGCACGGTGGCGCGCGCGTGATTCGGCGCGCGAGGGCGTGCGTGGCGACCGCTGGTGCGGCGCCCGCGACCGCTCGCACAGCGCCTCGCGCCGGGGCGGCGATCTGCGGACACCATGGCCTCATGCGTCTGAGAGCACGTGTCACTCGGATGGATCGCTGGGAGTGGCGCGGGCTCGAATCGGCGGGAGGGTGGCTCTCGCCGATTCACTCGGCGAGAGGGAGGGTCTGCGGCCAGACCGTCCGGGAAGATGAGAAGAGCGTGAGTCCATGCAAGTGACTCACGCTCTGCATCGGAGCCTCGGGCTCGCGTGCCTCGTCGGTCCCCTCGTCGTGTCGAGCCTCGCGGCCTGCGAGCACGACGAGCGGCTCTCGGATCGCACGTTCTCGGTGGAAGATCCGCGCGCGAGGGCCGAGACGCGGCTCTCGGTGCGTGAAGAGATCGTGCTCCACCCCACGATCCAGGATCCGGTGATCGAGCGGCGCTACACGCTCGGTCGCGGCAGCCACAGCTGGAGCCTCGGCGGCTACGAGGACGAGGCGCGCGAGGGCCTCACGATCCCGCCACGGGTGGTGGGCGACACGCTCGTGGTGATGAGCGGCGCGCACGTGGCGCTCGTGCGCGACGCGAGCGCCGGAGCCATCACGAACGAGCAGGTGCGCTGGTTCTCTCCGTACGACGCTGCGTGCTTCGATCGGGCTACGATCAACGGTCACTACGACGTGCGTGCGCGGAGCGTGTCGATCGAAGGCGCGCAGGTACGGCTCGAGTACGGGCCGAGCGACACGGCCATCGAGGGGAGCGTGGGCGCGATCCACTTCACGTCGCGAGACGGTGGACGGAGCTTCGTGTGGGACGAATGTCCTGCGTCACCTTGGTAGAGCACCGCGCGCCGATCCGCTCCGGAATCGGTCGGATTCCTCGCGAATCCGGAGGATCCGTGGCTCCCATCGGGTCATGGGGCGACCTCGAGCTCACTGCCAGGGATCGACCACGCCATCGCCGCGCGGGTTGCTGCGACCGGTCGTGCGCGGCGGCGTGGGCGGGATGGGCACCGCGGGCGTCGCTGGGCCCCACGGCGAGATGAGACCCGTGCCCGTCTGAGGGCTGCGAGGTCCGCGACCGTAGGTGCGAGGCGGCCGGCTCGACGTGGACGGCGTGACGCTCGCGACCGTCCCCGGCGCGCCGCACGAGAAGCGCATGGAGAACGTGTGGAGCGTGCCGCCGTCGGCGCCGACGGAGTCGCGCACGACGAGGGTCCAGCGACCGCGTGCGTTCTGCCCGGCGAGGGCGTGGAGCACACCGCGGCGATCGTCCCAGTCGATGGTGGTGGCGAGCGCGCGTCGTCCGCCGCTCTGGTGGTTGTGGAGCACGACCTCGGTGCCGCTCGGTGCGCGCAGCGACACGCGGAGATCGGCCACGTAGCTGTGCTGGAGATCGAGCACGACCGCGGCACGACCGATCGTGCAGTCTTGCGTGACCTCGAGGTGCTGCTCGACGGTGCTGTAGTCGCGCACGGGCTGAGCGGCGTCGGTGGTGGCCACGGTGAGCTCGCCCGTGGTGGGCGGTGGCGCGACCGCGACGTTGCCGGGATCGCTCGTGGGCGGGACGGGCGGCGGTGGCGTGTCGGTGCCGGAGAGGAGCGAGGCGTGAAGGACCATCGAGCCGCCGAGGAGGCGACCTGTGACCTCGGCCGTGCGATGGCCCGGCATCTCGAGCACGAAGCGCCGCTCTTGGCCGACCTGATCGCCGGGGACGGGGAGCACGAACATCGCGGGGGTCGTGCCGAGCACCTCGCCTTCGGGCGTGCGCACGGTGGCGCCTGGTGGGTCGCTCGTGATCGTGACGCTCACGCGCGTGTCCTCGGCGACGACCGCGCCGCCGGTGCCCGCGGCCTCGGCGCTCGGGCGCACGGAGAGCTCGTAGGGGAGATCCTGCGCGGTCGTGAGGGCGCCGACGTACACGAGGTACTCGCCCGGCTGATCGATCGCGACGTGCGGCGTGTGGCCGGAGCCTCCGTCGCTGTCGCACCGCACCTCGCCCTCGCCTGCGACGGCGATCGCGAGCGGTCCGCCGGTGGACGACGCCGACACCGTGAAGGGCGCACCGTCGGTGACCCGCAAGAGGTGCTCGGGGGTCGCGGGATCGACGAAGCCGGGGCAGCCGGGCGAGAGCTCGAGGGCCGGGCTCGCCTGCGCGCTCGTATGGCCCGAGAGCGTCGCGTGAGGCGCGGCGGCAGAGACGCCGAGCACGCCGAAGCGGGGCTCGTTCGAGCCGCAGCCGGCGAGGGCGATGAGGGTCGCGAGACCTGCCCGAACGGGGAGTCGCGTCAAAGTGCCCGCAGAACGCCAAGAAAATCGGGGGGTTCGAGCGCGTGGAGTGACCCCGGTGGTCATGCGGCCTCCTTGGTGTCGGCGGGCGGGACCGAGCGGCGGCTCGGCTGGGGGATGCGCGAGGGGCGCTCGACCTCGAAGCCCGTGGCGAGCGCGCGGTCGGGCAGGCGGAGGAGGAGGAGCGAGAAGAGATAGAAGAGGAGCGCCAGCACGAGCAGCGGTGTGCGGAGCGAGCGCATGGAGGGGACGGGGCTCGCCTCCGTCGTGATGCCGAGCGGGGCGTCGAGGAGCAGGCCGCCACCGATGGCAGCGAGGCGCTCGAGCGCGGCCTGGTCGGGGCCGAAGGCGGCGAGCTCTTCGTCGTAGGGGCGCTCGTCGCCCTCGGCCGCGGTGGGCTCGATGTCCTCGGGCATGCGCGCATCGACGAGGAAGGTGAAGCCGGTCTGGATCGAGGCCTGCCACACACCGGGACCGGCGATCTCCATGGGCAGCTCCTGCGCGAACTGCGGGTCGCTGTTCGTCACCACGTTGCGCACCGTCGCGCCGCGGAAGAGGCGAACCACCGGCACGTTCGACTCGTCGACGTAGGGCGAGATGATCGTGACGAGGCGCCGCTGCGCCGAGAGCGGATCGCGCTCGATCACGATGCGGGGCGGCTCCACGGTGCGTGTGCGCAGCATGCCGCGCGCGAGGTGCGTGAAGAGCTGACGGAACACGGCGCTCTGCCGCAGGCCATCGGTCCAGCTGCCGCTCGTGGCGCTCGTCCAGCTCGCGACCTGTCCGAGGCCTCGGTGCCAGTGCGCGAGCAGCGGCATGCCCTCGGTGGCGGTGAGCACCTGCGTGGCGCCGGGGCGCAGGCCCGCGAGCGCGTGCCCCGCGAGCGCGGGCGCACCGTCGAACGACATGCCGTCGAACATCTGGAGGTGGGTGGCCTCGCGCATCTGGAACGGTGTCTGACGATGCGCGGGCGGCTGCCGCATCATGGCCTCGCTCACCACGAGCGAGCGCAGGCCTCCCGCGTTGGTCACGTGGTAGCGACCCCGGCCGATCCGCGCGATCTCGGCGAGCAGCTGCGAGAACGAGCCGATCGTGATCGTGGTGATCGAGACGCCGCGACCCGCGAGGGCCATCGCCGCGGCGATCGCGCTCTGCGGCTCGCTCTCGCCATCCGAGATGAGGATGACGTGGTGGATGTACCGCGGGTCGCTCGACATGATGTGGTTGGCCGCCGTGATCGCGGCGGCGATGTTCGTGCCGCCCTCGGCGTGGATGCCCGCGATGAACTGCACGACCTGATCGGCCTCGCTCATGGGCACGGGCGCGATCACGCGATCGGCGCCGCCGGAGAAGGCCACCGCGCCCACGCGCGCGTCGGGGCGGAGCGCGCGCACCGCGGCGATCGCCGACTGGCGGGCCTGCTCCATGGGACCGCCGCTCATCGAGCTCGAGCGATCGATCACGAGCACGAGCTCGAGCGGGCGGGGCTCGGGCTGCGCGGGCGGCGGCTCGATGGGCTCGATCTCGCGCAGGGTGCGCGGCGTGCGGCGCACGGGGTGGTTGAAGCTCGCGGTGATGAGGCCGCCGCCCTCGTCCTCGACCCAGGTGCGGAGCGTGCGCTGCTGCTCCTCGGACAGATCGTTGAGCTCGATCTCGTCGGCGATGACGAGCGCGTACGGGTCGTACTGCTGCACGCGGGTGAAGGCCTGCTGCGGCGAGACGACCTCGACCTCCATGCCCGCGTCGCGGAGCACGGTGGCGAGGATCGGCGTGGAGTCGGGCGCGTGGAGGATGCGCACGCGCGGCTTGGGAAGGACCTCCACGAGGGTGCGCCAGCGATCGTTGGCCGAGACCGCGTCGCCTGCGCCGCGCACCGCGATCTCGAGCTCGTGGATGCCCGGATCCTCGGGAAAGCGGAGCGAGAGGCGCGCGCTCGAGGTGCCCTCGGTGGCGTGGTGCGTCTCGGTGAGCACGGAGCGGCCATCGAAGAAGGCCTCGAGCTCCACGTCCATGTCGCGGCTCGCGTAGAGGGACGCGGCCACGTCGGAGGTCTCCTCCGCGCGGAGCAGGCGAGGCGCGTCGAGGCCCGAGATCGCGACGGCGTCGACGGCCGGGCTGGCACCGATCGGCAGGATCGAGACCTCCACGCCCGAGCGGCGGGCGCTCTCGATCGCCGTGGCGAGGCGCGGATCGCGACCGTCGGTCGCCACGAGCAGACGGCGCACGTGATCGCGCGGCAGGAGCGAGACGGCGGCGCCGATCTGCGTCTCGAGGCTCGTCGGGCTGCGGCCGTTCGTCGTGCGACCGAGGCCGACGGGCACCCAGGTGGTGAGGTCGTTCGCGGCCTGCATCGCGCCGAGATCCTCGGTCACCCGCTGGCGCTCCTCGGGCGCGATGCTCGCGGAGCCATCGACCACGAGGCCCACCGCCAGCTCGCTCGTGGGAAAGCCGATGCGCACGGCCGCGACCGCGACCACGGCGAGGGCCATCGCGATCATGCGGAGGAGCGTGACGGCGCGCCGACGCCCCGGCGACATCGGGAACCTCGAGCGCCACGTGAGCAGCGGCACGAGCGCCACGAGCACGAGCCCGTAGAGCGCGAGCGGCCAGCCGAGATCGAGAGAGAGGCCGTTCACTCGAGCCTCCCGCGGTGGAGGAAGAACCACTCGAGCATCATCACCGCGAGGAGGATCGCGGCGACGATCACGGCGAGCGGCGGGAGCTGGCTCTCGGCGACGAAGCGGCCCCCCGTGGAGCCGCTGCGGAGCGCGCCGGCGTGGCGCGTGGCGCCGAACGCGAGGGCGCGCTCGCCCACATGGTAGAGGCCAGCGCGCGTGATCTCCGGGAGCTCGCCGCCACTCACGGCGATGGGCTCACCGTCGGGGCCCGTGACCTCTTCGCCAGCCTCCACGAGCACGCTCTGGCCCACGGGACGCGCGAGCGGGCTCGCCTCGCCGCGATCGGCCGCCCACCGGAGGGCATCGTGCACGAGGAGCGGGAAGGCCTCGCGACGCACGAGATCGGTGTCGGCGGTGGCGAAGCCGAAGACCACGAGGCGGCCGCGCCGTGTCTCGCGCGCGAAGGCCATCACGTGCTCACGGCTCCGGAGGAGCACCTGATCGCCCGCGCGCTCGGTGAGCGCCGAGGCGCGATCGAAGCCGACGTCCTCGAAGCGAAGGCCCTCGAGCACGGGGTGCGAGGCGAGCGTGCCCGTGATGCGCGGGCGGCTCAGCGTGCGCGCGATGCCCACGTCGCGTCCGCCGAGCGGCGCGAAGATCACGACGGCGCGGTGCTCGACACCGCTCGGAAGCGACGCGTGATCGAGCACGATCGCGTGGAAGCGCGAGAGCGCCGTGGAGCTCAGCGACGCGAGCGCAGCAGGCGCGAGGATCTGCACATCGAGGCCCGGATGGCTGCCGAGCGCGGCCTCGAGGTAGCGATTCCCGTCGGTCACGAGGAGGACGCGCGTCGCATCGAGCGCCTCGACCACCGCCACGGCCGAGTCGTCGCCCGCGAAGCCGTCGTCGCTGCCGTCGATGCCGATGGTCTCGAGGTCGGCGTGGAGCTCGGCGCGGTGACTCGAGAAGCCGCCGGCCTCGAGCACCTGGCTCGCGTGCGGCGCGAGCGTCACGCGCTCGTTCAGGAGATCGACGTCGCCATCCACCACGTGCACGCGAGCGCGCGCCGTGCGGGAGGAGAAATTCTCCAGCTCGAGGCGCACGGCGTACTCGCCCACCGCCTCGGGCACGCGGCGCGCGGCAAACGACGTGATCGCGAGCGTGTCGATCTCGCTGCCCACCGGCAGCGTCACGAGCGGCGCCTGCGTGGCGAGCTCCACGTCGCGATCGGTCACGAGGAGGATCTGACCGAGGATGGGCGTGCCGTTCATGGGCGTGCCCGCCGCAGCCGCGGCGATGCGAGAGCGCTCGAGGACGATCGCGTCGGCCAGGGCCACGGCCGCGCGCACGTCGGAGGGCCCGTCGTCGGTCTCGAGGCGCGTGAGCGCCGCCTCGAGATCGCCCGCGTGCTCGGTGATCGGGAGGATCACCTCGGGGCGCATGCCCGCGCGCACGATCGAGACCTCGCCCGCGATCGTCGAGCGCTCGACCCAGCGGCGCACCTCGGCCACGGCGTGATCGACGCGGCGCTCGCCGTCGTCACCGCTCGCGCCCATGGAGCGGCCCGCGTCGATGACGATCACGGTGGTGCCGCGCACGCCGGCACCGAAGCGCGGATCGCCCAGGAGCGCGACCATCGCGAGCGCGACGAGCAGCGACACGAGCAGGGCGAGGAGCGGGATGCGGAAGCTCGCCAGCAGGCGCGGCTTGGCGTGCTGCGCGGCGCGCATCCAGAAGTCGATGTTCGAGACGACGAGGGGGCGCGGCGTGCGGCGAAGGAGGTAGAGGCCCACGACGAGCGTCGCGACGAGCCCCATCGCCGAGAGCACGGCCCACATCGGGAACGCGGCGAAGCTCATGGGCGCGGCGCTCCTTCCCGTGCACGGCTCTCGCGGCGAGCGCTCATGTCTCGGCCCCCCGGAAGGCGGTGCGGAGCATCTCGTCG
>JAIBCE010000344.1 GCA_019694315.1 Sandaracinaceae bacterium
GCTGCCGACGTGCGCGACGAGGTGGCGGCGCTGGGCCTGCCGCTCGTGCTGAAGCCGGCCTTCGGCGCCGGCGAGCCGAGCTCGCTCGAGGTGCTGCACGATCTCGAGCAGATGGAGGCGTGGATCGCCGAGCGCGCTCGCGATCCCGAGCCCACCGCGATCGTGGTCGAGCGCTGGGTCGATCGGCCGCGCCACGTGGAGGTCTTCGTCGCGGGTGATGGCACCGACGTGGTCGCGATCGGCGACGTCGAGTCGAGCGTGCGCAAGGATCATCGCCGCGTGATCGCGGAGTCGCCCGCGCCCGCGATCGACTGCCTCCACCGCGGCGCGGCCGTGCGCTCGGCGGTGTGGGCCGCGGCTCTCGATCTGGCGCGTGAGGTCTCGCTGCGCGGTGTGGCCACGGTGCACTTCCTCTTCGACGCCGCGGGCCACTTCCACTTCGTGGGCATGCGCGCCGGCCTCGCGCCCGAGCACGCGCTCGTCGAGATGTGCGCCAACGTCGATCTGGTCGAGGTCGAGGTCGCGCTGGCGCTCGGGCAGGCGTTGCCCAAGCAGGCCACGGCGGCCGAGCCGAGCGGTCACGCCGTCCAGGCCCGCGTCGAGGCGGCGCTCGACCCGCGCGATCAGCGGCCGTTCGCGGGCAAGACCGACGATGTGCGCTGGCCGCCCGCGCCGATGGGGCGCGTGCGCATCGAGGCCAGCGTGCAGCCCGGCAGCCGCGTCGCTGCGCACCACGATCCGCTCGTGGCCACGGTCACCACGTACGCGCCCACCCGTCACGAGGCGGTGCTCACGCTCGATCGCGTGGTGGCCGAGACGCGCATCGCTCCCCTCACGACGAACCTGCGCCTTCTGCGACGCGCGCTGAACCACGAGTCGTTCCGGGCGCTCACCGTGGACGAGACCTTCCTCGATCGCGCGTGAGGCGCGCCCCGACTATGCTTGCCGTATCATGAGGCGCCCCGAGCTCCGGCTGATCCGAGATGCCCTCGAGGCGGTTCTCTCGCCCGAGCTCGCCGCGGCCACCGTCGACGAGGCCGTGCGCGCGATGCCCAACGCGCTGTCGTCTCCGGCCGAGCTGGTCGCGCTCGTCAACGGCCCGCTGCGCACGGCGCTCACCAAGCGCCAGGGCAGCGCCGCCGACGACGTGATCGACGATCTCCTCCGCGTCCTCGTGGCCCGCACCCCGTCGCCCAAGACGAGCTCGCAGGACATCACGCGCGAGATCATGCTCGAGACGGCGCAGGTCTTCGTGTTCGTGCTCTCGTCGTCCGAGGCGCTCGCCGGCGAGCTCGAGCGCGTGCTCGGCACCCAGCTCGTCGCGACGCTCACCTATGACGAGCCGCAGCGCGTGCGAAAGGCGATCGGCTTCAAGCCGCCGTCCATCGTCCTCATCGACGGCGCGAGCTTCCCGCTGATCGAGCCCTCGGATCTGCCTGAGATCTTGGGCGCGCTGCCGCCCACGAGCGTGCGCGCGGTGTGGGGCACCGACACGCCCTACGGCGCGGCGGCGGTCGCGGAGCTGACCGCCAAGCGCGTGGCCTTCACCCCGCTCGATCGTCGTGAAGGCGTGACCCCCGTCGTCGATCTCGTGCGCGCCCGTCGCGTCCGGTGATCGACGACTTCCGAGGATCTTCGCGCAGCGCGAGGACCCGGAAGTTGGGCCGTGGGCTTCGCCGGCGCTCGAGCTCGAGGGTGGCGGTGGCGTGGCCCAGCCACCCGAGGAGCGCGCGGAAAAGGGGGGAGCCACCGACTCCCCCCGACCGCGCCCGAAGCGAGAACGTCGCGGCTCAGCCAGCGCGCAGCGTGGAGCGGCCGGCGTAGCGTGCGCCCGCGCCGAGCATCTCCTCGATGCGCAGGAGCTGGTTGTACTTCGCGATGCGGTCCGAGCGCGACGCCGAGCCCGTCTTGATCTGACCCGCGCCGGTGGCCACCGCGAGGTCCGCGATGAACGTGTCCTCGGTCTCGCCGCTGCGGTGCGAGATGATCGACGAGTAGCCGTTCTGCGAGGCGAGGCGGATGGCCGAGAGCGTCTCGGAGACCGAGCCGATCTGGTTCACCTTCACCAGGATCGAGTTGGCGATGCCCGCCTCGATGCCGCGCGAGAGGCGCGAGACGTTCGTGACGAAGAGATCGTCGCCCACGAGCTGCACCTTGTTGCCGAGGCGGTCGGTGAGCTTCTTCCACGTGTCCCAGTCGTCCTCGGCGCAGCCGTCCTCGATGGACACGAGCGGGTACTTCTCGGTGAGGCGCACGTAGGTGTCGATCAGCGCCGCGCCGTCGATCTCCTTCTTGTCGAAGGTGTAGACCTTCTTGTCCTTGTCGTAGAACTCGCTCGCGGCGCAGTCGAGCGCGAGGGAGATGTCGCGGCCCGGCGTGTAGCCGGCCTTCTCGATCGCCTCGAGGATCACGGCGAGCGCGGCCTCGTTGCTCTCGAGGCGCGGCGCGAAGCCGCCCTCGTCCCCCACGGCCACCGTGAGGCCGCGCTTCTTGAGGATCGACTTGAGGTGGTGGAAGACCTCGGCGCCCATGCGCAGGCCCTCGCGGAAGCTCGCGGCGCCGTGCGGCACGACCATGAACTCCTGGATCTCGAGGCCGTTGTCGGCGTGGGTGCCGCCGTTGAGGATGTTCATGAGCGGCGTGGGGAGCACGCACGCCTGGGCGCCGCCGAGGTAGCGATAGAGCGGAAGGCCCACCGCCTCGGCCGCCGCGCGCGCCACGGCCATGGACACGCCGAGGATCGCGTTCGCGCCGAGCTTGCTCTTGGTCTTGGTGCCGTCGAGATCGATCATCGCCTGATCGACCGCGGTCTGATCGAGCGCGTCGCGGCCGAGCACCTCGGGCGCGATCTTCTCCATCACGTTCTCGACGGCCTGGAGCACGCCCTTGCCGAGGTAGCGCTTGGCGTCGCCGTCGCGCAGCTCGTGCGCCTCGTGCTCGCCGGTGGAGGCGCCGGACGGAACCGCCGCACGACCGACGACGGCGCCGTCGATCTCGATCTCGACCTCGACGGTGGGGTTGCCTCGCGAGTCCAGGATCTCTCGCGCCGCGATGCCAGTGATCTCGAGCATGACTTTCTCCCTCTCGTGTCGTTGGAGCCGACCGAACCGTCCCCGGCGGGATTTGAACCTGCGACCTTTCGCTTAGGAAGCGACTGCTCTATCCAGCTGAGCTACGGGGACCCGCGCGGCCGTATAGCACGCGCCCGCGCGGTGGCAGCGACGCGGGACCCACCCCTCGTGCGTCTGCGAACGCTCGCTGCGGCGGGCTCGCGGCGCGCCTACTCGGGGCTCCGCTCGCCGCAGCCCTCGAGCCTCGACCATGCCTCGGGCAGGGCGCCGTTCCGCGCCTCGACCGCGAGCAGCGCGTGGTACGCGTTCATGACCTCGGGCGATGCGAGGTCGAGCGCGACCTCGTCCCCTCCGCACAGGTGGTCGCCGCATCGCATGGCAGGGCGGCAGCGCAGGAAAGCCACCCACGCACGGAGGTCGCAGCGCGCCTCGGCGGTGGAGGCGAGGTGATGCAGGGGCGCGAGCGTCCAGCCTCCCGGATCGCCGTCATGGGTGCGTTGCAGATCACGGCACGCGAGCGCCGTGGCGGCCTCGGGCGCGTGCCGGTGCAGTCCCTCGAACAGCCGCACGGTGTCGGGGCCTCCGCAGACGGGCTCGAGGAAGCTCGGGACGAGCGCGGGGGTGCGGGCCGTGACCGCGGGGTCGTCCACACCGAGCGCGAGCGCCGCACGACACGAGCGAGTCGGCGAGGGTGGATCGGTGGCGAGCGCGGCGACGAGCCCTTCGTGCCAGCCCGTCTGGGAGGCGGGGACCTGGGAGGCGTGCGCCTGCCAGCCGAGCGCGCCTTCGTGGTCGATGGCGTCGAGGAGCGCGCGCGCGAGCGCGTCGGGGCCGATGCGCGCGGCCTCGTCGAGGAGCGCTGGGAAGTAGGCCTGATCGGCGAGGGACGCCGAGGTCGCCGGCATGCACGCAGCGATGCTGCCCGCAGCCTCGACGAGGGTCGCGGGCGCGTCGGCGAAGGCGGGAGTGGCGCTCGCGCCGAGCGTCGGGGTGCAGCGCTCGAAGAGCTGACTGTGTCCGAGGTACACGACGCGCCAGGGCTCGGACGGCCCGCAGCGATAGGCGATCCGAGCCGCGCCGTCGCTCGAGAGCTCGCCGACGCCCGCGCTGCACGGGAGCGCGACCGACGCATGCAGCGGCGCGCTCACCTCGAGGTGCGACAGGCGCCCGCGCACGACGTCGCTCTGGTACACGAGCTCGGCCACGATGGGCCCCTCGCGGAGCGCGACGCTCGACGGCGGCGGCGGAGCGGATGGCGCCACGCCCATGCAACAGCCCGTCAGCGAGAGGCTCGACGCGACCACGATCGGAGAGAGCTGCCATCGCATGGAGCGAGGCTACTCCCCGAGCGCCGTCCGTGCAGACGCTCGCGAAGCCCCCGCGGAGCGGGGCATGTGAGCCGCGCAGGCGGCCTACGGCAACGCGCAACTGCCGCGAAGCTGCCAACCTCCGCGAAACGCGGATGGTTCCCACCCTGCGAGTCCACTCGCAGCTTCAGGCGTCGCGCCAACGATCTCCTCACACTCGTGTAAGAGTTCCAGCGTGTCGCCCGAGGTTGCCCGGATCTCGAGCCGGCGACATTGAGCCGCGGTCGTCCGGCACGACGTGACGGTGGTCGACCCTGCTTCATCGAACTCTCGCGCACACAGGCAGTACCAACGCGCTTCCGGCGCCGAGTCCGAGGAGGGTGCTGGTTCCTCCGCGGCTGGCTCCGACGGTGCTTCAGAGGCCGTGTCGGCGTTGGGCGTGGGGGCCGTTCGAGGAAGGAGGGGGCCCAGCGATGGCTCACTCCACATCGTCTGCAAGCCATAAGCGACGAGGCATACGGCCGCGGTTCCTAAGACGATCAGCGTGCCAGGACGAAGGAGGGCTGGGAGGCGTGGGGCCAGCGACTCGACCGACAACCCCAGCCGTTCCGCGTCGGTGGTCGTGGCCAACCGAATGGCGCTGCGATCGAGTTGTTCCGAGCGCCCAATCATCACGAACACAGCGCCCACTCCGGCACTCAGCAGCGACCAACCCCCAGTGAAAGGGCAGCCGAGCAAGCCGTCAACGACGAGAAACCATCCGAGCCAACCCAAGCCGTTCGTACGGCGCGCCACCAGGGCGGCCCCGCAACTAGGACAAACGCGTGCACTGAGGGCTGCGCTCTTGTTGCACGAGTTGCAGATCACCAGCTGACCACTCATGAGCTCCCTCCCAGCCGAGCCCGTGCCAGCCCCAGCTCGGCCCTCGTCAGCGGTCCGCGGAGGAGGGACATCGCTTGGCGGGGCTGGAGGAGGAACGGGGCTTCGCCCGTGTGGACGTCGCGGACCACGAACCAGCGAGGCCGCAGGCGCGCGAGGAGCTTGGTGAGGGCCTTGGCGTCCATGGCGCCGCCGCCAGCGTCGCTGCTCGCGAGGCCGTCCACGATCCTCTCGCGATCGGCATCGGTCTGGAGGCGCCCGACGCACCAGAGGCCCGCGTTGCTGAGCGAGCGGTAGTCGAGGTCCATGGGGTTCTGCGTCGCGAGGACCACGCCGACACCGAACGCGCGCGCCTGCTTCATCAGCGCGACGAGCGGGCGCTTGGTGGCCGGGTCGCGCGGGTGCGGTGGGAGGAAGCCGTACGTCTCGTCGAAGACGACCAGCCCACGGAGGCGCTGCGTGCCGGGAAGGCCTCGCACCCAGGTGAGGACCTCTTCGAGCAGCACGCCGAGCACGAGCGTCCGCTCTTCATCGTCGAGGTGCGCGACGCTCACGACGTGCACCGGCGTGCGGCCGTCGGCCTCGGGCTGCATCCACGCCGCGACGTCGAGCGACGCCCCTTGGCGCCAGGTCGCGAACGTCGGCGAGGCGAGCAACGTGTTGAGGGCCGCCGCGAGCGACGCTCGATCACCGGGCGACACGAACGCGTCGAGCGGTAGCGCACCGAGCTCGGTGATCGGCGGCTCGAGCACGTCGCTCACGAGCGCGCCCAGCTCTGCGCTCTGACCGCTCGCGAGCCGTCGCTCGGCGAGCACGCTCAGGAGCACGTGCTCGCGGCTCTTCGCAGGATCCGGATCACGCCCGAGCAACCGCAGCACCAGCGAGACCGCGGCGCTCAGCGTCGCCCGGGCCGCCTCGGGGTCGTCCTTCCACCGCGACGATGGTCGCTCGAGCCCCGAGAGCAGATGGAGCGGCTCGCCCGCCGTGGAGCCCGGCGTCCGCACATGGACTGCGACGCGTGTGCGGTAGCGAGCGATGGCGTCGTCGTCGATGCCCCAGCTCGCGAGCCGCGAGCGGCGCTCTTCCATCGCCCTGCGCGCGAACTCGAGCGGAGGGCGAGGGTCGGTCGCGAGCTGTTCGCCGCCGAGCCACGGGAGGAACGTGTTCGGGTCGTCGCCGTCCAGCGCCAGGAGCAGGTTCGGGAGGTCGCCCTTCACGTCGATGACGAGCACCGGCACGCCCGCCTGGGCGGCCTCCTCGACGAGCACCGTCACGAGCCCGGTCTTGCCCGAGCCGGTCATGCCGACCACCACACCATGGGTGACGAGGTGGTGCGACGGCAGTTCGAAGCGCGCCGGGTCCGTGGCCGCCACGCTGCGACCACCCACGGCAAGCGAGTTCCCCAGCCAGAGCGCGTTCACGCGAACCTCCGCTGGTCAAGCCGACAACTCATCGCGGCAAAGCGCCGCGTGTGACCCAGACGGCCACGCGCACCGGGCCTGTCCGCACGTAGGAGGCGTACGTTCCGATCTGGATGACGTAGCGGCCTGCCGCGATCGGGACGGCTGCCTGTGGGTCGCGTCCTCGTGAGTCATCGACGTAGGCGCGCTGCGCCTCGCCCTCATCCAGGATCGTGAGGGTGAGGTCGAGCCCGTCCGCGCCGGCCTCCGCGAACACATGGAGAACGCCACCCTGCGTGGCGTCGATGGGGATGCGGATGGACTGTCCCGGTACGGCCATGGAGGTGTTGACGAGGAGGCCGCCGGGGCCGACCTCTTGCGGCTCGGCGACGACGATCATCGAGTCCCCCGGCGGTAGGCCTACCCGGTGTTCGAGCGTGGAGGGGATGGGTGCGAGGGCCGGGCCACACGCTCCGAGCAGGATGCCGAAGCACGCCAAGAGCCCTCTCACCGCCACACGAGTCTCACGCATCTCCGAATCTCCTCGTCACGAACCGAAGGGATCTGCGCCGGGCTTGTTCGGATCGCTCACGGGCTTCGGCGCGCTGGGTTCGGTGTCATCGGCCGGGGCGACCGGCTCGTCGACGAGGATGCCGGGCTCGCGGGTGGACGGGCGGATGCGATCGGCGACCTCGTGCTTGCCGGCCGCTCGCGCCATCGCCTCGATGAGGCCCGCGAGGGCCATGAAGGACGCGTCGTTCGCCGCGAGCGCCGCGTTGCGCGCGACGGTGACCTGCGCGGCTTCGGCTCGCTCGCGCGCCACGTCCTCGAGGGCGCGCTGGAGGGCGGTCACGAGCGGCGCGAGATCGTCGGCGAGGGCGGCAGGCTGGAAGCTGACGGCGCGCGTCGCGAGCACGGACCGCAGCTCCGCGCGGGGCGCGCGAAGCGCCTCGATGAGCGTGGTGGCGTAGCGTGCCGCGGCTGCGGGCCCGGGCTCTGCGGGTGAGGTGAGCTTGAACGCCGCGAGGCCGGCGGCGCCGTACAGATCGGAGACGACCGCGCGCGCGGCGGAGATGTGCGCGCGGATCTCGGCCTCGAGCCTGTCGCGCCGTTCGCGCGGCTCTGCGTCGTCAGCGAACTCGATCTCGCTCGCGGTGTTCGCAGCGACGAACGCGTCGAGCTGGCGCTGGAGCGTGCGCTGGGCCAGGACGATCGCGAACGAGAGATCGGGGAGCGTCTCACCGGCGGCGAGGGCAGGGCGGAGGAGCTCAGCGAGTGCGGTTCCGATCGAGGGGCCGAACTGATCGGTTGCCTTGATCACGGCCAACGTCGAGCGCTCACGACGCACCACTTGCTTCGAGCGCTGATGGTTCCAGAAATTCTGCGGCGTCCCGTTCCGGAAATTCTGCGGCTCCTCGAAGGAAGGAGCGCGCGTGATGTTCGTGATGATCGCGATGATGATTGCCGGGATGGCGACGACGTTGGGCACC
>JAIBCE010000345.1 GCA_019694315.1 Sandaracinaceae bacterium
CGGCCCGTGCAGCACGCCCACCGCGACCCGCCGCTGCGTGGGCGGCGCTGCCGCGGACCTGGAGTGTGGCGGAGACACGCCCTACTGCGACGCGCGTGTCGGCCAGTGCGTGGCCGACGCCTGCGGCGACCACGTCGTCCATGCGAACGAGGTGTGCGATGCCGACCGCGTCGACGGCTGCTGGCGCTGTCACCAGTTCTGCGCCACCAGCGACGCTTGCGACGACCCAGAGGCGATTTGCCGCCCGCTCGTTCGGGAAGACACCTTCGGCGGCGTGTGCCTTCCCCCGAATCTCGGTGGCGCTCCGAACGGCAGCTTCTGCGTGTCCGACAGCAGTTGCTACTCGGCCTACTGCGGCGATGATGGTCGCTGTACCGAGGTCAACAGCGTTCACTGCGAGCCGCCCGCGGTCTCCGAGTTTGAGGTGGCCGAGAGGGTGGTGGACCCCTCTACGTGTCTGTTCGAATGCCGACACGAGACCGAATGCCCGCTCGGGCTTCCCTGTGTCACTCGCGAGGTTTGGACCGGGCCTGTGTTCGTGGTCAACGTCTGCAGTCGGTGGGCGACGAGGGGGGCGGGGCTTCTTGGGGCGTCTTGCGGAAGCGGGAGCGACTGCCAGTCCGCTGAATGTGTCTTGGGGCGCTGCTCGAGTGCGTGCCGGGCGGACAGCGACTGTGGTCCATCGCTGCCACGTTGTTTGCCAGTGGAACGGACCGATCACGGTGCGGCAGGCCCACGTAGCTCCAGTTGGGAGACGCCGTGGCCGTTGATGTGCGCGGACTAGACTGCGAGGGGGAGATGCGCCGCTGTCCATTCCACCTGACTTCCAGTCGCCGCCGGGGCTTCGGAGTTTGCGCAGGGTTCTCAGCGTTGGGGACTTCGAGCGTGGGGAGGTCGTCGTGAAGCGGATGCACGCAGGTGCGGCAGGTGTGGTCCTCGCTCTGGCGTTCGCGGGCTGTCCGGCGACGAACAGCCCCGACGACGCTGGGCCCGGAGACGCACCCGGGCTCACCGACGTTCCGGCGGTGCCCGACGCTCCCCCCGTCGACGCAGGCGGCGATGCCTTCGCCTGCCCCGACCGCGATGGCGATGGCGACCCCGACTTCGCATGCGGCGGCGGCGACTGCGATGACGAGGACGCGACGCTCTCGAGCGAGCTCGGCCCGTGCAGCACGCCCACCGCGACCCGCCGCTGCGTGGGCGGCGCTGCCGTGGACCTGGAG
Organism: Sandaracinaceae bacterium; assembly: GCA_019694315.1. Lineage (GTDB taxonomy): Bacteria > Myxococcota_A > Polyangia > Polyangiales > Sandaracinaceae > JAFLCL01. The sequence continues at coordinate 1,224 of JAIBCE010000345.1, forward strand.
TGTGGCGGAGACACGCCCCACTGCGACGCGCGTGTCGGCCAGTGCGTGGCCGACGCCTGCGGCGACCACGTCGTCCATGCGAACGAGGTGTGCGATGCGGAGCTGGCGGAAGGGTGCTTTCGCTGTCAGCGCGGCTGTCGGGGTGTCGACGAGTGCCCGGCGGGCGAGTGGGTCTGCCGGCCGCCGCTGCCCGACGACCCGTATGGTGTGTGTTTGCCGCCCACTCCGGCCGGCGCGCCCAACGGTACGCGCTGCATGACCGGGGACGAGTGCCGCTCGGGGTATTGCGGCGACGAGGGGCGCTGCACGGAGGTGGCGACCTACGAGTGTCCGCTGCCCGCCTTTTCCGAGACCCAGGTGTTTCTTTGGACCGCAAGCTACCCGATGACTTGTCACTTCGAGTGTCTCCACGAGACGGAGTGCCTTGGTGGGGCGCCCTGTCAGCTCTGGGAAGTGAACGCTGGACGCCTATCAGGGGGGGCGCTGCACCTCTTCCAAGCCAACATCTGCACGCCTGGTGCCGTGCGTGGCGCTCAGGCGTTGGGGACCCCGTGTGAGGCGCATGCAGACTGCGCCTCTGGGCAGTGCGTGCAGCGAGTCTGTTCGCTGGCATGCCGCACTGACGCGGATTGCGGCCCTGGCGCCCCCCGCTGTGTCGCCGAGGAGACTCGGCTGTCCATGACGGTCGCACCGAGAGGCAGTGAGTTCGCGACGCCCTGGCCTCTGAACTGCAGGCCCTAAACCGAGGGATGGTCCATGAGAACGCATACGCTTCTTCTCGCAATTGCCGTCCCGGGAACGTCGTCCGCCCAGGCCGAGCGTTCGGGCGTGCGGAGGTCGTCGTGAAGCGGATGCACGCAGGTGGGGCAGGTGTGGTCCTCGCTCTGGCGTTCGCGGGCTGTCCGGCGACGAACAGCCCCGACGACGCTGGGCCCGGAGACGCACCCGGGTTCACCGACGTTCCGGCGGTGCCCGACGCTCCCCCCGTCGACGCAGGCGGCGATGCCTTCGCCTGCCCCGACCGCGATGGCGATGGCGACCGTGACTTCGCATGCGGCGGCGGCGACTGCGCCGACGACGACGCGACCCTCTCGAGCGAGCTCGGCCCGTGCAGCACGCCCACCGCCACCCGCCGCTGCGTGGGCGGCGCTGCCGTGGACCTGGAGTGTGGCGGAGACACGCCCTACTGCGACGCGCGTGTCGGCCAGTGCGTGGCCGATGCCTGCGGCGACCACGTCGTTCATGCGAACGAGGTTTGCGATGTGGATTCGCCCACTTGCCTACACTGCCGAGAGCAGTGTGGCTGGTCTGCGACGTGCGATGCCCCGGACATCATCTGTCGACCACTCCCACCGGATGACACGCATGGGGTTTGTTTGCCCCCGAACCCAGGCGGCGCGGTCGACGGAACGTTCTGTACGACGCATGACGAGTGCTATTCGCTCTATTGCGGCGAGGACGGGCGATGCACCGAGGTCAACGGTGCCGGCTGCGTCCCTCCGGCGGTGAACGAGAACTCGGTCGCGGAGCCTCCAATCCTCCCCCCCATCTGCTTGTTCGAGTGCCGTCACGAGAGCGAATGTCCCGGAGGCCTCCCCTGCGTGACACGCGACGTCGTCCCTGGCGTCATCGGGCCCTACGGCTTCGTCATGAACGTGTGCAGTCGTTGGGCGACGCGGGGGACAGGCGCGGTGGGCGACGCGTGCACACGGGGAAGCGAATGCGCCTCGGCGGAATGCGCTCTCGGCCGGTGTTCCATCGCTTGCCGCGATGATTCGGACTGCGTTCCGGCTGCCCCGTCCTGCTTGCCCGTCGCACGTGGAGACCACTCGGCATTTGGTCGGACCTCTGCGTGGGCCACGCCGTGGCCGATGATCTGCGTGCCTTGACCTTGGAGAGCCGAACGGGAGTTGTAGAGGAATCTGTTCACCACGTGACGAAGACGCCGTCGTTGCGGGGCTCCGTGGTGCCGTCTCCGAGCTGGCCCGCGTGGTTGCTGCCCCAGCAGACCGCGCGGCCGTCGGCGAGCACGGCGCAGCCGTGGTGGGGGGCCACGTCGAGCTGAGTCGCGCCTCGCGTGAGGGGCATGGGGGACTCGCGGCGATGGCCCCAGTCGCCGAGGCCGTGTCGGCCGAAACAAGCCACCTCGTCCGTGCTGGTGAGGATGCAAGTTCGGCCCATGGCGAACTGACCATCTGCCACCACCGCGCGCACGCCGCTTCGCGCGAAGGCATACCAGCGGCGTGATGCGAAGTGCTCGGTGTGCGTGGCGCGGGGGATCACCGGAGGTGGCCAGATGTCCGGAGGCGCGACGCCGGGTGGATAGGTCTCGTGTGGGGGCGGCGGGTCCTCCCATGTGCAGGTGACGTCGCTGCCATCGGAGGGGCGATCACACTGGGCCTCGTCGGGAACGAACTGATCGAGGAGCTGGCCATACGCGTCGTCGCCCGCGCACTCGAGGTGACCATCGGCGAAGTGGAGACACACGTGCCGACTCCCGAGCGCGATCCCCGCGAGCGCGAGATCGTGATCGTGCGCGTCACGCACGGCCCACGTGGGCCGCTCGAAGGGGCCGGGGCGTGATCCGAAGAGGCCAGTTCCGCCGAAGCCCCAGCAGCGCGCCGCGTGATCCGAGAGGAGCGCGCAGCCGTTGTCGGGGCCGAGCACCACGTCGATCGCGTCGCGCACGCCGTGCACGTCGATGGGCACCAGCTGATCGCGACGCACGCGCTCGCCCACGAAGCCCGCGCGGCCCCAGCAGCGCACACGGCCGGGCGACTCGGGTGCGTCCGCGATGCGCGCGCACGTGGCGTGCTCGCTCGCCTCGAGCTCGACCACGTGATCGAGGCCCGTCACGAGCTCGGGATGAGCGCGGCTCGCTGTCGTGCCGTCCCCGAGCTGTCCCTCGCGGTTGTCGCCCCAGCAGCGCACGCGGCCCACGGGCTCGCCGTCGCGCTCGACCGCGCACGCATGCGAACTGCCTACGGCGATGGCGCGCGAGGGTGGCAACGACGAGACGAGCGTCGGCACCGACGCGACGTCGAGGCCGTCGAGACCCGCGCGGCCGTCGGCGTTGCTGCCCCAGCAGCGCACGCCGTGATCGGCCATGAGGGCACAGGTCACGTCGAGGCCGACGGCGATCTGCACGAAGCCCTGCCGCGCCACCGCAGGCACCGCGGGACCCTCGCGGGCGTCGCTCGACGTGGCCCGCGGATCCGAAGGGCCTCCGGGCGAGGGTTGCGCCAGCGCAACGATCGCTGCGGGCATGGGGGTCGGCGCAACGATGGGCGCGGGCGCGCTCGAGGGGGCGGAGGAGCCGCAGCCCGAGAGGAAGGCGGCGAGGAGGCCCGCAGCGTTGGAGAGGCCAGCGGCGGAGAGAGACGCTGCGGAGAGCGAGAGCGCGCGCATCGGAGACGTCCGACCTCGCGACGGCTTCGTCGCTTGGCTTCGTAGGCCGCGCTCGCGCACACCCACGCGCTGACCCGACGCGCTCACGCGCGCTCCACCTCGATCACGCGCGCGAGCTCACCCTCGGCGAGGCTCGCGCCGGCGGGGACGATCGCGATGGCCGACGCCGAGGCGAGGCCGGGGATGGAGCCCGAGGTCGCCGAGGGTGCGGGCACGAACACCTCGTGCGTGCCCTCCGACTCGGCGTGGATCGCGCCGTAGGCGAGCACCTCGCGATCCGCAGCGCCCTTCATCGCACGGGCGGCGCGCGCGAACGAGGTGCGCGGGCGCGGCCTGAGATCGCCCTGCATCGCGCGGAGGAGCGGGAGCCCGATGAGCGTGAACGTGACGAACGCCGAGCCCGGATTGCCGGGGAGGGCGAGCACCGGCACGACGCGATCGCCGCGCGTGCTGCGCGCCAGCGCGACGGGCTTGCCCGGCTTGATCGCGACGCCGCGGAAGAGCGTCTCGGCACCGAGCGACTCGAGCGTGGGCATCACGTGATCGTGGACGCCATCTGCCGCGCCGCCGATCGTGATCACGAGCTCTGCGTCGTCGAGGGCGCCCGAGAGCGCGTCGTGCACGGCCTCGCGGGTGTCGGGCACGCGGTGGCGGACTGGCGCTCCGCCGCCCTGGGCCACGAGCGCGGCGAGCATCGGGCCGTTCGAGTCCACGATGGAGCCGGGTCGCGGCGCACTGCCGGGATCGCGCAGCTCGTCACCGGTGCAGAGGATGGCCACGCGCGGCCTCGTCGACACCACGGCGTGATCGCGCTCGAGGGTGGCGAGGAGCGCGACGTGCCGCGCCGAGAGCCGCGTGCCTCGCGAGAGCGCGCGCGTGCCGCGACGCGCGTCCTCGCCGGCCTTGCGCACGTGCTGACCTGCGCGCGCCTCGCGACGCAGCGTGATCCGATCGCCCTCGCGCGAGACGTCTTCCCACGGGACCACGGTGTCGAGGCCCGGAGGGATCGCGGCGCCCGTGGAGATCGTCATCGCGAAGCGTCGATCGGCCTCGCTGGCCGGGGCGCCCGCGCGCGACTCGCCCACCACGGAGAACGCCGCATCCGACGGGGCCGCGCCTGCGATCGCGTAGCCATCCATGGCCGCGTGATCGAAGGGCGGAAGATCTGCGCCGAAGTCGAGATCCTCGGCGAGCACGCGCCCCGAGAGCTGCGCGAGCGGCAGTGGCTCCGTGGCCACGAGGGTTGCGGCACCGAGGGCGCGCGTGATCGCCTCTTCGAGGCTGATGCGAGACATGGCGGGAGCATATCCTCGCCCGCGCGATGGACCGCGGCACCAAGCCCATGATCGATGTCAGCCTGATCGGCCTCTTCGTGGGCGGCCGCGGCACCCGCATGGGCGGTGCGGCCAAGGGCCTGCTCCGTGCGCCCGAGGACGACCGGACGCTGGTGGCGCGCCTCGTGGACGAGAGCCGCGGGCTCGCGCGCGAGGTGCTGCTCGTGGGCACGCACGAGGCCTACGAAGCGCTCGGCCTGCGCGCGATCGCGGACGCGCAGACGGGCGCCGGGCCGCTCGCGGGGCTCGTGTCGCTCCTGCGCGAGGCACGCGGCGGACGCGTGATCGCGCTCGCGTGTGATCTGCCGTTCATCGACCGCGCCTTCCTCGAGCGACTGGCATGCTCGGCGCCCGAGGCGAGGATCCTCGCGCCGCGCCGCGAGCATGGCTGGGAGCCACTGGCGGCGCGCTATCGAAGCGAGGATGTGCTCGCGATCGCCCAGTCGCGCCTCGTGCGCGGTGCGCTGAGCCTCCAGAGCTTGCTCGACGAGGTGGGCACCACGGAGCTCGTGGTGGAGGCGCGCGAGCGCGACGTGCTCGATGACTGGGACACACCCGAGGACATGGCGCGTCCGCGCCCACGACGCTGATCGACGACTTCCGAGGACCACCAGGCCCCTGCTCCCGCTAGAGCACCGATTCATTCGAATCGCTGCTCTAAGGGCCCGCGTATGAATAATCGTCTCGGTTCTCAAGCGGCCGCTCGCGGACGAACGGTGTAGTTCCAATCGCCATGGAAGGGTTCTCTCTCGATGTTGAGCGTCTTCATCTCCTTCGCGGAGATCTTCCGTCCCGTTGGATATCGACGCTTGTCGAGCTTCGCGTGCACGACGAGGCCGCCGCGGGTCGTCGTGTTGCTGATCAGGTTGATGACGGTCTCGTAGGTGCGCAGTGGTCGGCCGCGCCAATTGATGCTGATGAACGAGAAGAGCCGGTGCTCGATCTTGTTCCACTTGCTCGTGCCGGGCGGAAAGTGGCTGACGTGGATCGCGATGCCGAGACGGTCGGCGAGTTGCTGCAACTCAAGCTTCCAGGCGCGCGGACGGTGGCCGTTGCTCCCTCCCGCGTCGGCCGTGATGAAGAGGTCCTTCGAGTCCGGGTAGCGCTTACAGCCAACCATGTTCCACCACGCGCCGATCGAGGCGACTGCGAAGGCCGGCGTGTCGTGATCGGTGCCAACGTTGACGAAGCCGCTGTTGTCAGCGACATCGAAGACGCCATACGGGATGGCCTTGCCGACTGCCTGATCCGGGAAGTCGTGAACATCGACGAGTTCGGGCGCGTCCTGCGGCTGCCACTCGGTACCGGCGTTCTTGAAGTTCCCAACAAGCTCCTTCTTCTTCGTGTCCACCGAGATGAACGGCGTGCCCTTCTTCATGCACTCGGCGGCCCGTCGGTTGATGTGCTCGAACTGCGCATCGCGGTCAGGGTGCTGCTTGCCTTCGACAGTCTTGTGCGTCGCCTGGAGGCTGTAGCCGTTGTCGCGCAGCAGACGCGCGACGGTCTTGTCACCGACGCGGATGCCGTGCGTGTGGAACATCTCCTCCGAGAGCGCGTGCGTGCTCTTCTTGGACCACCGCAACGCCGACTCTGGATCACCTCGCGTTTCGGGATCGACGAGCGCGAGCAGCGCAGGAACGAGTTCGGGGTGGACTTTCTCGTGGGGCTGACGGCCGCTGCCACGACGTCGAACGTTGACGATGGGCACATCGCCAGCCGCACCGCGCAGTTCGCGCTTGCCGAGGCCGATGCGACGCGGCGCCATGCCGGTTGCGCGGGCGACGATGGCGACCCCGCTGTGGCCGATCGCGATCGCCTCCGTCGCGGCCCAGTGTCGGGCAACGCGCTCGTCCATCGAGTCCTTGAGCAACTGGTATCTCCGGCGGACCTCGGCTTCGGCCTTCTGACGTTCAGCGAGCTTCACGCCAAGGGTAGATCACACTTGGGCGACGGATGGAACCCACGGATCACGAAAGATTCCGAGCGAACCGATCCACTCTTTCATACGCGGGCCCTACTGACCTTCCAGTCGGAGAACAGATCGAGGGGATCGACGCCGAGATCGCCGCGTGATCTGATCCCCGGATGCGACCCGTTGGAACCAAGGCCGAGCTCGAGCAGCGGCGTCGGCTCGCCGTTG
>JAIBCE010000346.1 GCA_019694315.1 Sandaracinaceae bacterium
CGCGGTCGGGGGGAGTCGGCAACTCCCCCCCATTCCCCCCTGCTCGACGCTCCCCAAGCCTCGCTTTCTCGCGCGCTCCTGGGGTTGCTGCGCAACCCCGCCGCGTGGCGTCCCCGACGGCGATTTTCTCTCCCTCTCTCAGGAATCAGAGGACTCGGGGTCGTCGTCCACGCGGGCGCGGCGGTTGATACGATGCGCGCCGCGTGCCCCTCGATCGAAACTCCATCGCTGGTGAGCCGATCCGACGGCCCGTGCGGAGCGCCCTCTGGCGGACGCGCGACTGGCTCTTCGAGATCGACGAGCGCTCGCTGAGCCCCGCCGCGAGGACGGCGTTGATCGCGGTGCGGATCGCCTGGCTCGCGATCCGAGGCCTCTTCCGCGATCGGCTCCACCTGCGGGCAGCATCGCTCTCGTTCCACACGGTGCTCGCGATCGTCCCGGCGCTTGCGCTCGCGTTCGCGATCGGAAAGGCCACCGGCCTCTACCACTGGTTCCTCGACGGAACGCTGCGGCCCTTCCTCGACGAGGTGCTCGGTCCGCCCGGCGCCGCGGCCTCCGAGGGCGTGGCGGGCCTGCGCCGCACGGCCGACTCGATCCTCCTCCTCGTCGAGAACACCTCGCTCACGGGCCTCGGCATCGCGGGGCTGGTCGTGTTGGTGGTCGCCCTCGTGCGCGTCGTGCGTGGCGCCGAGGAGGCGTTCGGCACGATCTTCGAGGCGCGCGGGCCCACGCGCCCCCTGCACCGACGCGTGCGCGCGTTCGCCGTCACCTTGGCGGTCACCCCGCTCGGGCTCGTCTACGCCGTGACGGCCGCGTCGGCGGCGCACTGGCTCGAGGACGTCATCACGGTGCACGTCCTTCGCGATGTGCTCGTCTTCGTGCTGCCGCCGCTGCTCGCGACGCTCGCGCTCCTCGTGATGTACGTGGAGCTGCCCGACGCCGAGGTGCACGTGCGGCCTGCGCTCGCCGGGGCCGTGCTCGCGGGCGTGTCGTGGTACGCGCTCCAGCTCTTGCACGTGCGCTTCCAGGTGGGGCTCGCGCGCTGGAACGCGATCTACTCGGGCTTCGGCGCGTTCCCGGTGCTCCTCGCGAGCATCCAGGCGAGCTGGCTCGTGGTGCTGATCGGCGCGCAGGTGACGGCGGCCTTCCAGCACGCGCCGACGCTCCGCGCGCTCGCGCGTGGGCCGCGGCGCGATCACGCCGACCTCCAGAAGCTCGCGATGCACGTCGTCGTGCACCTGGCCGACCTCGACCACCCAGCGAGCGCCCATGCGATCGCGATGGGCGTGGACGGCGACGTCCCCTCGACCCGCCGCGTCCTCGATGCCCTCACCGAGCACCGCGTCGTGCAGGCCCTCTTCGTGCGAGGGAGCAAGCTCTACGCGCTCGCCATCGACCCGAGCGCGCTCCGCGCGTTCGACGTGGTGGACGCGATCGATCGCGGCTCGGGTGGTCTCGCGCTCCCCGACGAGGATCACGATCACGTGGGGCAGTTGCTCACGGCGCGCCGCGAGGCCGCCGACAGCTCGTCGCACAACGTGACGATCGACGAGCTGCGCCGGCGCAAGCACGCGACGTCCGCCCCGCCGAGCGCCGACGCGACGACCCCCGACGCGTGACCCCAGAACCCTGATCGATCAGGGGCGCATGCGCGCGGCGGCTGTGGTGCAAACGCCGACGCCATCGGGCGTGTAGGCCTGTCGCACGCACATCGAGCCCGTGCCGCACGGATCCTCGGGCAGGCCCAGCGTGCACAGGCGTGTGCACGTTCGATCGAGCGCGCCCGCACACACGAGATCCGGCGCGCAGTCGTTGGGCAGCACGCACGGATCGCCCTCCACGGCGACGCCCGCGAGCAGACACTCGCTCTCGCCCGACGGACCCACCACGTAGCAGGCCTCGCGATCGGGGCAGGTGCCGGGCGCGAGGAGCATGCATGCGCGCGGCGCGCCGCAGCGGCCCCACGAGCTCGCCGTTCCGTCCACGAGGAGCCCATCGCCGCCGCAGACCTCGGTGGGCGCGCAGTCATCGCCCGACGGACAGCACACGCGCTCGCAGACACCCACACCGCTCGCCGCGGTCGCAAAGCAGGCCAGGCCGGCTCCGCACGCATCGAGGGTGGTGCAGGTCGAGCCGCGCGCTCCTCGAGTGGCCGGGCCACAGCTCGCCTCCTCGCCGCGGAGCACGCACGACTCGGCCGCGCCGCAGCCGCTGGCCCGGACGGGATCACAGGTGCCGCGACAGAGCGCCACGCCGCCATCGCGCGACGGGAGCGCGTCCGACGCTCCCGGCGCGTCCGTCGGCGGAGAGAACGCGTCGTCGAACGCGAGACCCGTCTCGACGATGCTCGCGTCGGGCAAGGGGGCGGCGTCGGGGCTCGGTGTGGTGTTTCCGCCGCAGCCCACCGAGCCCACGCCCAGGGCGAGCACGACCGCGAGCACGAGAGCGCACGACGCCCACGACGAGCGCCGCGCGCTCGCGAGCCACTCGACCCAACAGCTCGGTCGGTGCGCGCGCATGTCGCCGGCTCAGGCCGGGGGCGGGCAGATGCCGGTGCCGGCCGGCAGCTCGCCACCGGTCTGGCACGCCATGCCCATGGAATTCGGGCAGTCCGCGGCGCCGTCGCCGATGTCACAGAAGCGGAGGCAGATGCTGCGCGCCATGCCGCCACCACCCGGCGTCACGGTGAAGCACGCAGTGCCAGGGACGCAGTCGTTCGTGTACATGCACGTCGCGCCCTCGGCGGCCATCGCGGCCGTGGGGGTCACACACTGCGTGGCGCCGCCCGCCGACGGGTAGCAGCCCGTGCCCGCCATGCCCTCGCAGCCGGTCTGCGCGACGAGGCTGCAACCATCGACCTGATCGCAGATGCCGCCCATGAACGACGAGCCGAAGCCGCTGCACACGTCGCCCGGCGAGCAGTCGCTCGACGAGCCGCAGCAGTAGCGCTGGCAAGTGCCCATGCTGGTGCAGGTGCCCGGCATCGTCTCCACGGCGCCCACGCAGACGAGCCCTGCGTCGCACGAGTTGAGCGCGCAGCACGCACCGCCTTCTTCGGCGCCGGCACCCACGATCGGCGCACACACGGTCTGCGGCGTCGTCGCCATGGCGTCGGGCAGCGCGTACACGCAGGCCTCGCCCATCGCGCAGTCTTGCGCGAGCAGGTCGCACTCGCCCATCGGCGACCGACACACGCGGGTACCGCCCGCGTCACGGCCCGCGTCGCTCATGGTCACCACCATGCCGGTGTCGGTCATGCCGGGGACGTACGCGTCAGTCAGCGTGCTCACGTACGCGTCGGGGCGGGACGGCGGCGGGTTGCCACAACCCACGCTCATCGCGGGGACCGACGCCAGCGCGAACACGCAAAGGACCCGACCCACACCGTTCATCGAAGCCATGATTCCTCCTCGAACCGACCCAACGACCGACCCAAACGACCGTGCTCTCCACTCGCGTGGACGCCGATCCGGACCGTTCCTTCAAACCCGACGCTCGTCAAGACAGGGGCCGACGTGGCGTGCGCAGGCGCGCCACGATCGCCTCCCTAGCGATTCTCGGGCCACCGCGTGATCGCACGCCAGTTCGCGCCGAACGCACGCCGAGCACGACAACCGTGTCGCGGTGGCGGAGCGGCGCGATCCCAGGGGGCCAGCGCCGGGCGAGCACTCGAGGTCAGTGCACGACGCTCTGCGTCTCGGCCGCGGTCTCCTTCGCTTCGTCCTTCGGACGTGCGTCGCGGCGGGCGAGGGCGGCCGTGACGAACCGCGTGAAGAGCGGGTGAGCCGCCATCGGCTTGCTCTTGAATTCGGGGTGGAACTGGCAGCCGACGAAGTGGGGGTGCTTGCTCAGCGGCAGCTCGATCATCTCCACCAGGCCGAGCTCGGGCGAGACGCCGCTCATCACGAGGCCCTGCTCCTCGAGGCGCTGGCGATACGCGTTGTTGAACTCGTAGCGGTGGCGGTGGCGCTCGGAGATCTCGAGCGTGCCGTAGATGCTCGCGGCGAGGCTGCCTTCCTTGAGCGCGCAGCGGTAGGCGCCGAGGCGCATCGTGCCGCCCTTGCCCTTGACCCCGCGCTGGTCGGGCATGAGGTCGATCACTGGCTCGGGACAGCTCGGATCGAACTCGGTCGAGCTCGCCTCCGTGATGCCGCACTGGTGGCGCGCGTACTCGATCACGGCCATCTGGAGGCCGAGGCAGATGCCGAAGAAGGGCAGCCCCTTCTCTCGCGCGAGCTTGATCGCCTGGATCTTGCCCTCGGCGCCGCGGCCGCCGAAGCCGCCGGGCACGAGCACCGCGTCGAAGCCGGCGAGCTCGCGCTCCACGTTCTCGGGGGTGAGGTTCTCGCTGTCGACGTACTTCACGTCGATCTTCGCGCCGTTCGCGATCGCGCCGTGCACGAGCGCCTCGTGCAGCGACTTGTAGCTGTCGCGGAGGTGCACGTACTTGCCGACGAGCGCGATGGAGACCGAGCCCTTGGGCGGGTTCTTCACGGTGTCGACGACGTGCTGCCACGCCGAGAGATCCGGCGGGCGCGACCAGATGTTGAGCTTCTCGGCCACCTGCTCGTCGCAGCGCTCGCTGTGGAGCGCGATCGGCAGCTCGTAGATCACGCTCACGTCGGGGGCCGCGATCACGGCGTTGACCGGCAGGTTGCAGAAGTGCGCGATCTTCTCCTTCACGCTGCGCGGAAGGGGCTTCTCGGTACGGCAGATGAGGATCTCGGGCTGGATGCCCAGGCCGAGCAGCTCCTTCACCGAGTGCTGTGTGGGCTTGGTCTTGAGCTCGCCGGCGGCCGCGATCCACGGCACGAGGGTCACGTGCATGCTCACCGAGTTCTGCGGGCCGAGCTCGTGGCGCAGCTGGCGCACGGCCTCGAGGAACGGCAGCGACTCGATGTCACCGACCGTGCCGCCGATCTCCACGATCGCCACGTCGGCGCGCTGCGCGACGTCCTGGATGCGCGCTTTGATCTCGTCGGTGATGTGCGGGATCACCTGGATGGTCGCGCCGAGGTACTCGCCGCGGCGCTCCTTGGAGATGACGGCGTCGTAGACCTTGCCGGTCGTGAAGTTGTTCGCGCGCGTCATGCGCGCCTGCGTGAAGCGCTCGTAGTGACCGAGGTCGAGATCGGTCTCCGCGCCGTCGTCGGTCACGAAGACCTCGCCGTGCTGGAACGGCGACATCGTGCCCGGGTCGACGTTGATGTACGGGTCGAGCTTGACGTTGGTGACCTTGAGGCCGCGGGCCTCGAGGAGGGCCCCGATCGACGCGGCGGCGAGGCCCTTGCCGATGGAGCTCACCACACCGCCGGTCACGAAGATGTACTTGGTACGACGGGCGTTCATGCGTGGTTCTCCGTGAAAAGGCGTCGCCTTCCGTCGACGCCCAGGGGGTGGGGGGCGGTGGGTGTGCGCGGGGGGAGCTCTCGCGCTCGGCTCGCGGGCCGTGGGACCAGCCGAGCCCTACGAGCGACCAGGCCGGAGCCTGGGTGCGCGTGCGTCGAAGAGAACGAGGTTCGTGCGTCTCGTCCGGGCCTCGGCACGGGGCGCGACTGTACGGAGCAGGTGGTGGTGCGTCAACGCGAGCCGCGTGATCGATCACGCGCTCGACGACGCAGCTGCTTCTCCAGAGAGGAACTCGCGATAGCCGACGTGCGCCACGCCGGTGCTGTGCTCGATGGTGGTGGTGCCGAGCGAGCGCGCGAAGGCCTTGCACGCAGCGGCCACGCCCGGCGCCGTCTCGACCAAGAGGCCGAGCTCCACGACGCTCGCGGAGGGCAGCGAGGTGCGCGCGCCCGCGCGCTCCGAAAGCGGGCTGGCGAAGAAGCGCAGGCCCACGAACTGATCGCGCCGGCGCAGCACCTCCGCGATCGCAGACAAGTCCTCGGGCGCGCTGTTGCTCGCGAGGACCGCGCCGGGCGAGAGGCGCCTCTCGAGGGTCGCAAGCACCGCGCGACGCGCGAGATCGTCGCCCGGCACCGACTCGATCACCAGGTCGCAGGGCGCGAGGAGAGCGAGATCGTCCACGATGCGGATGCCCTCACGGGCGCGCTCGAGCTCGTCTTCGGTGATCTCGCCCGCGTCGAGGAAGTAGCGCAGGCGGGACTCGATCCGGCGCGCGGCGAGCGCCGCGTCGCCCCGCATCGCGCGGACGAGGAGCACCGAGACCTCCGTGCGCGCGATCGCGATCGCGATCGCGCAGCCGAGGGGACCCGAGCCCACGACCCCGATGGACGAGAACGACATGCCTGACAGTGTCGCCCGGCGACGCGGGCGCATTCAACGATCCTCCTCACGGCCGCGTGCGCCCGTGCACCCTCCGCCTCGAGGCCGGCTTGCGTCCTGCTGCGGAGGGTTCATACGCTCCGTCCGCCGTGCACCTGAGCGATCTCCCGCCACGCCCCGGCAAGAAGGCGCCCTCCATCGAGCTCCGGCGCTTCGCGGGCGGCGCCACGCACGCCGAGCAGCTCGATCACCTGCGCATCGCGCACCTCACCGACCTCCACTTCGGCCGCGTGACGCCGCTCGCAGTGCAGCGCGCCGCGATCGATCTCGCGAACGCGCAAGAGGCGGACCTGGTGGTGATCACTGGGGATTTCGTCTGCCACTCGCAGATGTTCCTGGATCAGCTCGTGGCGGAGTTGTCGCGGCTGCGGGCGCCGGCGCTCGGCGTGCTCGGCAACCACGACTACTGGTCAGGCGCGGACGAGGTCGCCGCGGCCCTGCGGCGTGCGAACGTGGAGGTCTTACGCAATGCGTGGACCGAGCGGCTGATTCGCGGGCAGCGCGTACAGATCGTCGGCCTCGACGACGCCTACACCGGGCACGCAGACCGGCGGCAGGCGCTCAAGGGCCTTCGCACCGACGTGGCATCGATCGGCCTCTCGCACATCGCGGAGGAGGCCGATGCGCTCTGGGATCGCGGCGTGCCGCTCGTGTTCGCGGGGCACACGCACGCAGGCCAGGTGACGCTCGCCCGGCTGCACGAGCTCGCGCTCGGACGGCTCGTCGGCCACAAGTACGTGCACGGCCTCTACGGCAGCCGCGCGCCGAACGGAGAGCCCGCTGGGCCGGAGGGCGCCGTGTACGTGGGCGCAGGGATCGGTGCGGCGGTCATGCCGATCCGGCTCGGAGAGCGCGGCCGTCGCGAGCTCGCGGTCTTCGAGCTCGGGGCCGAGGCGCGCGTCGAGGACGAGCACCACGGCGAGCAGCCGGCCCACGCGGGCCGCAAGCCCTCGCCCGAGCTCACCGAGAAGCGGCGCGCGGCCGTCCACAAGAAGATGTGGAAGCGCGAGGTGCGCGAGGCCAAGCGCTCCCTGCGCTAGAGCACCGATCCGTTTGATTCCCCCAGGAATCAAATGGATTCGGGGCTCTTGGGGGAGTGGGGCCCCGACGAATTCACTTCGGCGGGGCGAGGGGACACGCGTCCCCTCGGAAAACACAGACTAGAGCAGCGATTCGAATGAATCGGTGCTCTAGTACGTCGGTTCAGAAGTTCGATCCGGATGCGCTGTTCAGTCCGGAGAGAACAGCTGGAACGACGTGCGAGAAGAACCCGGAACGAAGTTCCGGGCAGCAGGACTGGCCTCTGCGTTGCCCGGCGCCATCGCTCACTCGCTGGGCGCGACGCCGAGATCGAGCAGGCTCTCCTGCACGGACTCGCGATCGATCGCCGTCCGAGGAGCGATCTCGAGGTATCGGCGGTAGTGCTCGATCGCGCCCGCGCGCTCACCGGCGAGCTTCATCGCGTCGCCGAGGATGCGGTGGGCGTCGGCGAGCCACGCGGGGCGGTGCTGCTCGGCGTCGCCGAGCACCGCGGCGCGCGAGAGCGAGCGGACGCTGTCGGCGGTGCGGCTCGCGTCGAGCTGGAGACGGCCGAGGCGGTACCACCACTCTCCGCGCGTCGGTACGGCGGCGACGGCCTCGTCGTAGGCGCGGACGGCCTCGGGGACCTGCCGCATCTGGTCGTAGCAGTCGCCCATGCCCGCGATGGCCTCGGCGCGCGTGGGCCGGAGCTCGCGCGTGCGCTGGAAGTCCGACAGCGCATCGCGG
>JAIBCE010000347.1 GCA_019694315.1 Sandaracinaceae bacterium
GGTGATCTGCGTGCCGCTGGCGGTGACCACGAGGTGGGCGACGAGCTTGAACGCGCCGCTCGTCATCCACGCGCCGAACACGTGCAGCGGGCTCGCGATCGCGTCGAGCCGACTCTCGACCGGCAGCGCGTCGAACGAGGCCTCGCTCCAGAGCTGCCCTTCGTCGCGGAGATAGAGCTGCGCCGACGCGCTCTGGAGCACCGCCACCGCGAACTGCGAGCAGAACATGGAGCCGACGTCGGGCGGGCCACCCTCGCGGTCGAAGGCGTTCGCGAACGCGAGCGCCCGCTCTCTCGCGTGATCGCCCCAGCCCGCGCCCTGGACGAAGACCTCGAAGGGCGGCTCGTAGCCCATGCGCCCGCTCGCCCATCGGCGCGCCACATCGGCCACGAGCGCGCGCAGGCGCGGATCGCGATGACGCACCACGCGCCACGCGGTGCCGAGGCGCGCGGGCGTCGTGAGAGACCAGCGCGCGACCCGAGCGTCGTCGAGCGAGGTGCCGAAGGCCTCCGCGGTCTCGCCACCGCCGAGGTAGATCGCGACGTGCACGGCGTTGGGCTCGCCGCGCGAGAAGGCCTGCGCGAAGCGGGCCTCGTCCTCGCCCAGGAGCTGTCGTACCGAGCGGTCCACGCTCTCGGTCGCGTCGCTGGTGGACTGCACGGTGACCTGTCCGCTCTGGATGATCGCGTTGGTGATCTGCGCATCGAGCGGGTCGGCGGGGTCCACGTAGCGAAAGAGGAAGTCGCCCGGGCGGAGCACCTCGTCGATCTCCCCGGCCGTCACGTGCCGCTGCGCGAAGGAGCCGGGCGCCCACGTGGCGGGCGCACAGCCCGCACCACCGCCGAAGGCGAAGACGACGAGGACGAGGACGAGAGAGCAGAGGCGTCGCAGCACGCCGAGGGCTTGTGGCTGAGCGCGGCGACTGTCCAGAGGCGGGTTGCGCTGCGTGGTAACGTCCGCGCATGAGCGCGCGCTTCGTGTCGGTGCAGAGCCCCTTCCTCGTGCCATTCGACGGGGGCTTCAACATCCACAAGTGGGACACCTCGCCGCCCAAGAAGAAGCGTGACGACGCCGCGAACGAGGCCGCCCTCGACGAGGCCATCGCGCGCATGCAGAAGCTCCAGGCGCGCCTGCTCGCCAACGATCGCAAGGCGCTGCTCGTCGTGTTCCAGGCCATGGACGCGGCAGGCAAGGACGGCACGATCAAGGCCGTGATGACCGGCATCAACCCCGCGGGCTGCGAGGTCTACTCGTTCAAGAAGCCGAGCGATCTCGAGCTCGATCACGACTTCCTCTGGCGCATCCATCACCGGATCCCCGAGCGCGGTCGCATCGGCATCTTCAATCGGAGCCACTACGAGGAGGTGATCGTGGTGAAGGTGCACCCCGAGATCCTCGGCTTCCAGCGCCTGCCGGAGCTGCCCTCGCAGAAGAAGGTCTGGCAGGAGCGCTACGAGTCGATCCGCGACTTCGAGAGGCACCTCGCGCGCAACGGCACGACGATCGTGAAGATCTTCCTGCATGTCTCGAAGGACGAGCAGAAGAAGCGCTTCCTCGAGCGCATCGCCGATCCCGAGGCGAACTGGAAGTTCCAGTCGGGCGACGTGCGCGAGCGCGAGCACTGGGACGAGTACATGGACGCGTACATGGATGCGCTGAACGAGACCTCGCGGCCGTGGGCGCCCTGGTACGCGATCCCCGCCGACGACAAGCGCTTCATGCGTCGTGCGGTCGCCGAGATCCTCGTCGAGACGATGGCCGCGATGGACCTCGAGTACCCGAAGCTGCCGCCTACGGAGCGCGAGGCGATGGTCGCGGCGAAGGCGCAGCTCGAGAAGGAGTGAGGGGCACGCCAGGACGAGCGCGCTTCGTCTTCTCTCGCGCGTGGGGTGGTGCATGCTCGGCGCATGCAGCTCCACGTGCTCTACGCCGGCGCCGATCGCTTCGTGTCCGCCATCGTGCCCAAGGTCGGGCGGGTCGCGCGCGAGGCCTTCGAGACGCACCTCGCCGCCGACTCCGATCTCGCGCGCGTGATCGGCGCGGAGGTGTCGGGCGTGGATCTCGACGAGCTTCGTGCGCGCGTGCGCGCGCGGCTCGAGCGCGCACCGGTCGACGACTTCCGGGTGGACTTCGAGGATGGCTACGGCGTGCGCGCGGACCTCGAGGAGGACGAGCACGCGCGCGCCGCGGGACGTGCCCTCGCCGAAGGGCACCTCGCCGGCACGCTCCCGCCGAGCGTGGGGATCCGCATCGCACCGATGGAGACTGCGACGCGTGCGCGCGCGCTCCGCACGCTCTCGCTGGTGATGGACGCGATGTGCGGGGCGTACGGCACGAGGCCGCTTCGCGTGACGCTGCCGAAGGTCCAGCGGGCGCGCGAGGTGGACGAGCTCGCGGGCGTGCTGGAGGCCCACGAGCGCGAGCGGGTGCTGCCCGAGGGCTCGCTCACGATCGAGCTGATGCTCGAGCAGCCTGCGGCCTTCCTCGACGCGAGCGGGCGCGTGCCGATCCGTGCGCTCGTCGAAGCGGGGCGAGGGCGCGTGCGCTCGTGCCACCTCGGGAGCTACGACCTCACCGCGGCGCTCGACGTGCCTGGCTGGGCGCAGCGCGCCGATCACCCGGCGTGTGCCACGGCGCGCATGCTCGCCAAGCTCGCCCTCGCAGGAACGGGCGTGCTGCTCTTCGACGGGGCTACGACGCGCCTACCGCTGCCACGCTCGCGCGGCGCCTCGGCGGATGCCGATCGCGCGCGCGATCACGAGGAGATCGTGGCGGCGATGGCCGAGCACGCGGGCAATGTGCGGCGCGCGCTCTCGGAGGGGATCGACGCGGGCTGGGATCTGCACCCGGCCCAGATCCCGGCGCGCCTCTGCGCGGTGTTCGCGACCTACCTCGCGGCGCGCGAGGCGATGACGGTGCGCCTCTCGCGCTTCCTCGAGCGACACGCTCGCGCGACGGCTACGGGCAGCGCGTTCGACGACGCGGCCACGGGGCGTGCGCTCGTGTCGTTCTTCGATCGCGGTCACGCGTGCGGGGCGCTCGATGCGGACGATCTCGCTCGCGTCGGGATCGAGCGCGCGCCCGAGACGTGGCGGCTCGCGGCTGTCGACCGCACGTGAGCCTCAGGGGGCGGCGAGCGTGAACGGCGCGCTGTACGTGACCAGCGGCCGGAAGCACTCCCACGCGACGACGTAGAAGCGGTAGCGACCCGCGGGGGCGGGGACGCATCGCTCGCATCCGCACTGCGTGTCGCCCTGCATGCCGTCCCACGGGACCAGCGTGAGCGAGCTGTCGCGCTCGATCCTGACGGGCTCGGGCGTGGAGCCGTCGCAGTGGGCTCGCAGCCAGAGCCCCTCGAGGGGCAGGGGCTCCCAGCGACCGTTCACCTCGCGCTCGACGTGTACGTCGCGGTGCATGTGGGCATCGAAGTCGCCCGGGTCCACGTTCACCACGCGCAGGCCCATGCCGCGTGCGCCATCGGCGCGCGGCACGAGCTCGAGGCGGACCTCGGCGCAGGCGCGCTCGGGGATCGCGGGTCGTGGCTGCGCCACGAGCGGCAGCGCGAGGGCGGCGATCGACACGGCGGAGCCGAGGAGGACGAGGCCCGCGAGGCGCGCGCGGCGAGGCACCGTCCGATCGTGCGAGGGCATCGTCCGATCGTGCTTGCGCGCGGTGGAACGTGCAATCAGGCCTTCTTCTTGGGCGATCGTGCGACGAGCAGGGTACCCGCGAAGACGAGCGCGGCGCCGAGCCACGTGGTGAGCGAGGGGAGCTCGTGGAAGAAGAGCACGCTCCAGCCCATGGCGAAGGCGACCTGCGCGAAGCTCACGGCGGTGGCGCGCGCGGCGGTCTCTTGCTGGAGCGACTCGGTCATCTTCACCTGACCGATCTGCGTGGCGATGCCGACCCCGAGGAGCACGAGCCACTCGAAGGGCGTGGGCCACGTCCACACCGGCCATGCGAGCGGCAGCGTGAGAGGGATGACCAGCAGGGGGAGCTGGAAGACGACGACGCGGGCGTCCTCGTCCTTGAGCTTGCGGACGACGAGGTAGACGAGCGCGCTGACGAAGGCGCCGAAGAGGCCGACGAGGACGCCGCTGAGGGAGAGGGGCGCGTCGCTCGCGTTGCCGCCGAAGAGCGTGGTGGGGCGCGCGATGAGGAGCACGCCGGCGAAGCCTGCGAGGGTGCCGAGCACGTCGCGAGGGCCGGGCTTCTCGCCGAGCGCGAAGGGGGCGAGGGCGGCGACGAGCACCGGGTTCAGGAACTGGATGACGGTGGCCTCGGCCAGAGGCAGGGTCGTGAGGGCGTAGTAGTAGGAGTGCAGACCCACGCAGCCGAGCACGCCGCGCACGAGGAGCCAGCGCGTGTCCTTGCCCCACGGAGAGAGGCCCGCCCTGCGGAGGGCGATGCCGCTCATCACGAGCGTGATGGCGCCGCGGAAGATGGCGATCTCGGGGCTCGGGATGCGCGAGCCGGCGAGCTTCACCATGGCGCTCATGACGCTGAACGCGAGGGCGGCCCAGAGCATCGCGCGCACGCCGGGCGAGAGCAGCGAGGGCCGAGCGGGCGTGTCGGTGGGCGTGGACATCCGCGGACGTTCGCGGTGTCGCACGAAGCGCGCGGCGCGCCAGGGGCCAGGCAGTGCGTGCGGTGGGCTCCGAGCGTAGGCCGAGGTCGAGCGGGAGCGTCGAGGGTCACGTAGTGCGAACGACGGAACGAGCGCGGCCCGCGCGGCAGGTCGCTGCGCGGGCCGTCGTGGCTTGGGGGAGCCGTACGATCACGTCGCGGGCTTGTAGTAGAAGCGCTCGTGGACGACCTTGCCGTTCTTCCAGCGGCGCACGCCGACCTGGCGCATGCGGACGTTGAAGCCGCCCTTGAAGACGACGTCCCAGTCCCACTCGGAGAAGCCGGCGCCGGTCTTGTCGTCGTAGCTCTGCGCGAGGAGCTCGGCGGACTTCACCTGCTCGACCTTGCCGAAGAACTCGAGCTCGCGGGTGCGGTTGGCGTCCTTGCCGACGCAGGGCGGGTCGAAGTTCTCGAACATCTCGACGTCGTCCGCGTAGAACTTCTCGAACGCGTCCATGGCCTTGCCTTGACAGATGAGGTCGTTGACCTCGCGATCGAATGCTGCCGACATGTGCTGAGCCTCCGGGGTGGAGGTGGCAGCGTAGCGTCGAACGGGGCTGGGCCGCGTTGCACGGGCGGCACGCTGGGTTGGCGGAGGTGCCGTCCCCCCGTCAGGACGTCGCCTGCGAGGTCTGACCCCGGCGCGTCGCCCACGAGGTCTGACCCCTCGCAGAGGTCTGACCCCCGCGTCCGACTGACCGACCGTCGCGCGAGGTCTGACCTGACCGACCGTCGCGCGAGGTCTGACCCCCGGGCGGCGTGAGACGGAAACGAAGAGGCCCGCGCAGCGTTCGCCGCGCGGGCCTCGGTGGGCGGCCTCGCCGCTCAGCGCGCCTGGTGCACCGAGAGCGTGCCGACGTAGAGGAAGCCGACCATGAAGAGCAGCACGAAGGGCACGCTGGCCCACGCACCGATGAACATGCCGATGCCGATCGTCGTGACGAAGTAGAGGCCGAGGCCGACCTCGAGCCACGAGAACAGCTCCTTGGACGCGCGGTACTTCTTCTTGGTCCAGCTCTCGTTGTTCTTGGTCACACCGTGCTTGGGCGTGCGAACGAACTCGCTCTCGGTGCCGAAGAGGCCTTCGAGCACGGCGCGCGCGTTGTTGAGCGAGAGGCCGATGCCCAGCGCCATCATGAGCGGGAGGCGGGTGATGGCCTCCCACAGGTTGCCGTACAGGGCGCGGTGGGTCGTCAGGTAGAACAACACGATCGAGCCGCTCGTGAGCGCGAAGAGGGGCACGTCGAGGAGCAGGAGCTCGGGGCGGTTCATCTCCTGGCGCAGCACCATGTTCGGGAGCTGCAGGAGGGCGAGCGCGAGGAGGAAGAGGTAGGCGAAGTTGTCCGTGAGGTGGAAGACGACCTCGAGCTTCACCTTCCACGGGATGTCGGCGCGGAGGATGGTTGGGATGAGCTTCTTCGCCGTCTGGGCCGAGCCCTTGGCCCAGCGGAACTGCTGGGTCTTGAAGCTGTTCATCTCGCAGGGCAGCTCAGCGGGCGCCAGCGCGTCGGGCACGTAGACGAACTGCCAGCCCTTGAGCTGCGCGCGGAAGGACAGGTCCATGTCCTCGGTGAGCGTATCGTGCTGCCAGCCGCCGGCGTCGATGATGGTGCTCTTGCGCCAGATGCCCGCGGTGCCGTTGAAGTTGAAGAAGCGACCGGAGCGGTTGCGGGCGATGTGTTCCACGACGAAGTGACCGTCGAGCATCATCGACTGCACGCGCGTGAGCATCGAGTAGTCGCGGTTCAGGTGGCCCCAGCGCGCCTGCACCATGCCCACCTTGGGGTTGGTGAAATGGTGCACGAGGTCGAGGACGATGGAGCGCGTGGGCACGAAGTCCGCGTCGAAGACGAGGAGGTAGTCGCCCTTGGCCACGTGGAGCCCCGCCTCGAGCGCGCCGGCCTTGAAGCCGGTCCGGTCGGTGCGGTGGATGTAGACGGCGTCGTACCCGCGCTCGACGAGCTCCTCGACCTTGGCCTTCGCGATGTTCTTGGTCTCGTCGGTGGAGTCGTCGAGGACCTGGATCTCGAGCTTGTCCTTGGGGTAGTCGATGCCCGCGACGCTCTCGATGAGGCGCTCGGCGACGTACATCTCGTTGAACATCGGGAGCTGCACGGTGACCTTGGGCAGCTCAGCGAACTTGCTCGGGGCCTGAGGCGCGCGGCTCTTGTGCTTCCAGTAGAGATAGAGGAGCTGGGCGCGGTGGAAGCCGTAGACGGCGAGTACCGTCAGGATTCCCATGTAGAGAGCGATGACGACGACCTGCAGGATCTCGGTGGTGGACATCGGTTCCTTCTCGCGGCCTTGGCCGAAGCCTCGGGTCGCTCGACCCCGGCGAAGTGCTCCTGGAGGGGCGACTTCGGGGTGTTCGCATGACTCGTGAACGCTCGGCCAGGAAAGGGAGCGTCCGCGGGGTGGGGGAGGTGTCGAGCGCGCCACCTATGCCACGACGATTGTCATCCGAATGTACTTCCTCGTGATTCTTCGTCGGATCCGGTCGCGGTTTGATCCCGTACGTCGCGAACCTCGTAGGTTTCGCGTGTGAGCGTCAGCGAGGTTCTCGATTCGTCCCGTACGCCGGATGGAAAGCGGATGGTGTTGGCCCGTGAGGGAAGGGCTCTGACGATCTACGTGGAGGAGCGTGTGCTCATGTCGAGCCGGCTCCACGGGTCGGAGGACGCGCTCGCGGAGGTGGGCTGCGGGCACCTCTTCGAGGATGGGGTCAGACCTCATCGCGGGCGTCGAGCGGCGCCCAAGCGCGTGCTCGTGGGCGGGCTCGGGCTCGGGTACACGCTGCGACGGACGCTCGATCTCGTCGGGCCGGATGACGTCGTGGAGGTTGCGGAGCTGATGCCGGCGATCGTGCGGTGGCATCGCGAAGGACCGCTGGGGGCGCTGGCGGGGCGGCCGCTGGACGATCCGCGTTGTCTGGTCGTCGTGGGGGATCTCGGGGCGCACCTTCGGGAGGGGGATGAAGAGCGCTACGACGTGATGCTGCTCGACGTGGACAATGGGCCGGAGGCGTTTGCCTCGAAGTCGAACCGCTGGCTGTACGGAGCCGACGGGCTCGCCAGGATCCGCGCGCTCTTGGCGCGTGGGGGGCGGGTCGTCTTCTGGTCTGCGTTCGAGGATCGCGGCTTTGCGTCGCGCCTTGCGGCGACGGGGCTCGCCGCGCGGGTGGTGCGGGTGGGGCAAGCGGATCGTCGTGACGAGGACAAGCACGTGCTGTTCGTCGGCGAGCGCGCGTGAGCCGAGTGCACCGAGGTCCGTGAGCCGAGTGCACCGAGGTCTGACCCCACCTTCGAACCGAGGTCTGACCCCGTCCTCGCGCAGGGGGAGGGGGGTGGCGGCCGCCAGGGGGGCGGCGGCGGCTCCGCCAATCGGCGCACGAATTCCCTTGCATCCGTGGCCT
>JAIBCE010000348.1 GCA_019694315.1 Sandaracinaceae bacterium
GACGGGCCGCTTGCGGGGTCGGGGCGGCATCGGCTCGCGGCCGATCGAGAAGAGCCAGTCCGCAATCGCGAGATCCTTGTTCGCGTTCGCCGCGATGAGCTCCTCGACCTCGCGCAGGCCCGCGACGGCCTCGGCGGCGTGGCGCGCCGACTCGGCGCGCGCGCGCGAGCGGATGCGCTCGGCCTGGTGGCGGAACGCGAGCGCCTCGTCGGGCATCCCGAGCGAGGCACGCGCCACGTCGCGATAGAAGGCGGTGAGCGCCTCGAGCACGCCCGCGAGATCGGGAGAGCGCGCGAGCTCCTCCGCCATGCCCACCACCGCGCCAGGTCGACCGTCGGCGGCGACCTCGTCGGTGCGCAGCGCCAGCTCGAAGAGCTGATCGGCCGAGGAGCGCCCATCCTCGCCCACGCGCCCCACCGCGAGCGCCTTGTCGGCGCGCCCATCCGCCAGCGCCACGGCCACCACGCGGCTCGCCTCAGGAACGCCCTGTGCTTCGAGGATCGTGCCCAGCACGTCGTCGGGCAGGCGCTGGAAGCGCACGCGCTGACAGCGAGAGCGGATCGTCTGGAGCAGCCGATCGGGGCGCGCCGACAGGAGCACGAAGTGCACGCCGGGACGCGGCTCCTCGAGCGTCTTGAGCATCGCGTTCGCCGCCTCGGGGTGCTGCTCCGGAAACGACACGTCGGCGTCCGGGAAGATCACGAACGCGGACTTCGACTCGAACGGCGCGAACTGCGCGAAGGGCAGCACCTCGTTGCGCACCACCTCGACCTGGAGGTTGCGACTGCCCTCGCTGCGCGGCGAGAACACGCGCACGTCGGGGTGCGCGCCCGCCGCGATGCGATGCGCGATCTGGCCCACCATCGCCTCGGGCGTGGAGCGCGCGATCACCGACTCCGCGAGCGCGAACGCAGCCTTGGCCTTGCCCGTGCCGCTCGGGCCCTCGAAGAGATAGGCCGACGCGAGCTTGTCGCGCGCGATCGCGGCGCGCAGCGTGGCGAGCGCCGGTCCTTGCGCCTTCACGGTCGTGAACGGATCGGCCGGCGAGAGATCGTGCGCGCTCACGAGCCCGCTCGTTCCTCGATCGGCGCCATCTCGAAGAGGCCCGCCGCCATCGCCTCGACGGCCACGAGCAGGCCCTGCTCGTCGATCGCGCCCGGGTCCACGTAGTGCTGCATCGCGAGGCCATCGAGCAGCCCCACGAGGATGCGCGGCACGAGCTCGCCCGGCACGCGCAGCCGCAGCCCCATCGACGCGAGGTGCGGCACGAGCGTCTGCGTGACCTGCTGCGCCGCGAAGCGGAAGTAGCCCGCGAGCTGCGGCTTGAGCGACTCGTCGTAGAGCGCCTGCGCCATGAGGTCCGCGACCACCGCCACCTCGTCGGTGCGCGTGCGCCGCACGAACCAGAGCTCTTTCACCGAAGACCGCAGCGCCTGGATCGGGTCGCCGCTCGAGGCGATCCACGCATCGAGCGTGCGGTTCGCGATGTTCTCGAGCGCGGTCTCGAGAACGCGATTCACGAGGGATTCCTTGGACGGGAAGTGGTAGTGGAGCGCGCCCTTGGACATCCCCGCCTCACGCGCGATGTCGAGCAAGCTCGTGCGCGCGTAGCCCTGCCGCGCGAGGACGCGCGTGGCGGCGGCGACGATCTGCGCCGCGCTGCGCTCGGTCTTGGCGTACGCCACGTGCGCTCCAGCGATCAGGGCGTCGTGGTGCGCGGACGGCACGCCGAGAGCGAGGGTGTCGTCGGGATCGACTCGCAGAAGAACCCGTCCGGGCAGTCCGAGGGCTGCGTGCAGGCGGCCCGGCACGTGTAGCTCTCCCAGCTCGGATCGTCCTCGGTGCCGCGGACCGGGCCGCCCTCGTCGAGCACGCAGTACGCGCCCTCGACGCAGCCGCCCAGCTGCGGGCTTCCCCAGCACGCTTCCCCGACCGCCGGCGTGCCGCAACCTGCGAGCGAGACGACGACGAGCAGCGTGGAGCCGACGAGCGCGATTCGAGAGAGCATGCGACCTCCGGGGCGCCGGAACCTACTCCGCCCCCTGCCCTCCCCGCAACGTCAGTCCTGATAGAAGAAGTGCGTCTGGATGTTGCACGCTTCGGGCAGGTTCTCGGGGTAGTCGACCAGGCGCGGGCTGTCGCAGGTCGAGGACTGGTTGTGGAAGAACCGGAAGCAGTCCTGCACGATGTCCTGCGGGTTCTCCACCGTGGAGATCGCCCCGCATCCGCAGGTGGTCTCGTCGTCCATCTGACACACGAGCTCGCGATCGGTGATCGGCAGCCCGCACGCGTCCTCGAAGTTGTTGCGCTCGTCGAAGTACTCGTTGCAGAGCGACTGAGGGGTCCGGCAGCCGCTGCCGAGCAGCGCGAGCCCCAGAACGACGCAGGAACCGAGCACGCGAAGGGACATGGGCGCAGCGTCGCGCGACCCGCCCTTCCAAGTCAAACCGATCAAGGCATCGGCGCTTCGACGAGCGGCGGCGGCAGGCTCAGGTCGGCCTCGCGAACGACGTGGAGGGCGCCGGCCGTCACGCCGGTCGATGCCGTCCCGCTCACCGCACGGTACGGGCGGACGTAGACGCGTGCGGTGCCCGAGGGCACCGTGATCGAGGGGATCGCGTCCGTCCGCGTGAGACAGCGCCCGAGGCCCACGAGGCCACGATCGGGCACGCGATCGGGCGGATTCCAAGCGCCCACCGGATCGCCACCTCCGACGATCACGCCCACGAGCACCACGCAGCCGCTCGCGGGCCCGCGCGTCATGGGGATCGTCTGAGGCCCCGTGCCCGTTGGGACCTCGAGCACTGCCACCTCGTCCATCGGCGCGAGGCTGCGGCCGGTGAGCAGCACCTCGGCCTCTGCGTGCGCCAGCACCACGTCGACCGGCAGCCCGGTCGCCTCGACGACCTCGCGCGTGAGGCCTGGATAGAGCCACGCATGCGCCGCTGCGCTGCCCGCGCCCTCCACGTGCACGCGCTGGTTCCCGCAGACCGGCACGGGGAGCACGCTCGGATCGTGCGCGGAGAACGACTCCGTGCCCGACGTCGTCGACACCTCCGCGCGGGTGAGGGTCGTGCTGGCATCGCCCACGAGCACGAGGAGCCCGCAGGCCCCCTCGAGCGCGGGCGCTTCGAAGTCCGCAGGCAGCGCCTGCACGGGCGCTGCGCCCTCGCTCGGCGCAGGCACGTAGCCGCGCCCCGTGAGGCTCGACTCGACGATCGCGCGCGCCGCGGGGTCCGGAACGATGGCCGTGCCCCAGCGAACGCGGCCGCTGTCACGCCACGAGAGCGCGTGGAAGGTCGCGATCGTCCCGACGAACGGCTCCGGGGTGACGACGGCCGGCGCGAGCGCCGCGTTGCACTCGTGCGTCGTGAGCGCGACGCCTGTCACGCCGCAGAGACAGAACACCATGAACGCAGCGCCGATCGCGGCGCCTGGAAACGAGGGCCGCTCCTTGGGCGCCTCACCGCGAGCCACTCGTGTCTCCGTCACCACCCGCGCGCGGCTCGTGCGTCGTGTGCTGGTGGTGCTCGTGCCTCGCCTGCGGCTCGTGCGTCGCGTGCTGGTGCATGGAGTGGTCGTGCACCACGTGAGCCTGCTCGCGCGTGCCGTGCCACGGCGCGGGCCCCACGAAGACCACGACGCCGAGCGGAGGCAGCGTGACGCTCAGCTTGTGGGGGAAGCCATCGCAGCCCTCATCGCTCGTGTCGAGCCCGCCGAAATTGCCCACGCCGCTTCCGCCATAGGGCTCCGCGTCGGTGTTGAGCACCTCCGTCCAGCGGCCCGCGATCGGCACCCCGACGCCGTAGTGCCCGCGCACCACGGGCGTGCAGCTCGCCACGACCAGCACCGGCGCCACGCCCGGTCCCCCGAGGCGCAAGAACGCGATCACCGAGTGGTCGGCGTCGGTCCCATCGACCCAGAGAAAGCCCGCCGGATCGCAGTCGAGCCGGTGGAGCGCAGGCTCCCTCGCGTAGAGGCGATTCAGGTCGCCGACGAGCTGCGAGAGGCCGCGGTGCGACGGATCGTCGAGCAGGCCCCAGTCGATCTCGGAGTCATGGTTCCACTCGCGCCACTGCCCGATCTCGTCGCCCATGAAGAGCAGCTTCTTGCCGGGCGTCGCGCACTGGAGCGCATAGAGCAGGCGCAGGTTCGCGAATTTCTGCCAGCGATCGCCGGGCATCTTGTTGAGCAGCGAGCCCTTGCCGTGCACGACCTCGTCGTGGCTCAGCGGCAGCACGAAGTGCTCGCTGAACGCATAGACGGTGCGGAAGGTGATCTCCTCGTGGTGGTAGCGGCGATGGATCGGATCGCGCGCGAGGTAGCGCAGCGTGTCGTGCATCCAGCCGAGGTCCCACTTCATGCCGAAGCCGAGGCCGCCCTCGCGCGCGGGGCGCGAGACCTTGGGCCAGCTCGTCGACTCCTCGGCGATCACGAGCGTGTCCGGGAAGCGACGCACCACGGTCTCGTTGAGCTGCTGGAGGAACGCGACGGCCTCGAGGTTCTCGCGCCCGCCGTGCTGGTTCGGCTCCCACTCGCCGTGGGCGCGCGAGTAGTCGAGGTAGAGCATCGAAGCGACGCCGTCGACGCGCAGGCCGTCCACGTGGAAGCGGTCGAGCCAGAAGCACGCCGACGAGAGCAGGAAGCTCCGCACCTCGTGCCTGCCGTAGTTGAAGATGTGGGACTTCCAGTCGGGGTGGAAGCCCTTGCGCGGATCCTCGTGCTCGAAGAGGTGCGTGCCGTCGAACTGCGCGAGCGCGTGCGCGTCGTTGGGAAAGTGGGCGGGCGCCCAGTCGAGGATCACGCCGATGCCCCTTTGGTGCAGGTGATCCACGAGGAACATCAGGTCTTCGGGGCGCCCGTAGCGATGCGTCGGGGCGAAGTAGCCCGTGATCTGGTAGCCCCAGCTCCCGAAGAACGGGTGCTCCATGATCGGCAGGAGCTCCACGTGCGTGAAGCCGTGCGCGAGCACGTGGTCCGCCAGGCGCGGCGCGATCTCGCGATAGGAGAGCGAGCGCCAGCCCTCGTCGGGCACACGCGCGAAGCTGCCGAGGTGCACCTCGTAGATCGACATCGGCGCGCCCAGCGCCTGGCGATCACGCCGCTCGCGGCGCCAGCGCTCGTCGCCCCAGCGGTGCTGGCTGTCCCACACGATCGAGGCGGTGGCGGGCGGCGTCTCGTGGAGGAAGCCGAACGGATCGGCCTTCTCGAACACACGGCCGCGCGCCTCGATGCGGAGCTTGTAGAGCGCCCCCTTGCCCACGCCAGGCGCGAAGGCCTCCCAGATCCCCGAGCTCGCCACGCGGCGCATGGGCGTCGCCGAGGCGTCCCAGCCGTTGAAGGAGCCGACGACCGAGACCGCGTCGGCGTTGGGCGCCCACACGGAGAAGCCGGTGCCCCAGGCGCCGTCGAGCACGCGCGGATGCGCGCCGAGCTTCTCGTAGAGCCGCTCGTGCGTGCCCTCGTTGAAGAAGTGGAGATCGTCGGCGCCGAAGAGCGAGGAGGACATGCCGCGCGAGGCATATCACGCGCGCGGGTCCTCACGCTCTGCCCGCGCCGGGCCCACGGCCGGACGGTTGACGCCCGTCCCGCGCTCGATCGCGACTATCATCGGCCCCTCGATGTCGCGGTACGTGTGCATCCACGGGCATTTCTACCAACCCCCTCGCGAGAACCCGTGGCTCGACTCGATCGAGCGTCAGGAGTCCGCCGCCCCGTTCCACGACTGGAACGAGCGCATCACGGCCGAGTGCTACCGCCCCAACGCGTTTGCGCGTCTGCTCGATCGCGAGGGCCGCATCGAGCGGCTCGTGAACAACTACGCGCGCATCAGCTTCAACGTGGGGCCCACGCTCATGAGCTGGCTCGCCGAGAGCTGCCCTGACGTGCACGAGGCCGTCGTCGAGGCCGATCGCCTCGCCATGGCGCGCACGGGCTGCGGGGCCGCGATCGCGCAGGCGCACGGCCACCTCATCCTGCCGCTCGCGAGCGCGCGCGATCGACACACGCAGGTGCGCTGGGGGGCGCGCGACTTCGAGCTCCGCTTCGGCCGTCGGCCCAAGGGCATGTGGCTACCGGAGACCGCGTGCGACACGCCCAGCCTCGAGGCGCTCGCGGAGGAGGGCATCGAATTCACCATCCTCGCGCCCTCGCAGGCCGCGCGGATCCGTCCCAAGGCAGGCGCCGCGTGGATCGACGTGCACGGCGGCCGCGTGGAGACTCGACGGCCCTATCGCGTGCTGCTTCCGTCGGGGCGCGCGATCACCGTGTTCTTCTACGACGGCCCCACGTCGCGCGCGGTGGCCTTCGAGCGCCTGCTCGACGACGGCGAGACCTTCGCGCGCAGGCTCACCGGCCTCTTCCAGCCCAACGCGCGCGAAGCGCAGCTCGTGCACATCGCCACCGACGGCGAGACCTACGGGCACCACCACCGCTTCGGCGAGATGGCGCTGGCCTACGCCCTCGAGGCGATCGAGCGCGAGCCGCACACGCACGTCACCACGTACGAGGCGTACCTGCGGGCGCATCCGGCCACCTGGGAGGCCGAGATCGTCGAGGGCACGGCGTGGAGCTGCGCGCACGGCGTGGAGCGCTGGCGCAGCCACTGCGGCTGCAGCTCGGGCGCGCACGCCGGCTGGTCGCAGGCCTGGCGCACGCCGCTGCGCGAGGCGCTCGATCTCCTGCGCGATCGCTGCGTCGAGCGCTTCGATCGCGACGGGCGCGAGCTCTTCGGCGATCCGTGGCTCGCGCGCGACGAGTACGTCGACGTGGTCGCGGCGCGCGGCCCCGACGAGGCGGCGCGGGCGCAGCGCACCTTCCTCGAGCGACACATCCGACCGGAGCTCGTGCGCTCCGAGCCGCGCAGCGACGGGCCCGAGCCGAGCTGGGCCCTGCGCGCGCTCTCGCTCATGGAGCTCGAGCGTCACGCGATGTCGATGTACACGAGCTGTGGCTGGTTCTTCGACGATCTGTCAGGCATCGAGACCACGCAGGTGCTCGCGTACGCGTGCCGCGTGATCGAGCTCGCGCGCACGCTCTTCGCCCTCGAGCTCGAGCCCGAATTCCTCGCGATCTTGTCGCGTGCACGCTCGAACCTCGCCGATCAGGGCGATGGCCTCGAGGTGTTCCGACGCCACGTGGCGCCGCGCATCGCCACCCTCGATCGCGCCGCGGCCCACTTCGCGGTGGCCTCGCTCTTCAACGAGTACGGCGACGACGAGACCCTCCTCGGCTTCGAGGTGCACTTCGAGCAGCGCGAGGTGCGCTCCGCCGGGCGGGCGCGGCTCGCGCTCGGCGTCGCAGCCGTGACCTCGCGGGCCACGCGCGAGCGGGGGCGCTTCGAGTACGCGGTGATCCACCTCGGCGATCACCACCTCGGTGTGGGCGTTCGCCCGACCGACGGCCCCACCGCGCGCGAGGCGATGCGCACCGAGCTCAACGCTGCGTTCGGCCAGGCCGATCTCACCCAGATGCTGCGCGCGCTCGAGCACCACTTCGCGCGCGGAGCGACGCGCTACAGCCTGCCGCCGGGCCCTGCGGCCGATGCACAGGGGCGCGCGAGCTACTCGCTCCGCTCGCTCTTCAAGGACGAGCAGAAGCGCATCCTCGATCTCGTGCTCGGCTCCACGCTCGAGAGCGTCGAGCGCGCATACGCGTCCATCTACGAGCAGCACGCGCCGCTCATGCGCTACCTCGCGGGGCTCGGACAGCCCGTGCCGCGCGCGTTCCTGCAGGCCGCGCAGTACACGCTCGTGGCCGCCATCCGCCGCGAGCTCGCCAAGGGCGACGATCTCGATCTGGTGTCGCTCGAGGCGCTCGTGCACGAGGCGCGCGAGACCGGCGTGGTGCGACGCGACAGCGCGACCTCGCCTCACGGCTCGGGCCCGCTCGAGGACGGAGAGCTCGCCGAGGCCGCTCGCGATGCGCTCCGCGACCTCGTCGCCGCGGTCGATCGCCCCGACGCCGCGCTCGAGCGCGTGCAGCTCGCCGCGGGCCTGGCGCGCTTCGTCGTCGGAGCCGGCCTGGCCTTCGACC
>JAIBCE010000349.1 GCA_019694315.1 Sandaracinaceae bacterium
GGCCTGCGCCGTCTCGGGCGCGGCGGGGGCCACGACCGTCGGGTCGAACGAGCAGAGGGCGGGAGGCGCCTCGACGCCCTCCGCACCTGTCATGCCCTCCGCGCCCGGAAGACTCCGCGCGAGCGTCGGATCGAGCGAGGCATCCACGCTCCAGAGCGGCTCGTCGGCGCGGGCCACGGGCCCGCCGCTCGCGAGCGCAGCCAGCATGCCGACCCCCGCCAGCGCGGCCTGTGCGAGCGAGGCGCGTCGCACGCGCGGGGCGGGCGAGGCGGGCACGGCTCGTGAGCGGCGGGGGTTCATGGCTCGTACGACAAGGATGCGCGGGCCCTCGGGAGCGATCAAAGAAACGGCAGAATTCCCGCGAAAAGCGGCCCTTCTCGGGACACGGCGCCGCCGCGGAGCGATGCCCCGATCGACGCGTGGGAGCGGCGTGTTATTCGGGGCGCTGCATGTCCGTCATCTTGCGCGCGTGGCTCCTCGGCTCGCTCCTCGCCGTGGCGGCCGTCGGCTCCGGCTGCGGCGGCGCGCCCACCCTCGCCGCCGACGTGCGGGCGCGTGCCCTCGGCTTCGAGGCGCATGCGGGCGCGGTCCCGCGCTGGTCTCGCTGGGGACGCGTCGGAGATCTGCGCTTCCTCGAGGTGGTGGTCGGGACCGACGAGGTCGACGCGACGCTGCCGATGGTGCTCGCGCTCCACGGCTTCGCCGACGGCCCACGCGTGCCCGACGGTCCGTACCTCGGGCGCGCGAGGCCCTACCGCATGGTGCTGCCCGAGGGACCGGTCGAGGTGGCGGCAGGGCGCGCGTGGTCTGCCTGGCGCGTCCGCGACGAGCGGCCCGACGAGCTCGCGCACGATCTCGACGCGCAGGTCGCGCCGCTCGTGGAGCTGGTCGAGATCCTCCGCATCGCGCGCCCCACCCGCGGCCGGCCCGTGCTCCTCGGGTACTCGCAGGGAGGGCACCTGGCCCTCACGCTCGCCGTGCGCTCACCGCGCACCTTCGCCCGCGCCATCCCCATGGCTGCGTGGCTTCCTCCTGCGCTCTTGCCCGCCGCGCCGCCCGAGGTGCCGCTCCCGATCCGCGGCGTGCACGCGCGCGACGACGAGCGCGTCCCGCTCGCGCTCACCGAGGCCGTCTACGGAGCGCTCGCCGAGCGGGGATGGGACGCGCGGCTCGAGATCGTGCCCGGCCCGCACGCGCCCACGGCCGCGATCGACGCGTTCGCGGCGCGCGAGCTCGACGTGGCGCTCCTGGCCCTCGATCCCTGACGCGGATCGCGCCCCGCGCTCGCGCCCCGACACGATGCGTGTTGGCTCGGGGAGCGGGTCAGGCTACACAGGCCCTTCCATGCCCAGTCAGGGTCGCTCCCTCGAGCTCCGCGTCGGCATCTTCGTCTCGCTCGCGATCATCGTCGGCACGTTCCTCGTCTTCTCGCTGGGCAACCGCAGCGCGCTCTTCAGCAGCAAGCGCCACTACGTCGCCGTGTTCGCCAACGTCGACGGCCTGCGCACGGGCTCGCCCATCCGCATGTCCGGCCTCGACGTGGGCACCGTGGGCGACGTGCACTTCCGAGACGATGGTCGCTGCGAGGTGGTGCTCGAGGTGGCCGAGGCCAACGCCCGCTTCATCACGGCCACGAGCGTGGTCTCCATCGGCAGCAAGGGCCTGCTCGGCGACAAGCTCGTCGAGGTGACGCCCGGCACGGGCGATCCGCTGCCCGACGGCGCCACGCTCCAGTCGCAGGAGGGCGGCGGTCTCTTCGGTGCCCTCGCCAGCGCCGGGCAGATGGTCGACGAGGCGCGCCCCGCCGTGGCGAACGTGCGCCTCTTGACCGAGACGCTCTCCGACGAGCAGTTCCGCCAGGACCTCCGGGACATCAGCCACAACATCGCCGAGCTCACGCGCATGGCCCGCGAAGAGGACGGCACGGTGCGCCGTCTCCTCACCGATCCCGAGCTCGCCGATCGACTCACGAGCACGCTGGGCTCGGTGCAGCTCGCGTCCTCGGAGCTCGCGCGCACCTCGCGCAACGTCCGCCTCATCACCGACGAGGTCGCGCACGGCGACGGCACGGTGCACCGCCTGATCTACGACCAGGAGGGCGCGCGCCTCGTCCAGAGCCTCGCCGACACCGCGGGAGAGGCCGCCACGATCCTCCGCGACGTGCGCACCGGCGACGGCAACATGCACGAGCTCCTCTACGGCGACGAGGCCGGCGACCTGGTCTCGAACCTCACCGCGATCAGCGCCGACGCGCGCGCCATCATCGCCGACATCCGCGCGGGCCGCGGCACGATCGGTGGCCTCCTCGTCGATCCGTCGATCTACGAGGACGTGCGGCGCATCGTGGGCAACGTGGAGCGCAACGACATCCTCCGCGCGCTCGTGCGCTACTCGATCCGCGAGGACGAGGCGGCTCCGCCCGCCCCGCGCGCGGAGCCCGAGTCGCCCTGAGCGCGCACCGACCCGGCTCGATCCACTCGATGACGAGGGCGAGGGAAGCGCGATGAACGAAGAGCAGCGCCGACGCTTGCAGGACCGCATGACCCGCTACTACCGGGAGACGGCGGTCTATCACCAGAACATCGACGACACGGTCGGCGAGGTCCGCCCGAGCGACGAGGAGAAGGGGCTGTTCCGCGCGCTCGCGGCGCGCTGCATGGCCGAGCGGCCGTCGGTGGTGGAGCTCGGCTGCGGTCGCGGCCTCACGGCACGAGGCATCCTCTCGCTGCTCCCGGGCGCCACCTACGAGGGCTACGACGCCTCGCCGTCCGCCATCGCGCTCGCGAAGAAGGCGGCGCCGGATCTGCGCTTCGAGGTGGCCGACATCGCGGCGCTGCGCCTCGCCCGCCCCGCCGACGTCGTGTACGCGAACTACGTGCTCGAGCACACCGTCTTCCCCGAGCACGTGCTCGACGCGTGCGCCGCGAACACCAAGCCCGGCGGCCTGCTCGGCCTCATCGTGCCGCTGGGCGATCTGCCGTGGGAGATCCCGCCGTCCAAGCGCGACCGCCGTCGCGACGTGCCCTACCGCGTGGCCTTCGCGCTCTCGCGCACGCTGCACCTCCTTCGCACGCGCTACACGTCGCACGTCGATCCCAGCATCATCGACGAGCCGATCGCGCTCCGCGACGACGCGTGGCAGCCCGACGACGATCTCGTCTACTGGTCCTCGGGGATCGAGCTCGTGAAGCTCGCGCGCCAGCGCGGCTTCGACGTGGCGTGGGCCACGGGCCGTCCGCTGCGCGCCCCGCGCGAGGGCCACGCGCTCGATGCGGCCCGCGATCGGCTGCAGAGGATCTGGCGCGTGACGGCCTCGCCCGAGGTCCCGCTCACCACGACCTTGAGCGTCGTGTTCCGCAAGCGCTGATCGCCCTGGGGCTCCGCGCTGCCCCAAAGGGCCGGAGCACCGATCCGTCTGATTCCCCGCAGGAATCGAGTGGATTCGGGGCTCCTGGGGACTGGGGCCGCGACGAATTCACTTCGGCGGGGCGAGGGGACACGCGTCCCTCGGAAAACAGCAGAGGCGAGCAGCGATTCGAGTGACTCGGTCTCTAGGCGCTCAGGGTCGCGAGCGAGAGACCGCGGACGCGCTCGAAGTGCGCGCGGTTGCGGGTGAGGAGGATCGCGTTGCGTGACCGGCAGATGCCGGCGATGAGGGTGTCCGCGGTCGCGATCGTGGAGCCCGCTGCTTCGAGCTCGCGGCGGATGCTCGCGGCCTCTCGGGCGCCTCGGTCGTCCACTGGGAGGGTCGTCAGCGCGCCAAGCAGCGCCTCGACCGCGCGCCTCTCCTTGTCACTCTTGGCCCCCGACAGTAGCTCGAACACCGAGATCGTCGTGGTCGCGAGCGTCCCCGTCGCGATCTCGATCCGCATGCGGTCGGCGGCGCCCTTGCCGCGGAGCGCGTCGATCAGGACATCCGTGTCGGCGACGATCATCGCCAGCTCTCCCGCGAGCGCTTCACGGACTCACGCATCGAGCTGGCCGACTTCTCGTCGAGCGATCCGATGGCCGCGAGGGCGAGCCGCACCGCCTCGGTCCGGCCGGCCTGCGCCTCGAGGTAGAGCTCCACGGCCTCCTGTACGAGCGGGGAGAACCCTTTCACCCCGCGGCGGGCGGCGAGCTCGAGCAGGCGCGCGCGCTGCGCATCGGTGATCTCGATGGTCGTTCGCATACGTGCATGATGACATGCATGCACATGCACGACAACCGTCCCTCGGGCCGACACTCGCGGGATCAACCACGATCCGACGCGGAGGTCTGACGCGTCACGGCCTCGCCGGAGCGCTCACCACGACGCCAAGCCTCGCAAGGCCGAGCCCCAAACTTCTCGCGGGTCGAATCGTGTGTCGCGAGCCCGGCGCGCCGTGTCAGGGCGCGAGCGGGCGCACGATCACGTTGCCCGAGGCCTCGCCCACCACGAGGTGCTGCCGCGTGGCGCACACGGCCTCGAGGCGCGTGCCGGGGCCGAGATCGGCGGCCGTGAGCTCCGGTGTCCACGCATGGCTCGCCGGATCCCAGCGCAGCACCGCCGTCTCGGTCGTGACGAGCGCGAGGCCCGCGCGACCGCCGAGGCTGGTCACGCGCTCGGACACCGCGAGATCACGGCGCACCCACGCGCCGCCCTCGTGATGGAGGAGGATCGAGCTCTGCCAGCTCTCACCGTCGGCCCACGCCCACACGTCGCCGGGCCCCGTCACGAGCAGTCGACGGATCGTGGTGCCGATGCCCGTCGCCTCGCGCGACCAGACGCCGGCGCGCTGGCGCATCACCGTGCCGCCCTGCCCCGCCACGAGCAGCTCGGCGCCGTCGGCGCTCACGCCGTGGAGCTCGCGCCAGGTGCCGCCGTCGTAGGTGCGCAGGCTCGCGCCCTCGAGGCGCGCGATGCGCCCCCGGCCCACGACGTAGAGCGAGTCCTCGCCCCACGCGAGCAGCTGATCGTCCACGTCGCCCGACCAGTCCGAGAGCGGCAGCACGCGCCAGCCGCTTCCATCCCAGCGCGTCACGTGATCGCCGCCGCCGAGATAGAGCGTGCCTCGGGGCGAGACCGCGAGGGTGCGCCCGTAGCTGTCGCCGGTGAAGCGCGGCAAGGGGCTCCAGCTCGCGCCGTTCCACCTCGCCGCGCTCCCGAACCAGTCGCGCGCGTAGGCCACGTCGTCGCCGCAGCCCACGTCCTCGAGTCCCGAGGGGAGCGCGCGCTCGTGGAGCACCCAGCCGCGCGCGAGCGGGCGGACGTCGGCGCGGACCATGCTCGGAACGATCGCGAGCGACGAGAACGCGAGCGGAGCGATCGCCAGCGACGAGATCGCGAGCGACGAGATCGCGCGCGGCGCCCTGCGCGCGCGCGGTGTGTGCGCGTGCGTCATGGAGCACCTCCGGCGAGGGCGCGAGCGCGCGAGCGTCTCGTGCGTCGCGAGGCGAGCCCGAGCCCGAGCACCGCGAGCACCAGGCTCGTGTCGGGCCGCGAGCGCGCGTGGGCGCGACAGCCGCAGCCGTGCCCCAGCGCGACGACCGGCAAGGACGGATCGCTCGAGGCCGACGAGGTCGTCGGGGGCGCGAGCGACGGCAGCGGCGGTAGCGCGCTCGGCACGCAGTAGTGCCCGTCGGTGCACACGGGGACGCCCTCGAGCCGACCGACGGTGGGAGGCGGCGGCTCGCTCGCACCGTCGCACGCCGACTCCACCGCGCAGCCCGCGACCGCGAGCTCGCGCGACACCGGCGGATGGTCTTCTCCGTGGAGACCGCCCCGCTGCACGAGCGAACGCTGGGTGCACACGCGCCACGGCCGACACGTCGCTCCGTCACGACAGTCGCCCCCTGCTGTGCACGGGCTCGCCTCGCACCACTGCCCCTCGTGCGCCGAGCGCCCCTCGGTGCCGGGTGGACAGGCAGGTGGCCCATCGATCGCGTCCGCGCGCGCGACCGCGACGCCCACGAGCATCCAGCAGAGCCACACCGCGCCGAGCCCCTCGAGAGCGTGCCGCATCGACCGCGAATCCTACACGGATCGGGGAGCTCAGCCGCCATAGCGAAGGAGCGTCGCGACGTCGTCGTCCTCCGGGGCGTGACCGTCGATGAAGTCGCGCACGCGCGGATCGGTCACGCGCTTGATCTCGTCCACGGTGCCCGACGCGATGATGAAGCCCTTGTGCACCATGGCGATGCGATCCGAGATCTGGAACGCGCTCGACATGTCGTGCGTGACCACGATCGACGTGACGTTGTAGAGCCGCTTCGTCTCGAGGATCAGCGCGTTGATGCGCTCGGTCGAGACGGGATCGAGGCCCGTCGTGGGCTCGTCGTAGAGCAGCACCTCGGGACGGATCGCGAGCGCTCGCGCGAGGCCCACGCGCTTGCGCATGCCCTGCGAGAGGTCGCTCGGCATCATGTCGACCGTGTCCTCGAGGCCCACGTCCTCGAGGGCCTTGTGCACGCGCTCGGCGAGCTCGCTCGGCTTGAGGCGGAAGTGCTCGCGCAGGCCGTAGCTCACGTTGTCGCGCACCGACATGGAGTCGAAGAGCGCCGCGCCCTGGAAGAGCATCGCGATGCGACGCCGGATCGGCGCATAGTCCCGCTCGTTCGTGCTCTGGATCTCTTGCCCGGCGAAGCGGATCGTGCCGCCGTCGGTGCGGAGCAGGCCGATGAGCAGCTTGAGCATGACGCTCTTGCCCATGCCCGAGCCGCCGATGATCGTGAGCGCCTCGCCCGCCTCGATGTCGAGGTTGAGATCCTCGTAGACCACCTTGGGGCCGAACGCTTTCTTGACGTTCCTGAACTCGATCAGCGCCACTTCCGGGTCCTCGGAGCCCCTCGTTGTCTCGGATCGCCCTCGAAGTCGAGCCGTCCCGCTCGCGCGCGCGCTGCCATGCGCTCGCGCGCGTGGTGCTCGTGCTCGGCACGCTCGGCCTCGCGGCGTGCAGCGAGCCCTCGGGCGCGGCGGGCCTCGCCGACGCCATCTCGCCTCACGAGCCTGCGATCGAGCGCTTCTCGCGGTGGGCCGATCGCACCGTCGTCTCGGTGCGTCCGCGCGAGCGCGAGCGGCTCGAGGAGACGCTCTTCTCCGTGCTGCGCGACGACGACGCGCTCGCGGTGGTGATCGTGGAGCGCGGCGGCCGCACGCCCCTGCGCCTCGCGCACCCGAGCGACACGGTGACCCCGGAGCTCTCGTTCCAGGCCGTGCGCACGAGGACGCTCGGGCTGGTCGAGGCCGCGCGCGATCCGCACGACGCGACGCGCGTCTGGGCGCGTCTGCCCGCACGCTCCGACGACGGGCTCGCCCTCACGTTCGCGCTCGATTCCGGCTCGCCCGACGGCGATCAGAGCGTGTCCACGGAGAGCGCCGCCGGACCGGTGCCTCCGCGGTAGGTTCCGACGAAGATCTGGTACTCGCCCTCCGCGGCGGTCGGGAGCTCGAGGCGAGGATCGAACATCTCGCCGCCGTCGTCGTCGCAGGCGACCGCTCCCCCCGGCAGCCGAACGGCGAGCGTCGCGTCGATGTTCGAGGAGTGCGCGCCGATACGCAGGCGCGACGACCTCGGCAGCGTCAGCACGAGCTGCGGGGTCGCAGAGAACCAGCCACGACAGCCGAAGGCGACCTGCGTCCAGGACACCGTGCCACCCGCGATCACCTGGTTCACCTCGGGACCTTGCCCCGGGCGCAGGCTCAGCCGGGGCGCGGAGGGGTCCGCGGCGGCCGGCGCCGCCTCCACCGTGTTGGTGCCCCCACATCCGCCCACGGGTCTCCCGAGCGAGCGCAGGACGCCCGCCCAGTCCTCGGAGCTGCGACGACAGGCGGCGCCGGTCATCGACGGCCCGCGGTAGCCAGGGCAGCCACGAGGATCCATGAAGCCCGCAGCGACCATCGTCTCGCAGCACGCCACGGCGCGCTCGCAGTCCTGGTCCTCTTCGGGAGAGCGCGGAGGAAACCCGAGTCCACCGAGCGGCGCCCCGCCCGCGGGAGGCGGTGCCGCGGCGGGCGCGACGGTGGGCGACACCGCCGCCACCGTGGG
>JAIBCE010000350.1 GCA_019694315.1 Sandaracinaceae bacterium
TGGGAGAGCTTGAGCGCGCTCCTCGCTGCGCGGGCGACACCGCTCGACGATGCGCTCGTGGCGCGCCTCGCCGACGCGAGCGCCCACGGCTGCTACGACCCCGAGGGCGGCGCGGCGTGCACGTTCGCGCAGCGCACGCTCGAGGGCACCGACGCCTCGCGAGCCCCCCTCGCGTGGAGCCTGCTCGCGCACTGTCCGGACGAGGTCGCGCTGCCGCTGCTCGATCGCGTCGACGCGCCTGCGCCGGCCATCCTTCGCTTCCTCGTCACACGCGAGGCCCTGGGCGTGCGGCCCGTGCGCCTGCCCGCCTACGCGCTCCAGAGCGTGACCCACGCGCTCGCGCAGCGCGCCGGGCCCGACGAGCCCTTTCCCTTCCACGAGCTCGCCGCCGCGCTCGGACACTACGACGATCCCAACGCCACGCGCGCGCTCGTGCAGATGTACGAGGTGGCGCCGGGCTACGCGCGCGAGTCCATCGGCGTCGCGATCCGCTTCCCCGACGACGATCGCTCGCGCGCGATCCACCAGGAGTCGTGCGCAACCGTGCCGGCCGACACCTACGTGCTCGCCTGCAACGACGGCTCGCTCGCGGCGCGCGTCGGCACCTACGAGCTCGACGTCCACCTCGAGCTCGCGCGGCACCCCGAAGAGCACGACGAGCTCGTGGCCGCGCTCGAGTCGTGCGCAGCGCATGCGGAGGATCCGGGCGCGGGCATGATGTGCTTCCGGCGTCTCGCGGAGCTCGATCGTGAGCGAGCGGCGAGCGTGGCGAGCTCGCGCATCGCGCAAGCGAACCTCCCGCTGCTCGGCCTGCCCGCCGTGAGCGCGCCTCAGCCCTTCGTCACGTCGCTCGAGGCCGAGGTGCGGCGCTTCTCGAGCGCGGGCGCGACGACCGCGGCGCTCGCATCGGCAGGGATCTCGAGCGCACCGACCCCCGCGCTCGCGCGGCACCCCGCGAGCATGCTCGAGGCGCTCGCGGCGCGTGGACACGCCCTCTTGATCGACGAGGAGACGGGCACCTTTCCGACCCCGCACGACGTGCTCCTGCGACGTCTCGCCCGCATGGTGGCACCCGCGCTCGATGCGGTCGTCTTCGACCAGGTCTCGCCCGACGAGTCGCAGATGGCCGTGGGCCGCTACAGCCTCCGGGCGCACCTCGAGGGACGTGTCCTCGAGACCTACGCCCGCAACTACGGCGACTTCTACGACCTCGAGGCCGTCGTGGGCCTGATCGACGCGCTGCTCGTGCGTCGCGGCGCGCTCGATCGATGCGTGATCGCGCGTGACGACGCTGCCGCGGGCACCGCGATCGTGTGCGCGAGCCTTCCGCAGCTCCGCGCGCTCGAGAGCGCCGGGATCCTCTTCGCGACGAGCGAGTCACCATGACCCGTGAAGGGATCTGCACACGCGTGTCGTCGCCTGCGCGCCCCGACGCCTCGGCTCCCCATGCTGCGCGTCGGGGGGAGCGGCGCGAGCGCGGCGCGCGGCTTGCGAGCTCGAGCCCCAGAGGGAGCCTCTCATGAACATCCTCGTGCTCGCCGCGCTCACCGAAGCCACCGGCAACGCCGTCACCTCACGACGCATCGCTCGCCTCCTCGGCAGCGCCCACACGGTCACGCTGCTCGACTCGGTCGGCGCGACGAAGAAGTCCGTCCAGGAGCTCGTCGATCGCGCGCAGATCGATCTCGCCGTGGGCGTCCACGCGCTGCTCGCGGGGCCGTTCTTGCGGGCGCTGACGAACGCGCGCGGCGCGCTGCCCTACCTCCTCGTCTTCGGCGGCACCGACCTCTACGAGCCGATGGACGAGCTCTCCACCAAGCAGATGACGCGTGCGGTGGAGGGCGCGATGCGCCTCGTGGCGTTCAGCCCCGAGAACCGTGCGCGCGCCGAGTGGATGTGGCCCGAGATCCGTGGGCGGGTGGAGCTCTTGCCGCAGGCCGTGGACGTCTCGTCGTTCACGTCGAAGGGCCTCGCCGCGCCCACGCTGCTCCGCGATCGCCTCGGGCTCGATCCGGAGTCGTTCCTCTTCGTGCTGCCCACGGGCATCCGCCGCGTGAAGGATCCTCTCCACGTGGTGGATGCGTTCTCGCGCTGGCATCGCGAGGACCCGCGCATGCACCTCGCGGTGGTCGGCGCGTTGCTCGAGCCGGACTACGCGGACGGCGCGCTCGCGGTGCTCGCCGATCGTCCAGGCGTGCACTACCTGCCGCCGCTCTCGCACGACGAGATGCTGGCCGGCATCGCAGAGGCCGACGTGGTGCTCAACACCTCGCTCAGCGAGGGCATGTGTGGGGTCGTGCTCGAGGCCATGGCCCTGGGCACGCCCGTGCTCGCGCGCCGCAACGCTGGCAATCAATCCCTCGTCGTGCACGGCCACACCGGCCTCCTCTACGACACCCCCGACGAGCTCGTGGAGTGGGGCCGCGCGCTCACGCTCTCGGCCGAGCTGCGACACCGCATCGCGCGCACCGCGCGCGCGAAGATCCGCGCGGGGCACACGCCGGAGCTGGAGCGGCACGCGTATCTCCGCGTCGTCGACGAGATGGCGGCGACGCGGGCGAGCCTGCTCCCCACGCTCGGCCCGCCGGTGGACGAGATCGCGCGCGCC
The DNA here is from genome assembly GCA_019694315.1 of Sandaracinaceae bacterium. Taxonomy (GTDB): domain Bacteria; phylum Myxococcota_A; class Polyangia; order Polyangiales; family Sandaracinaceae; genus JAFLCL01. Next base: position 2,609 of record JAIBCE010000350.1, read on the forward strand.
CTCGAGCTGCTCCGGCCGCTCGACGTCGGCGGCCCCACGCAGGAGCGCCTGCGGGCCGTCGCGGCACGCGTGACGAGCACCCCCGAGCTCGCGAGAGAGACGAAGCAGCTCGCAGGCCTGCTCGCCACGGCCCCGCCCTCGGTGGCGATCACCGAGATCGGCGCGCGCACTGCGAGCCGCCCCACGCTCGCGATGTCCCCCGACGAGCGCAACGCGTACCACCTGCTGCTCGCGGCGATGCAGATCTCCGACGCACGCGCACGCACGAGCGCCCGCGGCGTGCCCGGCGACGTGATCGACGCGACGCTGAGCGATCTCGCGGTGTGGTCGCGCCGCTTCGAGGAGCTCGCGACACACGACGGTCACGCCTACGGCGGCCTCACGCTCGAGGTGCTCTCGTGGTGTCAGCGCTTCCTCCGCGGCGAGCTCGTGCGTCTGGGGCCCGTGCAATTCGATCTGCGCCCCTTCCCCGCGCCGCTGCGTGTGCTGCGGCACGACAAGACACGCGCCCTGCGCGCTCGCACGCTCGATGGCCGCGCGCTCGACCTCCGCACGGGGCGCATCGGTGAGGAGCGCGGGCCGCCCCTCGACTCGCGCTGGCAGATCGTGCTCGAGCCCGGCACGCCGATGCTCGAGATGTGGTTCCCCGGAGCGCTCTCGCGGATCACGCTCGCAGACGTCGCCGTCGCGATCCGCCGCGCCCACGCGCTCTTCGCGACGCTCTCGCCAGAGACCGTGCCCGCGGGCGTCTACGGCGAGAGCTGGCGCCTCGATCCGCAGGTGCGCGGGCTCTTCGACGACGAGGTCGGCATCGATGACATCGGTCGCGTGACCGCGCTCTATCCGTCCGTGATCGACGAAGACGCCTGGCTGCGACGCATCTTCGGCCCCGACGTCGACCGCACGAGGCTCGGGGAGCGCGCTCCTCGCACCGCCGTCGAGGCCAAGCTCCTCGGCCACCTCGCACAGCCGGGCCGCCGCCTCGAGCCGCGCGGAGGCTTCGTCCTGCGCGAGGAGCTCGAGCGCCTGCCGGAATGGGAGAGCACGTGACGACACCGATCGACGACTGGCTCGAGCCGATCGAGGCGAGCGCGCGCGACATCGGCCTCGCAGCGCATCAGGTCGCGGCCGTGGCCGCGCGGGCACGCGCCATCGCGCACGACGCCGTGCTGGCGAACGAGCTCGGGGCGCTCCACCGCGCCCTCGTCGAGGAGCCCCCGAGCGAGGCGATCGCCCGCGTGAAGGCGCGCGATCTGCCCGCCACGCTCGGTCTGACGGCGGCGCGAGAGACGCTGCTCGTGCTCGCCCTCTCGCAGCTGCGTGCGGCCCGCGCTCGTCACGGCGCGCAGGGCGTCGCCGACGACATCTCGCGCGCGACGCTCTCGGACATCGCCCTCTGGGTGCTGCACTTCGAGCTCCAGACCGGCGCCCCCGGGATCACCGTGGAGATCCTCGACTGGGCGCAGCGCTACCTCCGCGGCGATCTCTTCCGCATCGGCGTCCTCCAGTTCGATCTCCGCCCGTTCGGCGGGCCGATCCGCGCGTACCGCCATCGCCGCGATCGCACGCTCCGCCTCACGCTCCTCGACGGCCGCGAGATCGATCCGCGCACGGGCGACCCCTTCGCCGACACGAGCACGCGGCCAGCGCTCGAGAGCGACGACGCGTGGATGCTCGTCGCCGACCCGAGCTCGCCGATCCTCGACATGCACATCCCCGCGGGCACCAAGCTCGACGAGCGGCAGGTCGCCCACGCCATCCGCGACGGGCTCGCGTTCTTCGCCGCGCGGAGGCCCGAGATCACGCCCGTGGGCGCCGCGGGAGAGGCATGGCTGCTCGATCCGCAGATGCAGTTCCTCTTGCCCAAGAACGCAGGCCTGCACGCGATCCAGGCCGACTGCTGCCTCTATCCATCGAGCCTGCCCGAGGCCAAGACGCTCCGTCGCCTCTTCGGCCCCGACATCACCCGCGAGCACCTGCCGATGCTGCCTCGCGATCGGATGACCTCGCTGCTGCGCGCCGTGGTCGATCACCTCGCGGTCCCCGAGAACACGCTTCGAGCGCGCGGAGGTCTCCTCCTTCGCGAAGAGCTCGACGCGATCCTCGCGCGCGTCTGATCTGAGCTGAGCCACCCGCCGACAGCGCTCCGAGCCCACGATGCACGCCCCTCCGTTCCAGCCGTTCGGACTGCTCCACCTCGTGACGGTCGCGATCGTCCTCACCGTGATCGCGGCAGTCGTCGCGTGGGGCCGTCGCGTGCCGGCGACGCAGGCTCGCGCGATCGCGCGCGGTCTCGGCGTGATCCTCGTCGTCTACTACGTCGTCGAGGGCGTCGTGCGCGTGACGCTGCTCGGCGTGGAGCCCGTGCTGCTCCTGCCGATGGAGCTCTGCAGCGCGCTCTTCTTCATCGGCGCCTACGCGCTCTACACGCACAGCGCGATCGCGCTCGAGGTGCTCTTCTTCTGGGCCTTCGCGGGCACCGTGCACGCGCTCATCACGCCCACCCCGGGCGAGGGCTTCCCGAGCCTCGAGTACGTCCGCTACTTCGTGTGCCACGGCCTGCTCGTGCTCGTGGCCACCTATGCCGTGCTCGCGCTCGATCTCGCGCTCTCGTGGAGGTCCGCGCTCCGCGCGCTCCTCGCGCTCCAGCTCTGGGAGCTCGTCGTCGCGGTCGTCGATCTCGCGCTCGATCAGAACTTCATGTACCTGCGCCACGCACCGCCCTCGCCGACGCTCATCGACTCGCTCGGCCCATGGCCCGTGTACCTCGTCAGCCTCGAGCTCGTCGGCACGGCCTCGTTCTTTCTCTGGCTCGGCGTCGCGCTCGCCGTGCGCAAGGTGCTGCCCGTACGCGCCGCCGAGGCCACCGCACCCTGACCACCACGCGATGGTACGCTCGTGCACGTGGCCGACGACGAGGTGACCACCGCGAGCGCTCCGTCGGCCCCGCCGCGCACGAGGTCCCGACCGCCACGCGAGGGGCCTGCCTCGTCCACTGCGCCCGAGCTCACACCGCCCTCGAGCCCGACGCCAGCCTCGACGTCCGGCGCGCTCGCGGCGAGCGCCTCACGCACGGGCATCCGCGAGGCCGCGCAGCGCGGGGAGCACCTCGGCGACCTGCGCCGCGCGCGGCCCGTGCTGCTCTTCGCGACAGTCGTCTGGCCGCTCTTCTTCGTGATCGATCTCGCGCACGTGACCGCGCGCGACGCGTGGGACGACCTCCCCGCGCTCGCGGTGCTCCGCGCCTTGCCCATGCCCTGGTTCGCGCTCGCGCTCGTGCGCGTCCGGCAGCGCCCGACCATCTCGGCGAGCGAGCTCACGCGCCTCCTCTACGGGACGATCTTCCTCCTGATCGCGACCCTCACGCTCGAGGCTTGCGTGACGGGCGGCCTGCGGAGCTCGTTCGCCGAGTCGATCCTCGCCGTGCTCGCGGGCACCACGATCGTGCCGCGCCCAGCGTCCAAGCACGCGTGGCCCATGGCCCTCGCCGCGGCGATCTACCCGGTGGGCATGATCGTCGGCGCGCTCTTCTACGCGCCCATGCGTGGGCAGCTCACCGATCTCGACGCGCTCTACCCCTTCGTCGCACACGCGAGCCTGGTCGTGACGACGACCGCGATCGTGGTGATCGCGAGCAATCGCCTCTACCAGCTGCGGCGCAGCATCGCCGAGGCGCGCAGCATCGGGCGCTACGAGCTGCGTCGCCGCATCGGCAAGGGCGGCATGGGCGAGGTGTGGGCTGCCTGGCACCGCGGCCTCGAGCGCGAGGTGGCGCTCAAGATCCTGCGCCTCGGCGACGCGACCGATGCGCTCGCCGCAGCGCGCTTCGAGCGCGAGGTGCGCCTCTCGTCGGGCCTCACGCATCCGAACACCGTGCGCGTCTTCGACTCGGGCACCACGGAGGACGGCCTGCTCTACTACGCGATGGAGCTGCTCGTGGGCACGAGCCTCGGCGAGCTCGTGAAGCGCGAGGGCGCGCTGCCACCGGCCCGCGCGGTGCACCTCGTCACGCAGGCCGCGCGCGCGCTCGCCGAGGCGCACGACGCGGGCATCGTCCACCGCGACGTGAAGCCGGAGAACCTCTTCGTCACGAGCGCGGGCGGCGAGTCGGACTTCGTGAAGGTGCTCGACTTCGGCATCGCCCGCGCCGCGAGCGAGGCCCAGCACCAGCTCACGCAGACCGGCGCCGTGACGGGCACGCCCGCGACGATGAGCCCCGAGGTGATCACCGGCCTCGACGCGAGCGCAGCGAGCGACGTGTACGGCCTGGGCGCGACCCTCTACATCGCCCTCACCGGGCGCGCGCCGTTCAAGGGCGAGGTGCCTGCGAGCACGCTCCTGGCGCACCTGCACGACGCGCCCGTGCCGCCGAGCGAGCGCACCGGGGGATCGGTCCCCGCCGATCTCGATGCGATCGTGCTCCGTGCGCTCGCGAAGAAGCCCGAGGATCGCTACGCCGATGGCCGCGCGTTCGCCGAGGCGCTCGCGGCCTCGAGCGTCGCCGGCACGTGGAGGCCGGCAAAAGCCGTGGGCCCTGCCCCACCCTCCGCGGTCGCCTCGGGCCACGATCCGCACGAGCCGGAGACGCGCGTCGAGAGCCGCCGTCGTGCGGGTTAGGGCCCGAGATCAGCGTGCGGCCTCGAGCCTCATCCGGAGCGGCCCGCTCGGTCGGAGCGTGACGCCCGGCACCGGCCGCGGGTCGCAGCCCTCCGCGAGCACGGGAGCAAAGCGCGACGCGATCGTCGCGAGCACGAGCGTGGTCTCCATGAGCGCGAACGCGTTGCCCACGCACACGCGGGGCCCACCGCCGAAGGGGATCCAAGCGAAGCGGTCGGGCTCGGCCTCGCCGAGGAAGCGCGTCGGATCGAAGCGCGTCGGATCGGGGAACACGTGCGCGGCGCGGTGCGTGGCGTACGGCACGAGCGAGACGTCGGTGCCGCGCGGGATCGCGTAGCCGCCCACGCTCGTGTCGGCGATCGCCGTGCGCATCATCGTGAACGCGGGCGGAAAGAGCCGCAGCGTCTCCTTGATCACGGCCTCCGTGTAGCGGAGGGCGCGCACGTCGGCGGCCTCGGGAAGTCGCCTGTCGGGACCCGCGGGGCCGAGCACCCGCGCGAGCTCCTCGTCGAGCGCGGCGCGGATCGCCGGCTCACGCGCGAGGCAGATCCACGCCCACGCCAGCGTGTTCGCCGCGGTCTCGTGGCCGGCCACGAACATCGTGACCATCTCGTCTCGCGCCTGGACGTCGGTCATGCGCGAGCCGTCTTCGTCCTCGGCCGAGAGCAGCATGCACGCGAGGTCGCCGCTGTCGCGCACCGCGCCCTCGGGCGTGGGACGGCGCTCGCGGATCATGCGGTAGACGATCTCGTCGAGCGTCGCGACCGCACGATCCT
>JAIBCE010000351.1 GCA_019694315.1 Sandaracinaceae bacterium
GATCGCGCGCTCGCGCGGCGCGACTACGTGCTCGATCGCATGCTCGCGCTCGGCGTGCTGCGCGCCGAGGAGATCCGCGCCGCGCGCGCCGAGCGGCCGGCGATCCGCACCGAGAGCCCGCGGAGCTATCGCGCGCCGCGCTTCGTGGACCGCGTGCTCGGCGAGGTGCGGGCGGGCGAGGTGAGCGCGATCGAGGCCGAGGTGCAGACGAGCCTCGATCTCCCGCTCCAGAGCGACGCGGAGCAGATCCTCTCGGGCGCGCTCACGCGCTATGCGCCGCGGGGCGCGACCAACGCCGCGGGCGTGCTCGTGTCGAACGCGACGGGCGAGATCCGCGCCTACGTGGGCGCGGCGCGCGACGGAGCCGACGCCGAGGGAGGGCAGCTCGATCTCCTCCGCGCCCGCCGGCAGCCGGGCTCGACGCTCAAGCCGTTCCTCTACGCGCTCTACTTCGAGCGAGGTGCGGGCCCTGCGAGCATCGTCGACGACATGCGCGCGCCGATGACGGGCCACGACGGAGCGCTCTACGTGGCCGACAACTACGACGGCACCGAGCGCGGCCCCGTGACGGCGCGCGTGGCGCTCGCCTCGTCGCTCAACCTCGCGGCGCTCGACGTGGCGCGACGGCTCGGTCAGGACCGCGTGGTGAGCGGGCTCGGCGCCCTCGGGCTCGCGCGCGGCCTCGAGGCCGACGACGTGGGCGCGGCCGTGGTGCTCGGGGGCGCGGACAACGCGCCGCTCTCGCTCGCGGAGGCCTACGTGACGCTCGCGCGCGGTGGCACGCGGATCCCGCTGCGCGACACCCCGCTCGCGGGACGCCCGCTCTCGCCTCGGCGCGTGCTCTCGCGCGCCGCCGCGCTGCTCGTGCGCGACGTGCTCACCGATCGCGACGCGCGACGTGCGGGCTTCGGCGCGGATCTCGCGGCGCTCGCGGGTGATGGGCCGAGCGAGGTGGCGCTCAAGACGGGCACCTCGCAGTCGTGGCGCGACGCGTGGGCCGCGGCCTTCGACGACGACTTCACGGTGATCGTGTGGATCGGCGATCCGTCGGGCGATCCGATGGAGCGCGTGTCGGGGTTCGAGGCCGCGGCACCGGCAGCGATGCAGCTCCTCGGCGCCGCGCGCGCACGCCGCGACGAGCTCGTGTCGGCCGACGCGCCCGCGATCGTCTCGGCCGACGAGGGCGAGGGCTCGCGCGAGATCGCTCACGCCCACGTGTGTCACCAGACCGGCCTCCTGCCGGGGCCGCGCTGCACGCACGTGGTCGACGAGAGCTTCCCGCGCGGTCACGTCCCCACGCGCACGTGCGACGGGCACGGCGAGGATGGCGCGCTCCTCCTGGCCGAGCGGTACCGCACGTGGATCACCGAGACGCACCCGCTCGGCATGCGCCTGCGAGGGCAGGACGAGCGCGTGATCGCCGCGGTGCCCTTGCGCGTCACGTACCCCGAAGACGGCGCGATCCTCGTGTCGCCGCCGTCGGCGCGGACGCAGATCCCGCTCCGGGCGGCCGTGGGCGCTGCGACCGTCGGCGAGGCCCGCTTCGAGATCGACGGCCACGGCGTGGAGGGCGCGAGCTGGACGTTGCGGCCTGGCCGGCACGAGATCGTGGCGGTGCTCGGAGCCCGCCGCAGCGCGGTGCAGGCGTTCGAGGTGCGCGCGCAGTGATCGTCACGTTCCTGACGGCGGGGCCTGGTGCCCACCCACCCGGCCGTTTTTTCGGGCGATTCCGCTCCTTGCCGAGTGGCCCCCGATTTGCTCAACTCCGCCGCCGCGTCGGCCCCCACGCCACGCGCATGGAGAACGAGATGACGGTTCTGGCCACGACGGTTTCGGGCACTGCTTCGCGGGCGATGGCGCTCGCGCTCGCCTGCCTCCTGGGTCTCCTCGGCCTCACCACGGCCTCGACGGCTCGCGCCGACGAGCCGGGCACGACCGAGGATCCCGAGCCCGAAGTGTCCGATCAGGCGCGCCTCTGGAACCGCCTCCTCGCGGTGGAGCTCCAGGGTGCGATCGACGGCCCGCTCGGCGTCGTCGGCGGCACGATCGTGATCTCGCCGCTCACGAACCTCGCGCTCGAGGTGGGCGGCGGCGCGAGCCGCGACGGCGGTCGTGTCGCGGGCGGCCTCCGCGTGATGCTGCCGCAGGATCACTTCGCGCTGATGCTGCGTCTCGGCGTGGAGGGCGGCCCGCTCAGCTGGGACGGCTCGCAGCAGAGCGGCGCGTCCACGTCGTACACGGGTCGCCGTCAGTGGGCCTTCAGCGCGGGCATGTACGCGGACGTCGGCCTCCAGTACCGCTTCGACATGGGCCTCTACCTCGGCCTCAACGCGGGCGTGGAGACCGCGTTCAGCCCCGTCGCCGACTCGTGCAGCGTGGTGGAGACCGGCCCCGACTACCCGACGACCTGCGCGCGCGACGGCTACCGTCCGACGCGGATCTACATCGGTCTCCTCGTCGGCTACGCGTTCGACATCGTGCTGTGACTTGCTGGAGGGTCCATGCGGACCCTCCCCCGCCCGGCGGGGCCCCCTCCCGCTCCATTCGCTGACGCGAATGCTCCCGCGCGGGGCCCCAATCTCATCGCGAGTCTCTCTCGCTGCGTGAGACCATGATCAAGATGCGCCCTCTCCGGCTCCCGGAGGGGGCGTCGTCGTGTCGGTCGCCGACGAGGGGAGGGGAGGCCCGTCGCCGAGCATCCGGCGCGCGGTGTCGAGATCGAGCTGCCCCTCCCAGCGCGCCACCGCGAGGGTCGCGACGGCGTTGCCCACCATGTTCGTGAGCGCCCGCGCCTCGGACATGAAACGGTCCACGCCGAGCAGGAGCGAGAGGCCCGCGACGGGGATCGTGCCCGTGCTCTGCAGCGTGGCGGCGAGCGTGACGAAGCCGCCGCCCGACACGGCCGCCGCGCCCTTGCTGGTCAGGAGGAGCACCGCGAGCAGCGCGAGCTCCTCGCCGATCGTGAGCTCGACGTCGAGCGCCTGGGCCACGAAGATCGCCGCCATCGTCAGGTAGATCGAGGTGCCGTCGAGGTTGAACGAGTAGCCCGTCGGGATGACCAGGCGCACCACCTCGGGGCTGCATCCGAGGGCCGTCAGCTTGTCCATGAGCCTCGGCAGCACCGACTCGCTCGACGAGGTGCCGAGCACGATGAGGAGCTCGTCCTTGAGGTAGCGGAGCAGCGAGGTGAGGCGCACGCCGACGATCGCGCAGACCGTCCCGAGGCCGAGGAGCACGAAGAGGGCCGAGGTGACGTAGAAGCCCGCCATGAGCTTCGCGAGGTTGCCCAGGCTCGCGATCCCGAAGTGACCGACGGTGTACGCCATCGCGCCGAAGGCCCCGAACGGCGCGGCGCGCATGACGATGCCGAGCACGCGGAAGAACACGAAGCCGATCTGATCGATCGCCGCCAGCGCGGGCTTTCCGCGCTCGCCCATGCCCGCGAGCGCGCCACCGAAGAGACACGCGAGGAAGAGCACGGGCAGCACCTCGCCGCCCACGAACGCGCCGAGGAAGCTCTCGGGAACGATGCCGACGAGGTGCTCGACGAAGGTCTGCGCCTCGCGACCGTGTGTGGTCGCCGTGAGCTGCGTCGTGTCCATCGTGCTCGGGTCGGCGTGGATGCCTGCGCCGGGCTGGAGCACGTGGACGACGACGAGCCCGATGAGGAGCGCGACCGTCGTCATGACCTCGAAGTAGACGAGCGCCTTGAGGCCCACGCGCCCGACCTTCTTGAGATCGCCCGCGCTCGCGATGCCGGAGGCCACGGCCGTGAAGACGATGGGCGCGATCAGCATCTTGATCGCCCTCACGAAGACGTCGCCGAGCGGCTTCATCGCCTCGGCGCCGTGAGGGTCGAGGTAGCCGAACACCGCCCCGAGCACGATGCCGCTCAGCACGTAGACGTAGAGCCAGTCGCGCTTGGGGGGCGTGCTCGACGCCGTGAGATCGATCCCTGCCATCGCGCGAGGGTACCGCGACTTTCCCGGCTCCCGGGCGCGCGTTCTGGCATAGAGTCGTCGAGCGACGCGGCCCCTCGGCGGGCCAGAACGAGGGCCACGACATGACCGATCCCCGCTTTGTGAATCGCGCTCCTGCTCTGGCGTCGAAGGCCGTCATGAACCGACGCGACGCGCTCCGATCGCTCTTCGCCGTGGGCGGTCTCGCGGCCACGCCCGCGGCCGTCTCCTCGCTCCTCACGCCGTCCATTGCGCAGGCGCTGGCGGCCGGCGCGCGCGCTCCCGAGATCGGGCTCGGGCACGTCGCCAACGGCAGCGGGCAGGTACAGCTCTCGGGCCTGCGCGGTCAGGTCTTCATCGTGGACTTCTGGGCGAGCTGGTGCGCGCCGTGCGCGGACGAGATGCCCGTGCTCGAGCGGCTTTACAACCAGCACCACGCCGCGGGGTTCACCGTGATCGGCGTCTCGCAGGACAGCGCCGCGAGCAACGTCCAGCAGTTCCTCCGGCGCATCCACGTGTCCTTCCCCATCGTGCTCGACGAAGGTCACTCGGTGGCGGGGCGCTACAGCCCGCCGCGCATGCCCACGTCGTTCATCGTCGATCGCCGCGGGATCGTGCGCCACGTGCACGCGGGCTTCCGCGCGAGCGACGCGAGCACGATCGAGCGCGAGGTCGCCGCGTTGGTCGCGCAGCCAGCGCCCTGATCGACTCCTTCCGAGAATCTCCGCGCGCGTCGCGAAGATTCGGAAGTTCGGCCGGCGGGCTTCGAGCTCCGGTGTCGCGCTCTGCGGGTCGAGGGTCGAGGGGCAGATGAGACGCGAGGATGCCGAGGCTCACGCGGGCCTCCGTCGCGGCGCGTGCCTCCATGTCCCTGTTCGATTTGGAGCAAGAACGGACTGGCTCGCGCCTCCGAGGCGGCGTCCGTGAGGCACGGCGAGGTCGCGCTCTGCGATCGCGAGGGGCAGAGCAGACGCGAGGATGCCGAGGCTCACGCGGGCCTCCGTCGCGGCGCGTACCTCCATCTCCCTGTTCGGTGGAAGCAGAAACGGACTGGCTCGCGCCTTTGAGGCGGCGTCCGTGAGGCACGGGGTTGTCGCGCTCTGCGGATCGAAGGTCGAGGGGCAGAGCAGACGCGAGGATGCCGAGGCTCACGCGGGCCTCCGTCGCGGCGCGAACCTCCATGTCCCTGTTCGATTTGGAGCGAGAACGCACTGGCTCGCGCCTGCGAGGGTGCGTCCGTGAGGCACGGGGTTGTCGCGCTCTGCGGATCGAGGGGCGAGGGGCAGAGCAGACGCGAGGATGCCGAGGCTCACGCGGGCCTCCGTTGCGGCGCGTACCTCCATGTCCTTGCTGATGGGAGCGAGAACGGACTGGCTCGCGCCTCCGAGGCGGCGTCCGTGAGGCACGGGGTTGTCGCGCTCTGCGGATCGAGGGGCGAGGGGCAGAGCAGACGCGAGGATGCCGAGGCTCACGCGGGCCTCCGTCGCGGCGCGTACCTCCATCTCCCTGTTCGATGGAAGCAGAAACAGACTGGCTCGCGCCTCCGAGGCGGCGTCCGTGAGGCACGGCGAGGTCGCGCTCTGCGACTGCGAGGGGCAGAGCAGACGCGAGGATGCCGAGGCTCACGCGGGCCTCCGTCGCGGCGCGTACCTCCATGTCCCTGTTCGGTTGAAGCAGAAACGGACTGGCTCGCGCCTTTGAGGGTGCGTCCGTGAGGCACGGGGTTGTCGCGCTCTGCGGATCGAGGGGCGAGGGGCAGAGCAGACGCGAGGATGCCGAGGCTCACGCGGGCCTCCGTCGCGGCGCGTACCTCCATCTCCCTGTTCGATGGAAGCAGAAACAGACTGGCTCGCGCCCTTGAGGGTGCGTCCGTGAGGCACGGCGAGGTCGCGCTCTGCGACTGCGAGGGGCAGAGCAGACGCGAGGATGCCTAGGCTCACGCGGGCCTCCGTCGCGGCGCGAACCTCCATGTCCCTGTTCGATGTGGAGCAAGAACGGACTGGCTCGCGCCTGCGAGGGTGCGTCCGTGAGGCACGGGGTTGTCGCGCTCTGCGGATCGAGGGGCGAGGGGCAGATGAGACGCGAGGATGCCGAGGCTCACGCGGGCCTCCGTCGCGGCGCGAACCTCCATGTCCTTGCTGATGGGAGCGAGAACGGACTGGCTCGCGCCTCCGAGGCGGCGTCCGTGAGGCACGGGGTTGTCGCGCTCTGCGGATCGAGGGGCGAGGGGCAGAGCAGACGCGACGATGCCGAGGCTCACGCGGGCCTCCGTCGCGGCGCGTACCTCCATGTCCTTGTTCGATTTGGAGCAAGAACGGACTGGCTCGCGCCTGCGAGGGTGCGTCCGTGAGGCACGGGGTTGTCGCGCTCTGCGATCGATCGCGAGGGGCAGATGAGACGCGAGGATGCCGAGGCTCACGCGGGCCTCCGTCGCGGCGCGAACCTCCATGTCCTTGTTCGATTTGGAGCAAGAACGGACTGGCTCGCGCCTCCGAGGCGGCGTCCGTGAGGCACGGGGTTCTCGCGCTCTGCGATCGATCGCGAGGGGCAGAGCAGACGCGAGGATGCCGAGGCTCACGCGGGCCTCCGTCGCGGCGCGTGCCTCCATGTCCCTGCTCGATGGAAGCACAAACGGACTGGCTCGCGCCTGCGAGGGTGCGTCCGTGAGGCACGGGGTTGTCGCGCTCTGCGATCGATCGCGAGGGGCAGAGCAGACGCGAGGATGCCGAGGCTCACGCGGGCCTCCGTCGCGGCGCGTACCTCCATCTCCCTGTTCGATGGAAGCAGAAATAGACTGGCTCGCGTCTCCGAGGGTGCGTCCGTGAGGCACGGGGTTGTCGCGCTCTGCGGATCGAGGGGCGAGGGGCAGATGAGACGCGAGGATGCCGAGGCTCACGCGGGCCTCCGTCGCGGCGCGTACCTCCATGTCCTTGCTGATGGGAGCGAGAACGGACTGGCTCGCGCCTCCGAGGCGGCGTCCGTGAGGCACGGGGTTGTCGCGCTCTGCGGATCGAAGGTCGAGGGGCAGAGCAGACGCGACGATGCCGAGGCTCACGCGGGCCTCCGTCGCGGCGCACGGTTTGTCGCGCTCTGCGGACGCGCTGCGCGTCACGACCCGAAGGGCCGCTCTCACCGCTTGGCGGGGGCGGCCTTCTTCTTGGGCTTGTCGGCGGCGGCCTTGGCCTGCGCGAGGAAGTCGCCGAGCTTGTCGGCCACGTAGCTCACCACGCTCTCGTCGCCGGCCGAGTACGAGAAGTCGTCGGCGCGGTTCACGAGCTGGATCGCGCCGAGCAGGCGCGTGTCGTGATGGACCGGCTTGACGAGCATGTTCGCGACCTCGAGGCCGACGCGGCCGTCGATGCCCGGATCGAAGCGGCGGTCGGTGCCCACATCGTCGACGCGCAGGCAGCGTGAGTAGTTCTTGAGCGCCTCGCCTACGAGGCCTTGGTTCGTGGGGATCGCGTCGCCCTTTCGCTCGCCCGCGCCCGGCCCCGTCACGGCGACGAAGCGGAGCTCGTGCGAGTTGATGTCGTAGAGCGCGACGCTCACGGCCTCGGAGGGGACGAGCTCACCGAGGAGGCGTGCGATGAACTCGGCGCCTTCCAGCGGGGACTGGAGGAAGAAGAGATCCTGCAGGCCCTCGAACGCGTCGGCGAGCCGCTCGCTCGCGAGCGAGCCGGGGCTCGAGCTGTGCCGGGGCGCGTCCTGCTTCGCCAGCGGTGTGTGGAGGTGCTGTGGCAGCGCCTGCGCCTGCTGTTGGGCCTGCTGCTGCGCGAGGGCCTGGGCTTGCGCTTGCTGCTGCGCCTGTGCCTGTTGCTGCGCCTGTGCCTGTTGCTGCGCCTGTGCCTGTTGCTGCGCGAGGGCCTGTGCCTGCGCCTGCTGCTCGGCGAGGGCCTGTGCCTGTTGCTGCGCGAGGGCCTGTGCCTGCTGCTCGGCGTGGGCCTGTGCCTGCGCCTGTGCCTGTTGGTGCGCCTGTGCCTGTAGCTGCGCCTGCGCCTGTTGCTGCGCGAGGGCCTGTGCCTGCGCCTG
>JAIBCE010000034.1 GCA_019694315.1 Sandaracinaceae bacterium
CATCGTACGCGGCATCCTCCGGGACGAGCCCCGGATCCACATCGGGCACGACGCGGTCGCCATCGACTTGATGCAGCGCCTCGCGCCGCGCCGCTACGGCGCCATCGTCACGCGGGTGGCCCGGGCCACCGCCGGCCGCCGCAAGTGAACCCTTCCAGGTGACCGACTCCTCGCGCGCACGCGTCGTCGATCTCGGCCTCTCGGCCCTGATCTGGACTGGCACACTCGCGCTCCTCTTCTGGCCCCTCCTCGAGGGCGCGCTCACCGGGCAGCCACGCTTCTTCGACTGGGATGTGCCCGAGCAGTACTGGCCTGATCTCGTGCGCCTCTGCGACCAGCTCCACGGCGGCGGCGTGTCCCTCTGGAATCCCCACGACCGCGGCGGATATCCCCAGTACGCCGATCCCCAGGCCGCCCCGTATCTGCCTCTGAACTGGGCGATCTGCGCAGCCGCGGGACCGTCTCCTTCCCTCCACTGGGCCACCTTCCGCGTGATCCTGGGCTTCCTCGTCACGCTCGTCGGCGGGCACCTCTGGCTCCGTCGTACGGATCTCGGCCGCGACCGCGACACGCCACCTCTCTCCCACGCCGCGTCCGCGCTCGGCGCCGCCGTGCTCGCGACAGCCCCTTTCCTCCGCCACAACTGGGAGCTCAACCTCACCCTCGGCGTCGCATGGCTGCCCTGGATTCTCTGGGCGACCGATCGCCTGCTCGCCGCCCCGTCCGCGCGCACGTCGTCGGCGCTCGCCCTCGCGACGGGGATGTGCGCGTGGAGCGGCTCTCCCCCTGCGCTCTGGCTCACCGCCACCTTCGCGACTGGCTATCTCGCCCTCCGCCTGGCCCCGCGACTGGCCTCTTCGGGAGATCGGCTCGGCCCCTCGGCGCCCGCGTGGCCGCTGCGCACACTGGCCCCTTGGCTGCTCCTCACCGGCGCGCTCGCAGCCTCGTTGATCGCGGTCGTCGTCGTCCCCGGACAGGCCCTCTCGGCCCGATCCGTCCAGGCCGATCACACCTTCGCCTCCCTCACCGCCGAGTCGCTCGAGCTCTCCCAGCTCACGGCGCTCGTGCGCCCACAGCCAGGCAATCACCTCTTCCTCGGCCCCGTCGTCTGGCTCGCCACGGGCGCCGCGCTCTCGGCACGACGCACGCGCGACGTGGCCCTGGCCTGCCTCGGTGTCGCCTTGCTGGCCGTGCTTCTCACGCTGGGCTCCCACGGCCCGCTCGCCGTCGTCTTCGACGTCGTCCCCGGCTTCGATCGCTTCCGCCTCCCCCACCGCTACGAGGCCTGGCTCGGGCCCACGGCGGCGCTCGTGACGGCCCTCGGCCTCGACGTGCTCGCGGGCGAGCTCACCGCGACCCGCCCGCGTCGCCTCTCCGCGGTGACGTGGTCACTCGCCCTCGTCCTCACGGCTGCGCACCTCTCGCTCGTCACCGCGCGGCTCGACCCGGAGCGCCACACGCGGGGCGGCGAGATCCCTTGTCGCGGCGCCGACGACGCGATCGCGCAGCGCGTCGCGGGCTCGCCCGATCGCGTCTTCGACGAGTTCGCGATCGGCTGTCGCTCCGGCACGCGCCTCGGCCACCGCGACCTCCGCGGCTATCAAGATCCACTCATGCTCCACGCCTACGAGCGCGTGCTCTCCCGCCTCGCGGAGCGCCCGCTCCTTCTCCGACAATTCGGGGTTCGGTACGCGCTCACGAGCCCGCACTTCCTCCACGGCTGGGATCATCACTACCTGCCAGCCCCCGAGGTGCTCGTCAGCTTCCCTGGCGTCCACACGATCGTCCATGACGGGTCTCGTCGTGTCATCGACCTCGGTGAGCCCGCCCCTCGCGCCTACGTCGTGCCGGCCTCTTCGACGATCACCGCAGCGAGCCGTGAGGAGGCGCTCGACTGGCTCTCGGTGCTCGCCCCGGCGCGCGTGGCAATCCTCGAGAGCGAGGCGGCCGCGTCGACTGGCACCCTGACTGGCACCCTGACCGAGGCGGCTCGCCTCGCGAGAGACGTCCACGACGAGCCCACCGCCAGCGTCGAGGATCCGGACGACGACACGGTGATCGTCTCGCTCTCCCATGCGCCCGAGGGCGTGCTCGTCCTCAACGACACCTTCGACGTGGGCTGGAGCGCCGACATCGACGGCCAGCCCGCGGAGGTCGTTCGTGTGAACGCGCTCGTCCGTGGCGTACGCATCCCCGCCGAGGCCTCGTGCGTGACGTTCCGCTTCACCCCGTCCGACGCGCGGATCACCCTGGTTCTCTGGGCACTGGGCTGGCTCGCCGCGCTCTCTCTCTTCCTCGTCCCGACACGTCGACACAGCGCGTAGACTCGCCTCATGGTCGTCTTCCTCGTCGTCGGCCTCCTGGCGCTGCTCGGCATCGTCGCGCTCGTCGCGCTCTTCGCGGTCTTCGCGATCCTGCGTCGCCCCAGCGAAGAGCCGGGCGGCCGCGGCGCGCCAGCCGCACGCGCTCGCGCGGGCTCGTCCACGTCACCGAGCGCGAGCGCGTTTCTCCCGCCGATTCCTCCCTTTCCGAGCCCCGCGCATCGCCTCGCCCCTGGCACGTACATGTTCGGTCAGCTCTGGCGCTGGGACGGGACGAAGTGGAGCGCGGAGATCGGTGACGACTGTGAGCCTGTCATGGCCATCTTCGACACTCCGATGCTGGGCACCTGCGCCGTCACCTGGGACTCGGTGCATCGCCGGACGAGCCCGGGCGGTGCTTGGACGCGTGAATACCGATCTCCGAACGGCCGCCCCCGCCTCTCGTCGGGCTGGGGGCACCCTGTCCATGGCCTCTTCGCCTGCGGTGGCTCGAGCACGCTTCTTCACTCGAAGGGCGATGGCGTCTGGACGCGGCTACCCGTGCCCGAGGCGTTTCGCACCGTGATCAGCGCGATCTGGGGCGACGAAGAGGGCTTGTTCCTGGGCTCGGCCGACGGTCGCGTGGCACGCACGCTCTGGAGCTCGCGCGGAGAGTGGCAGATCACCCAGACCCCCGCGCGCGACTTCGTCTTCGACGGTGTGAGCACGCCGCAGGGCCACTATGCGATCGCGCAGTCCGGAGAGGTCTTGTTCCTCCCGCGCGCGGTGGGCGCGACCGCACCGGAGTGGGTGGTCGAGACCAAGCTGAGGTGCCCCGCGAAGGGGCTCTGGGCCGATCCGTCGGGCCGTGTGTGGGTGAGCGGCCACTGCGCGGTTCTGCGCTCGGATCGCCCGGGCCAGTGGGTGAGCGAGGCCCTCGAGGGCGGCGCCTATGCCCTCGCCTCCAACGGCGTCCAGCTCTTCTCCGGCGGCGAGCGCTCCGTGCTCGGGCGGCGCGACGCGGCGGGCGTCTGGACACTCGGCCCTCCCGGGCGATCGGGGGAGATCGTCAGTCTCTGGGCCGGCCCCGGCGGCGAGCTCCTCGTGGGCACGGAGTTCATGATCGACGTGGAGGCAGGCGGACGAGGCAGACAGGCCGAGGTGATCGCCTCACGCACCGTGGCATGACGTTTTGACCGATCTCACATGTCTCGCGCCTTCGGCGCGGTCGGCGGAGTCGGCAGCTCCTCCCATTCCCCCCTGCTCTCAGGACTCATGCAGTCATCGCACACCGCCCTCGTCACTTCGTTGTTCGTCGCACTGGCCTCGAGCGCCTGTGGTGGAGCCTCCACCGAGGCCGGCTCCGACTCGACCACAGCCGCAGAGGAGACGGCGCAGGGCTCGACTGCACCGACTGCACCCGAGTCGCCCGAGCCAGCCGCGAGCGAGCCCACGATCGCGTCGAGCACGGCGCCTCAGTCCACCCCCACGATCGCAGAGCTGCGCGGCACGCTCGCGGCCGTCACGCCCTCGCCGCCGCGAGCACCGCGCGCCGCCCTGGCCGACTGCCCCCCTCCCTCGGACGCCTCCGACGACGCCCTCCAAGCGTTCTCCGAGAGCTGCTCGATCCGGCCCATGGCCATGCGCGAGCGCGACGCGTGGCTCGTCTTGCGCGCGGACAGCAGCGAGGGGGGCGTCGAGAGCGTCTTCGTGATGCGCGCGCGGCCCGGTGAAGACGACGAGACCGTGGTCGGGGGGGCGCTCGCACCGACGCTCCTTCCGCAAGTCCGCGCCGCGCTCCGTCGCGCGCGGACGAGCGCCCGGTCGATCGTGGCGCGGGCGGCGACCACACAGTTCTCGCTCTCGGAGTATCCCGTGCTCGTCGAGCTCGGAGCGCCGCTCGACGGCGCGCTCCTCTTTCTCGAGACCACCGTCGATCTGGCCCATCCGGAGCACATCCTGCGCTTCGTCGGCGCCGACGGAACCGAGGTGGAGCTCGGGCGAGCCGACGCCACGCTCGTCGCCTGCGACGGAGACGGCTGGACGTGTCACCAGGGCGCCGACGAGGGCGATGACTGCACCGCCGACGATCTCCGTGCGGAGGGCCGCCTCTGCGTGGAGCCTTGGTCGATCGACTCCGTGCACGTCTCGGGGCGAGAGCTGCTCGTGATCGGCACGGTGATCGTGGCCGGCGACGGCGGCTATCCCTCGTTCCACTGGGCCTCGCGCCTCCCCGAGTGAGCGCCGCGCGGCCCTGGCGCCCAGGCCCGGCGACTCGACGCGTCGACTTCGCAGGCCACTCCTCCTATCGTCGCGCCCGCGTGCATCGTCTTGCCCTCGCTTCCGCGCCGCTCCTGATCGCCTCGAGCCTCGCCCTCACCGCGTGGCCGAGCCTCGCGCGCGCCGATGCGATCCCGCCGCCTCCGGAGGAGTGTCCTCTCGGCACCACCCCTCACTCCAGCCATGCGGGACCGAGCTGCGTCGCGACCTTGTGTGGCCAGTCGGCCTCGCCGACGACACCGATCGCATGCCCCGAAGGCACTCACTGCGCGCAGGCTCAGCTCCGATATCCGCCCTCCACGTTCGATCCGCGTCGCCCGGGGTTTCCCGTGCTCGCCGCGGTCGAGGGCCGCTGTGCGTGCCCGACCCCTCACTGCGTCGAGGCCGAGGCGTGCGTGCCTGATGGGCTCGAGGTGGAGCGCTGTGCCACGGCCCCCGAGGCCACCGACTCGGCAGGACGCGCCTCGCAAGGGGGCTGTGCGTCTTGCGCCGCGGCGCGACTGCCTCTCTCGCCCACTGGCACGCTCACGCTGACGCTCCTGGCCCTCGC
Organism: Sandaracinaceae bacterium; assembly: GCA_019694315.1. GTDB lineage: Bacteria > Myxococcota_A > Polyangia > Polyangiales > Sandaracinaceae > JAFLCL01. Next base: position 5,131 of record JAIBCE010000034.1, read on the forward strand.
GATCCTCGCGCGGCACACGCGGCGGCGCTCGCCCGCCACGGAAGGAGCGCCTCGATGACCGCGAGCGCGCCCACGCGGACCAAGTCGACGCAGGAGCCCAAGCACCCCGCCGCGCGCCTCGCGCTCCTCTATCGAAACCTGAGGCACTCGCTCGGCCTCGCGCGCGACGTCGATCCGGGGCTCGTGCGCCGCTACCTGGCCGTGGCCGCCCTCGACGCGCTCTTGCCCATCGCGATCGCCTGGGTCGGTAAGGAGATCGTCGACGCGGTCGTGGCAGCGCTCGATCACGGCGCCGGTGCGGTGCCCGAGGGCATCACCGAGCGCGCGCTCGCGTGGGTCGCGATCGAGTGCGCCCTCGTGGTGGCCAAGCTCGTGACCGGCCAGGGCCTCGGCTATCTGGCCGAGATCCTCCGCGGCAAGCTCGCCCTCCACGTCGATCTCCTCGTGGCCGACAAGGCCGCACGCCTCTCGATCGCTCACTTCGAAGATCCCGAGTTCCTCGACGTCCTCGAGCGCGCCCGCAAGGACGCGAGCTGGCGACCGCTCGAGATGATCACCCACGGCATCTCGCTCACGAGGCAGCTCGTGACGGTGGGAGGCTTCGCGGCGCTCCTCGTGGGCTTCAGTCCCATCGCCGTGGCGGCGCTGCTCTTCGCGTCACTGCCCTTCTTCGCCGAGGCCCACTTCTCCGGCGTCGACTTCGAGCGTCGGCGCGCGCGCACCGAGGCCGAGCGGAAGTCCGGCTATTACGCCCAGTCGCTCACGAGCGATCACCTCGCCAAGGAGATGAAGCTCTTCGGGCTCGCGTCGCTGTTCCGCGCGCGCCTCGTGGCCATGCGTGAGCTCTTGCTCGCCGGCGACACCGACTTCGCGTGGCGGCGCGGGCTCTGGGTCACGGCGCTCGGGGCGATCTCGTCGCTCGTCTTCTACGCCGTGCTCGGCTGGATCGTCGTCCTCGCCACCACGGGCTCGATCACGCTGGGCGCGATGACCCTCTATCTCACGGTGTTCCGCCAGGCGCAGACCGCCTTCCAGGGCGCGATGAGCTCCTTGGCGCGCGCGTGGGGCGACTCGCTCTACATGTCGAATCTGTTCGAGTATCTGGCCCTCCGCGACGAGCGAGGAGAGGGGGGTGGCGTGGTGGAGGTGCCCACCGATCCGCCGGAGATCCGCTTCGAGTCCGTCACGTTCCAGTATCCCGGCATCGACAAGCGCTCTCTCGAGGAGGTCAGTCTGACCATCCCCAAGGGCCAAGTCGTGGCGCTGGTGGGGCCCAACGGCGCAGGAAAGACCACGCTCATCAAGCTCCTCACGGGCCTCCATCGCCCGAGCGAAGGTGTGATTCGCATCGACGGCGAGGACGTGGCCAGCATGGACCTCTCGGCGCTCCGGAGCCGCATCGGCGTGGTCTTCCAGGACTTCGCCCACTACCACCTCACTGCCGCGGAGAACGTGGGGATCGGCTGGGCGCCTCGCGTCGAGGACCGCGAGGCGATCGAGAAGGCCGCGAGCGAAGGCGACGCGGACTCTATCCTCCGCGGCCTCCCCAAGGGCTACGACACGCAGCTCGGACGCTGGTTCGGTGGCGAGCAGCTCTCGATCGGCCAGTGGCAGCGCGTGGCGCTCGCCCGCGCGTTCATGCGCCGGAGCGGTCTGCTCGTGCTCGACGAGCCGACCGCGGCGCTCGACGCCGAGAGCGAGGCCCGCATCTTCGAGCGCTTCCGAGAGCTCGCGCGCGGGCGCACCGCGCTGCTCGTGACCCACCGCTTCTCCACGGTGCGCATGGCCGATCGCATCGTGGTGCTCGACGGAGGGCGCATCGTGGAAGACGGCACGCACGCGGAGCTGCTCGCGCGAGGCGGCCTCTACGCCCGCATGTTCCAGGCGCAGGCGGAGGGCTATCGCCTCGGCGCGAACGCGGCCGACGCAGAGGCGCCTCGCGATCAGCCCGGGTAGTCAGGCCGGGTGAGCGCGGAGATGCTCGCGCACGAGCGCCCGGATGCGCTCTTGCTCGAGGGCGAGGACGACGTGCCCTCCCGACTCGAAGCTCACGAGCCGCGCACCCCGGATGTGCGCCGCCGCGTACTCCGCGTTGCGGTGCAGCTGGAGGAGATCGTCCTTGGCGTGCACGACGAGGGTGGGCGCCTCGATGCCCTCGATGCGCGCGTCGGGGAGCGAGGCCGTGTTGTCGAATCGAACCCCCGCCGCCCGAGGCGCGACGGGGTTCATGAAGTCGACGAGCTCGTCGACGAGGGCACGCTGTGCGGGCCCGAGTCGGTCGACCACGGAGCCATTCACCCCCATCAAGCGCAGGAAGGGCCGCCGAAAGAACCTCGTCATCGCCCAATAGAGGAGGTTCACCTGGAAGAGCGCGGTGAGCGCCTTGCCTTGGACGTTCGCAGCGTCCTGCGCCGCGTCCTTCGTGGACGCGACCCCTGCGGACACCAGCGTGAGCGACGAGACGCGCTCGGGATGAAGGAGCGCGAACGTCAGGGCCGAAGGCCCGCCGTGCGAGAGCGCGAGCACCGCCACGCGAGGGATCTGCAGGTGGTCGAGCAGCGCCGCGTAGGCGTGCGCCTGGTCGTCGAAGGTGGCCCCCGGCCGGAAGGTCGAGCGCAGATAGCCGAAGCGTGAGGGAGCGATCCAACGAAGGTCCGCGTCGAGCGCGGCGCGCGCGAGGAGCTCGCCTTGATCGAAGCCACCACCGCTGCCGTGCACGACGAGCACCGGGGGACCGTCGCCACCACCGACGAGATACTCGACGCGTCCCATGGCTGACTCGAGCAGCGCGCTCCGACCGGCGATCCGCGCCCGGGCGCGCTGCATGTCGAGCGCGAAACGCACGCTCGCGCCGATCGCGGCGCCGGCCGCGAGGAAGGTCACCCCGCGCCGGGCCCATCGTCCGAGAGAGCCCCACGTCCCGCCCGTCATGCTCGCCTCACCTCCGCCGGATCAGAACGGTGCCGGGCGCGGCGTGTAGGGCGTGGTCTGCATGCGGTGCTCGGTCGCGTCGATGCCCTCGTAGAGGAGCAGGAGGCGCTTGTCGCCGCGGTACTCGATGGTGCGGCCCGAGTAGCGCGACGCGTCCGTGCCAAAGCCCTGGAGGCGCGTCTCGCCGTGGAAGACGGTCGCGCGCGCGAGGTAGAGGATGGTGTCGTCGATGTGCGGGCGATTGACCGTCATCGACGCGGTGAGGTGGCCCATGCCGCGCTCGTCGAGCTCGGTCTCGAGCGCCTTGGCCGTGTTGATCATCCCCTGGATCGCGACGATGGAGGACGCGACCGCGGCCGTGATGTCGACGCCATCCTTGCTGCGCACGCCCTTGGTCGAGAGCAGCTCGAAGTTCGCCTCGCCCAGATCGTCGCGGATCCGGCGATGCACGGCGTTGTCGGCGTTGTAGGCCTTGAGCGTCCCGACGACGGCGCCGCACGCCGTGCGCGGCTCACGCCACTTCGACTCCTGCGTCTTACCCAGGAGGAGGCGGCCATCGGTCTCGAGACGACCCACGTGTGTCTTCAGATCGACGTTCACGAGCAGGTACGAGCCCGCGTTGCCCTTGTACACGCGCTCGCGGATCGGCTCGTCGAGCATGTGGGCAACGGTGACGTGCGCGAGTGTGTGGCCGTCGTCGGTCCCGCCGCCCGTGGGCGAGAAGGCCTCGAGCTTGTACTCGCCGATCTCCGACATGGTGGCGAAGCGCGAGGCCACGACCTGCTCGTACGAGGTGGTCGCCTCTCCCTGGTGGATCCGGTCTCCGCAGTTCGTGTGCGCGAGCGTCGTCATCACGCTCGGCAGCGAGAGATCGGCGCCACAGGCCATCACGTCCTCTCCATCGATCTCCGCGTCGCCAGCGAGCTGGAGCTCGTCGCGCAAGAGCTGGAGGCCGTTCACGAGCACGTAGCGATCGCTGACGATCTCGTTGAGGTACACGCGATAGGCGTTGTGCTCCTGGCCGAACTCGGCCTGGAGCGACCAGAACTTCTCGAGACGCGCGCGAGCGAGGGAGGGGTCGAATCGCATGGCCCCGACCGTACCAGAGGCGCCCTCGATGCCGCGTGTCGATCAGGGCCCGGCCTCGGGCGGCACGGGCGGCAGCGCGCTCGCCGCGTCGCCGGAGCCGCCGCGGAACACGAAGTAGGCGGCCGCCACGAGGCAGAGCGTCGCGTACACGAGGTCCATCGTGATCGGTCTCCGCATGTAGGTGGCTGCGAAGACCATGAACACGATCATCGTGATCACCTCCTGCATGACCTTGAGCTGACCGAGCTCGAATTGCCCCGATCCGATGCGGTTCGCAGGTACCTGCAGGCAGTACTCGAAGAACGCGATGCCCCAGCTCACGAGGATCGCGATCCACACCGGTCGATCGCGCAGATCGCGCAGGTGCCCGTACCACGCGAAGGTCATGAAGATGTTCGAGGCCACGAGCAGGCCGGCGGTCTGGAGCCAGGTGGGCATGCGCCGAGTATCGAAGAGCGCACGAGCCCGGCTCAACAAACGCGCGCGAGCGCGGCGCGACGGACGCGTGCACACGGCGCGGAGCATCGAGCGCACGGTTCCGCCACACGGAGGCGCGATTCTGGGTAGAACCGCCGGGTGAGCCCGATCGACTTCACGCCGTACCACGACCGTCTCCCGCCCTTTCCCGCGGCGCCCGCGCAGAACCACGGCCGGGGAGAGATGCACTTCCGCTACGAGGACGTGACGCAGGATGGTCGCCTCGGCGTGCGGCCCACCTCGCACGCGATCGGCACCGCCGTGTGGCGCGGCGTGCTCGATCATCACCCCGTCGCGACGAGCATGATCGGCCGTGGGATCCTGCCGATCCTCACGCGCCTGGTGGTGTGCGTGGGCGGCGGACCCATCGGCGTGCGCGCGCGCGTCACCGCCGAGGGCGGCTTCGAGCTCGTCGAGGCCATCGACGATCAGGGCAAGTCGCGCTTCCGCGCAGACATGTGGGCCGACGTACGAGGCGTCCGCTCGCGCACCTTCGGTCCACCGCCGGGTCCAGAGGCCGAAGAGATCGCGCTCGGCGCGATGTGGGCCGAGCACGTGCTCACCAAGCCCTTCGCGCCACCGGCCGAGCGCAGCGTCGATCGCCTGCCCGATGGCCTCGTCACCTCGCGCACGGTACGCGCCACCGCACCGTGGGACGCGGTCGCGTTGCCGGAGGGCGCACGCTGGCTCGAGCCCGAGCTCCGCGACGACGCGGCGCCCTTCGCGCTCGGCCTGGGCCACACGGACTCGAACCAGCACGTGAACTCGCTCGTCTTTCCGCAGCTCCTCGAGGAGGCGGCGCTGCGTCGGCTCCACACGCTCGGTCTTCCCTTCGATCGCTTCGTCGATCGCTTCGAGATGTCGTTTCGGAAGCCCTCGTTCGCGGGAGACGTGCTCGTGCTCCGCCTCCGCGCGTACGAGCGGACGCGGGCCGACGGAAGCGTCTCGCACGGCGTCGCTGGCGTCTTCGCGAGCCCCGACGAGCACACCCGCGGCCTCGAGCGCGCGCGTGTGTTCGGCACCCTCGAGCTCACGGCCTGATCACGTCGCGCCGTCGGAGCGCCGTTCGCGCTACATCTCGAGCGTGCAGCGCGTCGATCGACTCTTCGCGAACCTCGGCGCGCCGGGCGCCGTCGTCTCGCTCGCCACACCCGTGGACGATCGCTGGGTCGCGTCGCTCACCGAGGGCGAGCGCTCCCTCGTCGCGCGCGCGATGGACAAGCGGCGCCGCGAGTTCGCCACCGGACGACGACTCGCGCGCGCCGCGCTCGCCGAGCTCGGACACCGCGACGCCGAGATCTTGAGCGGCCCCGATCGCGCGCCGATCTGGCCCGGCGGAGTCGCGGGCTCGATCAGCCACTGCGATCACGCCGCGCTCGTCGCCGTCACCGACGCGGCGCGCGCCACCGTCGGCGTCGACGTGGAGCACCGCAGCGCGCTCAAGACCGAGCTCTGGAAGAGCGTGTTCCTCGCCGGCGAGATCGAGGCGCTCGAGCGCTACTTCGACTCGAGCTCGCGCGGCCTCTTCGCGCTCGTGCTCTTCTCGGCGAAGGAGGCCTTGTACAAGGCTCAGTATCCACAGACGACCACGTACATGGGCTTCTCGGAGCTCCACGTGACGATCGAGCCCGAGCGCGACCGAGCGAGCGGACGCCTCGTGTGCACGTTCCAGAACGACGTCGGAGACGCCTCGCGCGCCCCCGACGCTCGCTTCCCCGCAGGCTTCGTCGCAGAGGGGCGCTATCTCCTCGAGGCCACCGAGCACGTACGCGTCGCCACCAGCGTGCTCATCCCCCGAGCGCGCGGATGAGGAACGATGCGTCGTCGTGACCGTGCAGTCGTCGCACGGTCGTCGCCGTCGCCGACAGCGTCTCGCCGCCGAAGATCCGATGCGCGATCACCGCGTGCCCCTCGGCCGTCGTGCCCGCGAGGCGCGACTCCACGCGCGTGCGCTGCCCGCCCTCGACGCCGGCGCGGTAGGTGACCTCCTCGGCCACGGGCGCGAGGGCCACGGGCGGCACGCCGATCGCGTGGAGGGAGCGCGAGAGGGCCTCGTCGCACCAGTCCACGTACGCCGGATGATTCGCGTGATCGAGCGGATCCATCCACGTCCACCACGCCTCGAACTCGAGCGTTCGCGCGGGGGCATCGTCGATCTTCCGCGCGAGCTCCGGCAAGACGGGCGCGAGGGGATCGTCGATCGAGCCCAGCTCGGCCTCGACCGGAAACGCCGCGAGGAGCGCGGCGCTGCCGCGCGTGGGCTCGAGGCCTGCGCCCGCGGCGGCGACGTGTACCCACTCCTGTCGCGCCGAGGCCACGGGGCCTCGCTCGTCGGACGCGATGCGCACCTCGCGCGTGGAGAACATCTCGCGACGCATGCGCGAGATCCAGCTCCGCCCCGAGAGCGCCTCGCCGTAGTAGGGCTCGAGCGCATGGCGCACCGTCATGCTGCGCACGATGAACGCCGTGCCCTCGACGCGATAGCGCTTGGGCGGCCAGCCCGCAGCGGTGGACGCGTCGACCGCGATCTCCTGGAACGCCCTCCACACGTCGCCGGCGCGTGCGGCGTCGCGAACGGAGAACGCGTGGCGAGGGATGTGGGCGCGGGTCTCGAACACGTGCGCGACTTATCACGCAGCGTGGCCGTCGACCGCCCACGTCGGCATTGATCTCCCGGCCCCTCGCGGGCGAGCCTGCGGGCTCGACGCGAGAACCGCGCGCGGAGGACCCGATGAGCCTGAACCTCGCCACGCTCCTCACCGAGAGCACGAAGCGACACCCCACGAACCGCGCCGTGATCCTCGGCGAGACGGTGATCGACTACGCCACGCTCGACGCGTTCTCACGACGCTTCGGGGGCGCCCTCAAGGGCCTCGGCCTCAAGCCCGGGCAGCACATCGCGCTCATGCTGCCGAACGTGCCGCAGTTCACGATCGCCTATTTCGGTGGTCACTACGCGGCCACGCCGATCGTGCCGCTCAACGTGCTCCTCACGGCCGACGAGATCGCCTACCACCTCGAGGACTCCGACGCGGTCGCGCTCGTGGTGTGGGAGGGCTTCGCGGCGCAAGCGCAGGCGGCCTTCGAGCGTGTGCCCACCTGCAAGCACCTCATCGTGGCCAAGGCCGATCGCTCCGACGTCTCGGCGCCCGAGGGCGCGCACTCGTTCACGCGCCTCGTGGCCACGTCCGAGCCCGTCTCCGAGGTCCCCGCGACGATGCCCGACGACACGGCGGTCGTGCTCTACACGTCGGGTACCACCGGCCGCCCCAAGGGCGCCGAGCTCACGCACTTCAACCTCTTCTTCAACGCGCACTTCGCGCGCACGATGCTGCTCCTCTACACGCCGAGCGACGTGGCGCTCGCGACGCTGCCGCTCTTCCACAGCTTCGGGCAGACCGTGATCCAGAACGGCGTGCTCGCGGCCGGCGGCTCGATCGTGCTCCTGCCGCGCTTCGACGCGGAGGCCGCGTTCCACATCATCCAGAAGCACCGCGTCTCGATCTTCGCGGGCGTGCCCACGATGTACTTCGCGATGCTCCACTACCCCAAGGCCGGCGACTTCGACACGTCGAGCCTGCGCGCGGCGGTCTCGGGCGGTGCGGCGATGCCCGTGGAGGTCATGTCGGCCTTCGACGCGAAGTACAAGGTCAACATCCTCGAGGGCTACGGCCTCTCGGAGACCTCGCCGATCGCGAGCTTCAACGTGCTCGACAAGCCCAAGAAGGCGGGCTCGATCGGCCTGCCGATCTGGGGCGTCGACTTCAAGCTCGTCGACGACCAGAACAAGACCATCGTCGATCCGATGGTGCCCGGCGAGATCGCGATCCGCGGCCACAACGTGATGAAGGGCTACTACAAGAAGCCCGAGGCCACCGCCGAGGCGATCAAGGACGGCTGGTTCCACTCGGGCGACATCGCCCACCGCGACGAGGAGGGCTACTACTTCATCGTCGATCGCAAGAAGGACATGATCATCCGCGGCGGCTTCAACGTGTACCCGCGCGAGATCGAAGAGATCCTCTATGGCCACCCCGCGGTCGCCGAGTGCGCCGTGCTGGGCATCAAGCACGAGAGCCACGGCGAAGAGGTCAAGGCCGTGATCGCGAAGAAGGCGGGCTTCGAGGGGGTGACGGCGGAGGACATCATCGCGTACGCCAAGGAGAAGCTCGCGGCGTACAAGTACCCGCGCGTCGTGGAATTCATGGACAGCCTCCCCAAGGGACCGACCGGCAAGATCCTCAAGCGGGAGCTCAAGAAGTAGTCCCGTCGCTGGCGCTCCACGAAGTCGGTCTGAAGAAGTCGCTCCGACCGCCCGTTGAAAGGACATGACGTTGGCTTCCATCTCGCAAGGTACGGCCCCCGCAGCGCGCCCCGGCAGCGTCCGTCGGGCGTTGGGGCGCGCGGCTGCGGTGCTGGCCCTCGTGGCCGCGCCGCATCTGTCGATGGCGGCCAGCGTCGCGCACGCCCAGGATCTCGGCGCGGCGCAGACCTCCCTCGCCCGCTACGACCTCGCGGATCCGCGCACGTACGAGGCCCTCGAGACCCTGCGCCACATCGCCGACGCGAACGGACCGCAGGCCCCCACGGCGCGGGCGATCCGCGCCTACGCAGCGGTGGATCTCCTCACGGTCGCGACGGTGCTCGGAGACACGACCGCGATCGAGCGCCTGAACGCCGCGCTGGGCACGAGCGACCGCGCCGCGACGGTGGCGCTCCTCGACGCGGAGCTCGCACGCACGCCCGCGGGCGCCCTCGCCGTCGCGGCGCGCGAGGGCCGCGCGACGCTCGCAGCCGTGGAAGGACGCGACTGCCCCCACAGCGCGCGCAACGACGCGATCACGCTCGTGACCGCGCCCGCCGATCTCGCTGCTTTCCGCGCGCGCGTCCGCACCCGCTTCGATCCCGTGATCGACTCGACGCTCGAGCTCGTGCCCGAGCACGCGAACGAGGCTCGACGGATCATCGCGGCGATGCGGGCCCTCGCCTCGGCCCTCCGCGCGGCGGAGGCGGGCGATCCGCTCCTGCTCGCGATCCGCCCTCGCCTGGAGGCGGCCCGCACGCGCCTGAGCGAGATCGTGATCGCGGATCCGTCCTTCGACGACATCGACGCGTTCCTCACGCTGAGCCCCACCGGGATCGCGTTCGGCTACGTGCCCCGCACGCACGTGGGCCCCGATGCTCGCCCCGTGCTCGACAGCGGCACGCCCAGCTGGCCCGCCACGACCAGCGTGGCGCTGCCGACCACGTTCCCCCCCGTCGTTCGTCCCATCGATGGCTTCGCGGCCCAGCCTGCCATCTCGGGCGCGCGGCGTGGACGCGTCGCGCTCCGCATCGACGGCGACATGCCCGCGCACGTCGTCGCGCGCGTCGTGCGATCGCTCGAGGGCTCGCCCCTCGCGATCACGCACCTCGCCACGCCGACCACGCGACTGCCGGTGACGTTCCTCCGAGAGGACACGGTCCCGGCCGACGCGGTGCGCGTGCAGATCCGTCCCGGTGGCTACGCCGTCGAGCGACGTGGTGGTCGTCGCAGCGAGCTGCCGCGCCTGCGCGAAGAGGGGCACTGGCGCTTCGATCGCGCAGGCCTCGCGCGTGCCCTGCCCGCCACGGGCCCGCGCGTCGTCATGGCGAACGGCCTCGCCCCCGCGCTCGAGCTCGTCGAGACCGCGACGGAGATCGCGCAGGGCGATCACATCGCGATCGTGCTGCCGTGAGGCGAGATCACGGCTCGATCGCGCGGCGCTGACGAGCGCTCACCGCGCGGTCGCACGCCGCACGCCCTCGCGAGCGACCGCCCTCGAGGGCTACTCGGCCCGTGCGGGCTCGCTCGCCGCCGTCGCAGGGGGCGCCGATGCGGCCGCGTCGGGATCGACCTGCACGACGAAGGGCACCTCTCCTCGGAGGATGCCCGGCGTCGAAGGACCGCGGACGCCATCGAGCGCGCGCTCGAGACACTGCGCGACCGTCACGAAGTCGAGGTGGGGCGGCACGTGCGCGCCGCTCATGCGGAGGTGCCCATCGGGCGCCACCTCGACACGCAGGCGGATCGTCACCCGCGGAGCGCGCGCCGCATGCGGAAAGCAGCCCTGGATCTGCGCGCGTCGCGTGGTGAGCGCGCGACGAACGACCGCCGTGTGCGAGGCGGAGAGCGGACCCACCGTGGGCGCCGTCGGGGTCACCGTCGGGGGCGTCGCGGTGATGCGGTAGCGGCGGCTGATCGTGCGAGGGCGCGTGCCCGCGAACGTCTCGGTGCGGTTTCCGATCCGCGAAGCCAGCGCCTGGCCCACGCACTGCTCGAAGGGGCTCGCGCCGCGAAGGTTCACCTCGGGCGTGCCGTGCGGAGGACCGAACGTCACGGACCAGAGCCCCTGAGGAAAGAGATGGACGTTGACCATGACGCGCGCAGGGCTCGTGGCGCCGGTGGACGTCGCGCACTGCTGGAGCTCTGCATCGACCGCCGCGAGCGCCGTCTGCACCTCGGCCGCGCTCGTCGCCGGCTCGGGCGGCGGGATCATCACTCGAAGCGCGTGCGCCCGCGACGCGACGGGCCCGAGGCACACGAGCGCGAGACCGAGGAGGGAGATCGTGAAGGGGCGTTTGCTCATGATCGGCCTGTTTCGTGGGCGAATTCGGAGGTCATGGGGCCGGCGGCGCGGGCGCGGCCGCTGCGACGTGGGGGTGGAACGTGAACGCGAGCCGTCGATCGGCGCGGCCTCCCGGCGGCTGGATGCGAGGTCCGAGCTCGCCCGCGATCCAGTCTGCGACGCAGACCTCGAGGGGGCTCTCGCCGCGCAGCTCGGCGTCGCGACGCGGGGCGCGCGCACGCGGACCGAACGCGAGCGACCAGCGTCCATCCGGGTGCACGAACATCGTGACGGCGTAGGTCCGCGGCGCACGCGCCCCCTCGAAGTGCGTGGCGAAGCACTCGTCGACGCGCGGACCGAGGGAGCGCACGTGGCTGCGCGCGTCGTTCAGCGTCATGGCCGCGCGGGGCGCCGGGGGCCCCGGATCCGGCGGGATCGGCACGATGATCTCTGCGTAGTCCTCGCCGCCACATCGACGCAGATCGGTGCAGACCGCGCGCGCCTCGGCGTCCGCTGGCGACACCGCGCCCAGCAACAAGGCGAGCAGGGGAGCCACGAGGACTGGGCGGCAGTGGGCGTGCATGAGAGATCGGACGTGCGAGGACCGCGAACGATTCGCGGGCCGGATCATATCGTCTCCTGCACCGTTTTCAGGAAGCGGTCGCCGTAGGCGGCGATCCGCGCGGGCCCCATGCCGTGAACGTCCTTGAGGGCCGTGCGGCTCGAGGGACGAAGGCGCGCCATCTCGAGCAACGTGCGGTCGTGACAGACCACGTACGCCGGGACGCTCTGCGACTGCGCGATGGTGGCGCGCGTGGCCCGAAGCGCCTCGAAGAGCCGCGTGGCAGGCGCATCGAGCCCCTCCACCAGCTTGGCCTTCGCGGGCTTGCTCGCGAGCGTCGGCCTCGGCGTGCGGCCCTTGGCCGGCGGCGGCAGCACCCGCACGGGCTCCTCGCCCTTCATCGTGCGAACGCCGAGGCCCGTGAGGAACGGCATCGGGTACTCGCTCGCGGTGATGTCCACGAGCCCGGCCGTGATGCAGCGCCGCAAGAGGCGCAGGATCCAGTCCGGCTCCTCGCGGGAGAAGAGGCCGTGCGTGCTGAGCGAGGCCAGGCCGAGCTGCCTCATGCGAGGCGTGGTCTCCCCGTGCAGCATGTCGACGACCGCGCGAAGGCCCGCGCGCCGGTTCACCCGCGCGACGCCCGAGAGCGCCTTCTTCACGGTCATCGCGTCCTCGTCGGTCACGCGGAGCTCGCCCTCGCCCTCGCTCTCGAGGCGCTCGCACACGTCGCAGTGCCCGCATCCGCCGAGGATCTCTTCGGTGTCGTCGAAGTAGCGCAGGATGAAGTCGTGGCGGCAGCTGCCCGCCTCCACGTAGCGGAGCAGATCGAGGAACATGCCCCACTGCCGCTGGATCCGTGCGGCGTCCGCGCGCTCTCCGTCGCGATCCATCTCGATGAGGCGCCGCCGCAGCGCGATGTCGGCCGACGCGGTGAAGAGCACGCCCCACGCAGGCTGCCCGTCGCGTCCCGCGCGACCGACCTCTTGGTAGTACGCCTCGATCGATCCGGGCGGATGGACGTGCACGACGGTGCGGATGTCGGGCCGATCGATGCCCATGCCGAACGCGTTGGTCGCCACGACCACGTCGAGCTCCTTGCCCGCGAATTCCGCGCTCACGCGTCCGCGCTCCTCCGGCGATAGCCCCGCGTGATAGGCCGCGCTCCGATAGCCCGCGCCCGACACGAGCGTCGCGTACTCCTCCGCAGCCTTGCGCGTGGCCGTGTAGACGATCGCCGCCCCGGGCCCGCTCACGCTCGGCGTCTTGCTCGGCACCGCAGGCCGAAGCGCCGTGCGAAGCGATCCGAGCACGGCCTTCTTGCGCGTCGACGCACCGTCGATCTCGAACGACGAGAGGTGGAGGTTCGGCCGCGCGAAGCCCCGCAGCACCACGGCCGCGTCCTTGTCGCGCAGGCCGAGGCGCTCGAGGATCTCGTCGCGCACCGCGGGCGTCGCGGTCGCGGTGCACGCCAGCACCCGCGGCGGTCGCAGTGCCTCGAGCACACGGCCGAGCGCGAGATAGTCGGGACGGAAGTCGTGCCCCCACTGCGAGATGCAGTGCGCCTCGTCCACCGCCACCAGCGGAGGCCGGAGCGCCGCCAGGCGCGCGAGCAGCGCGTCGTTCGCGAGCCGCTCGGGCGCGACGTAGACGAGGCGATAGCGCCCCTCCGCGAGGCCTCGCTCACGGCGTCGGCGCTCGTCGAGCTCGAGCGTGGAGGCCAGGAACGTGGCGGGAATTCCTCGGGCCTCGAGGCTCCGCACCTGATCGTCCATGAGCGCGATCAGCGGCGAGACGACGATCGTGGTGCCCGAGAGCTCCGTCGCGGGGAACTGGTACGTGAGCGACTTGCCGCCGCCCGTCGGCGCGACCACGAGCGCATGGAACGGCGCTCCGAGCAGGGCCCGCACGGCGTCGCGCTGCCAGGGCCGGAACGACGGCAGCCCGAAGCGCGCGGCGAGGCGAGCGTCGAGAGCGTCGTCGGTGAGGAGCGCGTCGGACACGGGGCGCGGAACATAGCTGGACCGCGGCTCTTCGGAAGGCGTGGGCGGCGAGAGGTCGTCGGACATCCTCTTGCCTCGGTGCATCGAGCGTGACGTTGCGTGCTTGCCGTCACGGAGCCGGCGCGCGGGACGTTTCGGACGTCGCCCGGTGCCTACGTCACCAGCATGGAGATCGCCCTGCTCGGGGGCACCGGCCCCACCGGACGACTGGTCATCGCGGCTGCGCTCCGCGACGGCCATCGCGTGCGCGCGCTCGTGCGCCCGCCGCGGCCCGGCAGCGTGGCGCGCGCGCTCCCCCTCCGTGAGGGGCTCGAGCAGCGGACCGGCGACGCGACCGATCCTGCGGCCGTGTCGGCGCTGGTCGAGGGCTGCGACGCGGCGATCTGTCTCGTGGGCCCCGTGAAGGAGTCGGCCCCCGACGTGTGTCGCCTCGCCGCGAGTGCCTTGATCGCCGGCGCGCGCGCGACCGGGCTCGGGCGCATCGTCCTCGTGACCGGCGCCATGGTCGGCCACCCCGCGAGCCATGCCCATGGGCTGTACCGCGTGGTGCCTGCGCTCCTCGGCGCCGTGAGAGAAGATCGACGCGAGTCCGAGCGCGTCGTGCGCGAGGGCATGCGCGAGCTCGGCCGCCCCTACGTGATCGTGCGACCTCCGCGCCTCGACGACGGTCCCACCGCCGGCTGGGTCACGATCGGACCGACGATCGAGATCGGCACGATGGACAACATCCCGCGCGTGGATCTCGCGGAGGTGCTGCTCGAGGCGTGCACGACCGGACGCTGGGATGGTGAGGAGATCGGCGCCCGCACCGCACGTCAGCGGGAGCGCGGCGCGGAGGCACACCGGCTCCCGTTCGCGCGACAGCGCACCGACACCGCGCGCCTGCCGAAGCGTCCGTGAGCCGCGCGCCGAGCGCGCGACTGGGCTTCTCGAACACGACCGCAGGCACCAAGCTCGTGTTCATGTCTGGAGCGCGACGATGATCGGAGTGACCGGTGCCACGGGCCTCGTCGGACGCGCGCTCGTGCGCTCGCTCCAGAAGGACGGAATCGAGGTCGCGTCGTTCTCGCGCGATCCCTCCAAGCTCCCGGCGAGCGAGCACGGACGACGATGGCCGCCTCGCGCCGACGACGTCGCGCTCGACGCCGTGGTGCATCTGCTCGGCGAGCCCGTCGCGGGGCGATGGTCGGACGCGAAGAAGAAGGCGATCGTCTCGAGCCGCATCGATGGCACACGCCTGCTCGTGGACGCGATCCGCGCGCTGCCCCCTGCAGAGCGTCCGAGGGTGCTCGTGTCGGCGAGCGCGATCGGGGTCTACGGCGACCGCGGCGACGAAGAGCTCCGCGAGGACGCGAGCGTGGCGCACGACTTCCTCGCCGATGTCTGCGCGGGATGGGAGCGCGAGGCGTTGGCCGCCGAGTCGCTCGGCGTGCGCGTGGTCTGCGTTCGCATCGGCCTCGTGATGAGCCACGAGGGTGGCGCGCTCAAAGCCATGCTCTTGCCGTTCCGCATGGGCCTCGGGGGATCGATGGGGCCGGGCACGCAGTGGTGGCCGTGGATCCACCTCGACGATCTGGTCGGGCTCGTCCGCTTCGCGATCGATCACGACACCCTGCGCGGGCCCGTGAACGCGACCGCCCCCACGCCCGTTCGGCAGAGAGAATTCGCTGCCACGCTCGCCCGTGTCCTGGGACGTCCTGCGTTCATACCCGCGCCGAGCTTCGCGCTCCGCACGGCCCTGAGCGGCTTTGCGGAGGAGCTCTTGGCGAGCCGACGCGTCGTCCCATTCGCGGCCCAGAGTGCCGGTTTTTCCTTTCGTTTTCGGGAGCTCGAGCCGGCGCTTCGTGACGCAGCGGTGCGCTGAGCCGCGTCCGTGCGGGATCTCGCGGGATCGTTCTTGCGCGATCGAGAAGAGAGAGTCATTCTCGGCTTCTCGCGATTGAGAACCATTCCCGACTCGAGGCCCTCCGCATGACCTGCTAC
This sequence comes from Sandaracinaceae bacterium, assembly GCA_019694315.1. Classification (GTDB taxonomy): domain Bacteria; phylum Myxococcota_A; class Polyangia; order Polyangiales; family Sandaracinaceae; genus JAFLCL01. The sequence continues at coordinate 20,760 of JAIBCE010000034.1, forward strand.
CGACGTCTCGCCTTCCTGTCCTCACTCGGTGCCATCGCCCTCGCTGGCTGTCCTGGCACTCCGAGCGCCGACGATGCTGGCCACGGCACCGACGCGGCGACGCCGAGCCACGACGACGCCGGCACCGATGCGTTCATGCCGATCACGAGCGACGCGGGCACCGACGCGTTCGTCGCGAACGACGCGTTCGTCGCCCCGGACGCGTTCCTCGAGGGCGACGCGGGCCCCGCGCCGCTGCCTCCCATCACCGACCCCACGCCGCACCTCGTGCCTGCCTCGGCCGCCGGACACGATCGACTCTTCGACGTGGTCTTCGCGCCCGACTCGAGCTTCTACGTGGTCGGTGTGCGCGCCGCGGGCACCGACGCAGCGACGAACGACTTCGAGACAATCGTCGGCCACTTCGACGCCGCGGGCGACCTCGACACCTCGTTCGGCACCGATGGCTGGTTCGTCGCCAACCTCGCGATCGGTCTCGGTGGAGAGGTGGCGCGAGGCATCGGCCTCCAGAGCGACGGACGCATCGTCGTCGCCGCCACCATCGAGCACTCCGCGCTCGGCGCCGACCCGCGCGATCGCGACGTGGCCGTCATCCGCCTCGACACCGACGGCACGCTCGACACGACGTTCGGCACCGAGGGCGCCGTTCTGCTCGATCTCTCCGATGGCGAGGCCGCGCCGCCCCCGGCCACGACGTATGCGGCCGACGGCGCCTGGAACCTCGTGATCGACGACATGGATCGCATCGTCATCGCGGTGCAGGTGAAGCGAGCGGGCAACACCGACACGGACTTCGGCATGGTGCGCCTGCGTCCGGGCGGTGCCCTCGACACGACGTTCGCCGCCGCGGGCCTCTACCAGCGCGACGTCGGCAACGTGAGCGCGAGCGTGCGCGCCGTGGTGCGATTGCCCGACGGTCGCCTCGTCGGCTCGGGCTACTACACCGACGCGAGCTCCATCGTGCGGCCCGTGCTCTACGAGCTCGACGCGACCGGCACGGCGGTGAGCACCTTCGGCACCGAAGGCCTCTACACCGAGACCGTCCTCATGACGCAGACGGAGATCTACGGCTTCGTCCATCAGGACGGCTCCCTCGTGACGATCGGCTACGGCCATGACGGCGCGCTCGACGACAACGACTTCGTGTCGATCCGCGTCGGCGCCGACGACGGCGTCCGCGACCTCAGCTACGGCGCGGGCGGCGTCTTCGTGCTGTCGGGCTACGACTACGGGGACAACGCACGCGACATCGCGCTCCTGCCCGATGGACGCACCGTGTCGGTCGGCGCCCTGCGCCCCAGCGCGATGGAGTCGAATGCGGCCATCGTCGTGCTCACCCACGATGGCGCCGCCGACACGACCTACGGCACCGCTGGCGTGATGGTCGCCGACCTGGCAGGCGGCACGGTCGACCACTTCTGGGGCGTGGCCGTCGACCCGCGCGGCGAGCGCATGGTGGCAGTCGGCGTGGGCGGCACGAACCCCACGACGGATGACGACGCGCTGATCTATCTTGCGCCGGTCCCCTGATGCGCCTGCGCCGCAACACCTCGCTCGACTCGATCGCCCCGCTCGTGCTCGGTTTCGCGTGCGCGACCTCGAGCTGCGTCCACGTCGACATCAGCTATCGCGACGTCGGTGGTCCCGACGCCTACGCCCGGGACGCAGCGCGCCCCGATGCCTGGCGCCCGGATGCCGATCTCGACGCTCCCGATCCCTCCACGCCCGACAGCGCCGACCTCGACGCCTTCTCGACCGACGCCCCGCTGCCCATGGGCGACGACGGAACGCGCGCCGTGCTCTCGTCGATCGGCGAGCGCGTGATCCTCGCCGCGCTCTCGGACTTCGAGGTCGCGGCCGAGGCGCTCGTCACGGCGACCGCTCGCGCCTCGAGCACGGGCTCCGCGGAGGATCGCGAGGCCGCGCGCGCAGCGTGGCGAGCCGCGATGGCCTCCTGGCAGCACATCGAGATGCTGCAGGCCGGCCCTGCGGGACTGGCGATCTACACGCTCGGTGGCCGCGGCCTCCGAGACGAGATCCATCCCTGGCCGCTCGTGAGCTACTGCAGCATCGACCAGAACACCGTCGAGGCGACGTACGCCGACGTCACTGCGCTCGGCGCCACGGCCGTGAGCGCCCGCGGCCTGAGCGCGATCGAGTACACGCTCTTCGAGGAGTCCGGTGAGAACCGCTGCGGCGCGACGTCGGTGATCAACACCAGTGGCTCGTGGGCCGCGCTCGGCGCCGACGAGGTGGGACGCCGTCGGCTCAGCTATGCGCACAACGCCGCCGTGATCGTCCGCGATCACGCGCACGAGCTCCGCGTCGCCTGGGATCCCACGGGCGAGGACTTCCTCGGAACGCTGCGCACCGCCGGCGCAGGCAGCACGCTCTACACGAGCGCTCAGAGCGGCCTCAATGCCCTCTCGGACGCCCTCTTCTTTCTGTACAAGGAGGTCACCGACAACAAGCTCGGCACCCCCGCAGGGCTCTACGTGGACTGCCCCACGGCGAGCTGCCCCGATCACGTCGAGTCGCCGTTCGCACACACGTCGCTCGACAACGTACGCCGCAACCTCGAGGCCTTCCGCGACGCGTATCTCGGGGCGAGCCCACCCGCCGAGGGCGCGGGCTTCGACGACCTCCTCCGGGCCCGCGGCGCGGCCGATCTCGACCTGCGTGTGCGCGCAGCCCTGGACGTGGCGTTCGCCGCGTTCGAGCCGATCGAGGGTCCCCTCGAGATCGCCGTCGACACCGACCACGCCGACGTGGTCGCCCTCCACGACGCGATCCGCGCCCTGGCGGATCTCTTCAAGATGGAAGTCCTCACCGTCCTCGACCTCACGCTGCCCAATCGCGTCGAGGGAGACAACGACTGACCCGCCCACGCGGCCCTCATGACGACGCGCACGACGACCCTCCTTGTCAGCGCGCTCGCGCTCGCCGGCTTGTCCGGCCCCGCGCGGGCGCGTGCCCAGCAGTCCGACTCGTCGGATCAGAGCCCATCCGGCGCCGAGGTGCCCGCCACCGAAGGCTCGGAGCCTGCCCGTGGGTCCGACTCGGAGCCCGACTCTGGATCCGGGACGGACTCTGGCTCGGACTCCGACTCCGACTCCGACTCTGGCTCGGACTCCGACTCTGACTCCGACTCTGACTCCGACTCTGACTCCGACTCTGGCGCGGACTCCAGCGCTGACTCTGGCTCCTCCGCCGACGCCGACGACGAGGACGCCGAAGAGGAAGAGCCGTTTCGGGTGGGAGACGAGGTCGTCACCGGTCAGGCCGAAGAGATCTTCCACACGGGCGGCTCGGCACACGAGATCAGCGAAGAGACCCTCGAGCGCCTCGACTACGACGATCCGAATTCGATCCTCGTGGCGGTGCCCGGCGTCTACGTGCGCCAGGAAGACGGCTTCGGGCTGCGCCCCAACATCGGCATCCGCGGCGCCAACGCCGAGCGCTCGCGGCGCGTCACGCTGATGGAGGACGGAGTCCTCCTCGGCCCCGCGCCCTACTCCGCCCCCGCCGCGTACTACTTCCCGCTCGTCACGCGGATGACCGGCGTCGACGTGTTCATGGGCGCGGCAGCGATCCCCTACGGCCCCCACACGGTCGGCGGCGCGATCGACTTCCACGATCGACCGATCCCGACCCGTCACGAGGGCGGCCTCGATCTCGCGCTCGGCTCCACCTGGTACGGGCGCTTCCACGCGCACTACGGCGACTCGAACGAGTGGGGCGGCTTCCTCGTGGAGGCCGTGCACCTCCGCACCGACGGCATCCGTCAGCTCGACTTCGTCGCCGGCGACTCCACGACGGGCTTCGATCGCACCGACATCGTCGCGCGCGGCGAGCTCCACGGCGACCTGACGGCCGACATCTATCACCGCTTCGAGTTCACGGTCGGCCTCGGCCTCGAGCGCTCCAACGAGACCTACGTCGGCCTCACCGACGCCGACCTGCGCGCCAATCCGTGGCGGCGCTACGGCGCGACCGGCACCGATCGCATGGACTGGTGGCGCACGCGCGTGATGGCCCGCTACGAGCTCCTGTCGGATCCGGTCGATCTCGTGGTCACTGCCTATCGACACGACTTCGACCGCGCCTGGCAGCGCCTCGACGGCTTCGTCGACGGCACCTCGCTCGCCGACGTGATCGCGAATCCGACCTCGGGGCGAAATGCCTTCTATTACGACGTGCTCACGGGCGTGGAGCCGGCGACCACGGGCGGACAGGCCCTCTTGCGGGTGCTCAACCATCGCGTCTTCGTCTCGCAGGGCGTGCAGGCACGGGTGCGCGTCCGCGCGCAGACCGACGAGCTCCGCCACACGATCGAGGTGGGCCTGCGCCTCCACTACGATGAGATCGCCCGCCATCACACGGGCGTGGGGCTCTTCATCGATGGCTCGGCCCTGGTCTCCGACCACCAGGGCGAGCGTCAGCTGACCCTCAATCGCGCGCAGTCGATCGCGTTCTCTCCCTATGTCGCCTACCAGGTGCGCTTCCGCGGACTGACGGTCACGCCGGGACTGCGGCTCGAGGCGATCCGCGGGGAGTTCTTCGACATGATGTCGGGTCTCTTCCAGATCACCGAGCAGGCCCAGCTCCTGCCTGGCCTCGGCGTCACCTACGAGGTGCTCCCCGACGTCGCGGCCTTCGCCGGCGTGCATCAGGGCTATTCGCCCGTCGCCCCCGGACAGCCCGACGGCACGCGACCGGAGCTGTCCTGGAACTACGAGATCGGCGGCCGCTATGGTCGGGTGGACTCTCCCACCCACGGCCAGGTCGCGTTCTTCCTCTCCGACTACCAGAACATCACGGGGGAGTGCTCGGGCGCCGGTGGCTGCCCGGAGGCGCTCGTCGACCGCATGTTCAACGGCGATCGCGCGACGATCCTCGGCATCGAGGCCGAGGGCTCTCACACCTTCGTCGTCGACGAGACCCGCATTCCGCTGCGCGCCAACTACACCTACACCTACACGCGCTTCGCCACGGCCTTCGTCTCCGACAGCCCGCAATTCGGCACCGTCTCGGTCGGTGACCATCTGCCCTACATCCCCGAGCACCAGCTCACGGCGGGCGCAGGCGTCGAGTGGCGCATGCTGCGCGCGAACGCGCAGGCGCTCTACGTGAGCCCCATGCGCGACGTCGCGTCGGTGGGCCCGATCCTCGCCGGCGAGGGCACCGACGAGCAGTTCTATCTGGACCTCATGGCGAGCGTGGAGGTCTTCCCGGGCATTCGCCTCTACGTGCGCGGCGAGAACCTCACCAACAGCGCGCCCATCGTGTCGCGGCGCCCCTATGGCGCCCGCACCGGCCGACCGCTCCTCGTGCAAGGCGGGCTCGAAGCGAGCTTCTGAAGCGTCAGCGGAGCTCGATGACCGCCCTCGTGATCACATCGAGACGGCCTGCGGCGCGGTGACGCGCGGCGCGTAGCGAGCCAGCCAGTCGCGCACGAGCGGCCAGACCGTCGTGGTGGCCTCACGGCCCATGATGAGATCGATGTGGCCGAACGGGAACGCGCGATAGGTCTTGTCGCTCGAGCGGCTGGCCTCGAACGCGGGCCTCACCGACTTGGGTGGTGCGAGGTGATCCTCGGTGCCCGCGATCACGAGCAGCGGTCGATCGAGCATCTCGAAGGCCGTGCTGTAGTCGGTCATCCCATCGAGGCTCTTCCAGCCCTCGGCGCGCCCGGCCTTGAAGATGTCGAGCGCGATCGCGAGCGTGGTGTGCTCGAACGACTTCTTGAGGTACTCGGTGAGCACGTCGCGCTCCATGCCGCCGGGCACCCAGCCGCGGATGGGCATCGGGAGCGCGCTCGTGTCCCAGAGGGCCGCGCGCTTGTGGAGGTGTCGGCCCACCATCCGCACCGGCAGCGCGGGGTTGGCGTCGAAGAGGCCGGTGAAGCCCACGACCGCCGCGAGCTCGCGCAGGGTGAGCAGGAGCGCCGAGCCCTGGCCGAAGCGATACGGCGAGCCGATCGTCACCACGCCGCGCACCATCGAGCGCAGCGAGCTGCCCGACACGCTGTAGCTGATGAGCCCGCCCATGGAGTGGCCCACGAGGAAGAGCTGCCTGTGGCCGCTGAGCGAGAGCGCCTCGCTCACGAACGCGGGCACGTCCTCCTGGATGTACTCGTCGATGATCTTGGGCATCGGGGCGCCGAACTTGCGGGAGCGCCCATGGCCGCGGAGATCGACGTTGAAGACGTCCCAGCCCTCGTTCGCGAGAAAATTCGCGAACGAACGGCGGCTCGAGTGCCACGTGTAGCGGTTCTGTCCGAAGCCGTGCACCAGCATCACCGTGCCGCGCAGCTCCCCGTGCGCGAGGCGCTTGCGCACCATGCCGAGCGGATGCGGCCCCGCCGTCATGATCACGTCCTTGACGAAGAGTGCGCGCTGGCTCTGGTCGATCGTCTGTTCGACGATCTCGGTTCGGAGGATCATGGGCTCGGAGGACCTCGGGTGAACCCGCCCGCACGAAGGATACGCCATCGCGCCTTCGCCGTCGTGCTCCGATCGGGCAGGGGCCGCGTGCTACGGTGAGGGTATGCGTCGTGCGCTCGTCCTGTCGTGGATCCTCTCGGTCATGGGCTGTGTGTCGAGCTCGCCGGCGAGCGCGCAGACGAGTCCTCGCGCGGGCCAGACCACTCCTCACGCCGGCCGGACGACTGGCATCGATGCGCAGGTGCGCGAGCTCCTCTCGGGGGTCGAGGATGCCCCGGCGCGCGAGGAGCTCCTCGCGCTCGGCCCCGACGCCCTCGAGGCGCTCATCCGCCTGCACGGCGATGCGCAGGCGCTTCCTGTGCAGCGCCTCCGCGCCATCACGTGCGCGAGCTGGTTCGACGGAGACCGCGCTCACGGCTTCCTCGTGGGCCTCGCACGCACGCCCTCCCTCGATCCGATCCAGCTGCGCACGACCCTTCGCGCGCTGGCGGCGCGCGAGGGTGCGCAGGCCGTGCCCGAGCTCGTCCGACACGCGAGCCACGCCGACGTCGCGGTGCGCGAGGCGGTCCTCCAGTCGCTGGCGATGCTGGCGACCGATCAGGCCGTGAGCGCGAGCGATCGTGCCTCTCTCCGCGCCACGCTGGAGTCGCTGCTCGGGAGCGAGCGCGACGCGGAGCTCGTGCGCGCGATCCGCGCGCGCCTCGGCTGAGCCTCGACTGAGCCCGTTCGCGCGCGCTCTCGCATGCCAAGTCTCACGTTCGCGCGAGACTTGGGTCTCGACCCCATCGACGCGCACGCAGCCGTGCTCAATGACACGTGCATGAGCGCCAACGAGATCGATCTCGCCAACCTTGTCGCGGATCTGGAGCTCACCCCCGCCGTGATCGCCCGTCGGCGCGAGCTCTTCGCGCTCGACGACGACGCGCTGCCCCGCCTCGCCGCGGTCTCGGGCAACGCGATCGCGCACGCACCCGAGTTCATCGAGGCGCTCTACGCGCGGCTCACGACCTGCCCCGCCACCGCGCCGTGGCTCTCGCGCCCCGAGCTCGTCACGCGTCTCAAGGCGACGCAGCGGCGCTACGTGCAGACGCTCTTCTCGGGGCGTCTCGAGTGGACCGACGTGCTGGCGGCGGTGCGCGTCGGTGCGGTCCACCATCGCGTGCGACTGCCGCCTCAGTGGTACCTCGCGACGTTCGCGCACTGGGTCGCCGATCACGTGGACGTCGCGTTCGAGGCGACGACGTCGACGAACGAGGCCCTGCACGTGATCACGGCGCTCCTGCGCCGTGTGCTGTTCGAGGCCTCGCTCGTGCTCGACGCCTACGGTGTGCAGCAGCACCACGCCCTCCACGAAGGTGCGCTCTCGCCGATCGACGCCGCGCCCTCGTCACGCGCCGTCCACGACGACAAGCCGCGTCCTCCGACCGATCCGTCGCCTCTCGTGCGCATCCGCGTGGCGAGTGACGAGGTGGCCAGCCGCGCGGCGTTCGTCGGGCTCGATGCGCACGCGCAAGCCACGCTGCAGGCGCTCGCCGCGAGCATCGATCGCGCCGTCCCCGAGGTCCTCACGGGCTTCTACGAGCTGCTCGCGCGGCGCTCGGACACCGCAGGCCTGATCGCGCCCGAGTCCGTCGAGCCGCTCAAGCGACAGGTCGCGTCGTACTGGCGAGAGCTCGCCCATGGCGCCTTCGATCGCCCCTACGCGGCCTCGCGGACCCGCGTGGGCATCGTGCACGAGCGCATCGGGCTCTCGACGGAGCTCTACCTCGTGGGGGTCGCGCGACAGACGAGCGACATCCTCGTTCGCGTCGCACCGAGCGCCGCCGACCCGCGCCGAGCGATCCAGGCGCTCGTGCGCGCCGTCTTCTTCGATCTCTCGTTCATCCTCGACGCCTACATGGAGGCGCGCGCCGCAGCCCTGCTCCGCACCGAGAGCTTCGCGGCAGAGCTCCTCGCAGGGATCACCGCGGGCGTGGCGGTCGTCGATGGACGCCTGCGCGTCGAGAACGCCAACGCGGCGCTGCTCACCATGTTCGGGCTCGACGCACAGCTCGTGCGGAGCACACGGATCGAGACGCTCATACCCATCGCCGATGTGAAGCCTCTGCTCGATCGTGTCTTCACGGGTGGGCAGCCTCGTGCGAGCGCGACGCTGCGGGCAGGCTCGCGGACGCTTCGCGCGACGGTCGTGCGGCTCACGTCGGCGAGTGGACCTCGTGCCTCGAGCCGGGCCGCGCTGGTGGTGGACGAGCTCACCGACGTGAGCAACCTGGGCGAGAGCCTCGCGACGCTCGAGCGAGGCCTCGCGCAGATCACGAGCTCGATTCGCGCCGTGCTGTGGGAAGCCGACGCCGCCACGTGGACGATCCATGCGATCTCGCGGCCTGCGGCGACACTCACCGGTCATCGCGACACGCACTTCCTCGGCCGACCGCGCGCGTGGCTCGACCTCCTGCCCGAGGCCGATCGCGCGAGCTTCCTCGAGCGCTGCTCCGCGCTCGCACCGGGCGCCCGCGACGAGCTCGTCCACCGCCTCGACCGCGCCGATGGCACGAGCCTCTGGGTGCGCACGGAGGTCCATGCCGTCACGGTCGGTGACGCGCTCGTCTTCCGCGGCATCACCGTCGACATGACGGCGGAGCTGCGCGAGCAACACAACCGACTCTCGGCCATCGGCCGACTGGCCGGCGGCGTGGCGCACGAGCTCAACAACCTCCTCATGGTGATCACGGGATCCCTCGAGCTGCTCGGTGACGCAGCCGCGCGCCCCGACGATCGCGACGCCGCAGCGAGCGCCCTCGAGGCCTCGCATCGCAGCGCCGCGCTCATCCGCAAGCTGCTCGCGTTCGCGCAGAGGCAGCCGCTCCACAGCGAGCCTCTGTCGCTCAACGAGGTGGTGCAGGACATCGTCCGATCCCTCTCCGACCTCACGAACGAGCGCCTACGGGTCCGCGCGGAGCTCGACCCCGCGCTCTGGCTCTGCGCCGTGGATCGTCGCGAGCTCGAGGGGGCGGTGCGCGGCGTGATCGAGAACGCGCGCGACGCCATGCCCGGAGGAGGAGACGTCACGCTCCGCACGCGCAACGTGCTCCGCAGCGAGCTCGATCCGGCCCTCGCCACGCGCATGGCCGATCACGTCGAGCTCGCGGTGAACGACACCGGCGTGGGCATGGACGCCGACGTGCTCAGCCATGCCTTCGAGCCGTTCTACACGACGAAGCCCACGTCGGTGGGCCTGGGTCTCTCGAGCGTTCACGGCTTCGTGCAGCAGAGCGGCGGGCACGTGCTCGTCCAGAGCACACACGGCGGCGGCACGGTCGTGCGTCTGCGCTTTCCGCGCCTCCAGGCGGCGGCCAACATCACCCCCGACCCGGCCGATCCGCGCCCGAGAGTCCTCGTCGTCGACGACGAGCCCAGCGTGCGCCACGTGCTCGTGCGGCTGCTCGCCAAGATGGACGTCGTCACGCTGCAGGCCGGCACGGCGCGCGAAGCGCTCGCGATCCTCGAGAGCCACACCATCGATCTGCTCGTCACCGACGTGATGCTCGGCCCCGGCATGACGGGCAGCGATCTCGGTCGCCTCGCCCGCTCGCGCCACCCGGGGCTGCCCGTCGTCTACGTCAGTGGCTTCACGCGCGCCGAGCTCCACCTCGACGATCTCGGCCCAGGCGAGTGGTTCCTCGCCAAGCCCTTCGCCGCCGCGGTGCTCCGCGAGACCGTCCGTACGGCCCTCCCCAAGCTGCCGCGCCTCGTGCACTGACCAGAGCAGAATGGCCGAGACGGTGGCGCTTCGACGGATGCGACGAGGCCGGATGCGATCGCTCGCACCCGGCCTCTCGCTGCGCGCGTGACTCGACGGAAACCCCTCAGAGACAGGTGTTCGGCACGCAGGCCGAGCCGGCGCTCTGCATCACGCAGGTCGCGTTCTCACCACACTCCGCATCCGTCGTGCAGCCGATGAAGCTGCAGAAGTTCGACGACGGATCGAACGGCGCGAGGCAGAACGTGCTGCGGCCGTTGCCGCGGCAGTCGACGCTTCGCTCGCAGTACTTGCCCACACCCATGGAATTGCCCGTGTCGGTGGGCATCGCGCAGCCCATGCCCGTCTCGCCGCCCTGCGGCGTCTCGTCGCCGCTGTCGCACGTGAGCCAGCCTCTGCCCGGGCCGTAGTACATGAGCGCCACGCACATCTCGCTCGGCCAGGTCAGGGCCTCGTCGCTCATGTTGTCCCAGCCGCAGCGGAGCCTCAGCGTGTCGCCCGCCGCGAAGCGCAATGGCGTGTCCCACGTGAGGATCTGTGGGTTGTCGCGGAGGAGCGGGCCATCGGTCGCGTGATAGAGGAGCTCGGGCTCCGTCGTGCCGCTCGGGATGCGTTCCACCTCGAAGAGGGTTCCCGCGTTGTGCGTGTGGCCGAGCATCAAGTAGATGTCCATGTCCTCTTCGATGCGGCACTCCTTCTCGAGCACGTAGTCGCGCATCCGCGGCGGCACCGAGAACTCGGAGTTGATGAGCGCGAACGAGTCCACCACGGTCGGGCTCGCCTCGAGCGTGGTGCGCTCGATGTCGACCATGTCCATCACGACGCGCGGCTGATCGGTCGCGTTGATGTAGTGGCTCTGGATCACGATCTGCCGGCCCGCCTCGATGCGGAGCGCCACGCCCGGCGGCATGTTCGTGTCCTGCCCGCCCTCACCGCCCGCGCCCGCCGCGAACATGTAGTTCGTCATCTCGGCGTTGGTGCAGAGGTGGGGCTCGAGGTTGTCGCTCGGCATGTTCGCGTAGAACACGGCGATGTGGTGCCCGCCGCGCATCTGACGTCCATGCGTCGCGCGGAAATAGAGGGTCTCCTCGGTCGTCACGTCGAGGTACGTGCAGAAGATCGAGTCCGAGCCCGGCGGGATCGTGATCGGCGGCGTGTAGTAGCGGACGTAGAGATCCGGGTTCTCGTTGGGCGGGAAGCATGCGCGCATGCCCGCCTCGTCCGTCGCGTCGCACTCCACGTAGCCCGAGGCCGCGGGCCGCGTGTCCACCGTGAACGTGTCGATGCCGCGATAAGGCGCCCCTGCATCGATCCACGCGCGCACGGCCTCCACGAGGCCCGGGCCCGCGAGCGTGTCGCCCGCGAGCGGCATCGCGGCGCCGTAGCCCTCGGTCGCGAGCTCGGCGTTCGAGTGGTTCAGCTTCCACACGAGGAACGAATTCGCGGCGTCTCCCGGCTCCACACGCAAGAGGCCGTCGTCGTGCGCAGCGCCGTTGATCGCCGCCACGTTCACGAGCTGCGTGTAGGCCGTCCGAGGGTCGCCGAACGTGAGGCTCGCGATGCCACGCTCGCCGTCGTGACACGCGGAGGCCGTGCAGCTCGGCTGGAAGTAGCGCTCGTAGAGCTGCACGAAGCCGGGCGCCGTGCTCGACGTCGGTCCCGGATCCATCTCACTCGGTGTGCCGCAGCTCGCGAGCGCCCACGCCAGGCCTGCGACGCCCACTGCGGCGATTCGATTCGTCCTCATCCGCGTGTCCTTTCGACGAGCCCTCGGCCCGCCTGTGGCCGAGCAGTAGTCGGAGTCGCGAGAGTGCTCGGTGATCTTCGTCACGGCGCGATCCCCCGAAAACGCGAGGTCACACACGCCGCAGCGCGTCACGAGAGGCTCTCCGAGGAATCCGCTATGCTCGTCGCTGCGCATGAGCGTCTCGCCCCCGTCGACGACCCTCGAGCCTGGCGCGCGCCTGGGCGATCTCGAGATCGTTCGGACGCTCTCGTCGGGCGGCATGGCGACGCTCTACCTCGCCAAGCGACGTGGCCCTGGGGGCTTCGGACGCTTCGTCGCGGTGAAGGTGATCCACGCGGCGCTCGCCGCCGACCCGCACTTCGTCCGCATGTTCGTCGACGAGGCCCGCGTCTCGGCGCGCATCCGTCACCCCAACGTCGTCCACGTGGAGGCCCTCGCCGAAGACGAGGGGCACACCTACCTCGTCCTCGACTACATCCACGGCGTCACCCTCCGCGCGCTCCTTCGCGCCCTCGGCAAGCAGCAGCGCCGCCTCGCACCCGAGCTCTCCGTGCACATCGCGATGAAGGTCGCCGAGGCGCTCCACGCCGCACACGAGACGCGCGGAGGCGACGGCGCGCCGCTCGGCGTCGTGCACCGCGACGTGTCTCCCGACAACGTGCTCCTCGCCTACGACGGGCAGGTGAAGCTGATCGACTTCGGCATCGCGAAGGCCCGCGATCGGCTCGTCGAGACGATCGGTCCCATGCTCAAGGGCAAGGTCCGCTACATGGCCCCCGAGCAGGCGCGCGGCGAGGCCGTCGACCGACGCACCGATGTCTACGCGCTCGGCATCGTGCTCTGGGAGTGCCTCACGCAGCGGCGCCGCGCGCGCGGCGATCATCCGCTCGAGATCCTCGCGAACGCGCGCGAGCCCGAGCACGAGCCACCGAGCCGCTATGCGCCGTGGCTCGGCACGAGCCTCGACGGTCCGCTCGCGCGAGCGCTCGCGAACGATCCGCGCGATCGCTTCGAGACCGCGGCCGCATTCCGGCGAGCCCTCGCGGGCGCCCTGCCCGCGGCCGCGACCCTCGAGGCCGACGACCTCGCGAGCGTCGTGCGCACGGCGATGGTCGACGAGCTCGCGAAGGACGCCGCCCTGCTGCCAGCGGAGATCTCCTCCGTGGCGCCGCTCACCAAGACGCCGAACCCCACCCTCACGCTCCGGCTCGAGGCCCCGGTCGAGCCTCCCGACGACGCGCCGAGCGACTCTGGTGGCCCGCTCGCGTTCGCCGCGCCCGCCACGAGCCACGAGCCGAGCGTCGTACAGCCGCTGCCGCTGCTCGGACCGTCCCCGCGGACTCTCATGGCCGCCCTCGCAGTGGTGGTACTGCTCGGCCTCGTGGGCGCCTATGCGCTGGGCGGCCCCGCATCCCCGACGGGCACCGTCCCGACTGGCACCGTCCCGACTGGCACCGTCCCGACTGGCACCGTCCCGACTGCCGCCGTCCCAACTGGCACCGTCCCGACTGGCACCGTCCCGACTGGCACCGTCCCGACTGGCACCGTCCCGACTGGCACCGTCCCGACTGCCGCCGTCCCAACTGGCACCGTCCCGACCGGCACCGTCCAGACTGGCACCGTCCAGACTGCCGCCGTCCCGACCGGCACCGTCCAGACTGGCACCGTCCAGACTGCCGCCGTCCCGACCGGCACCGTCCCGACCGGCACCGTCCCGACTGGTATGGTCCCCGCGGGTCCGGCCTTCGCCGACGCCGAGGAGCCCGCTCACGGACGCCCTCCCCCGCGCGGCGATCGGCGACCTTCGCCCGACAGCAGCGCAGCGCGCCCCACGAAGACCGTCCCTCGCGCCACACCTCCGCCGTCGACGCAGCACGGTCCAGCGGTTCAGCTCGGCGCGAACGCCTCGCCGATCCTCGAGTGACGGCGCGCCGGCTTCGTTCGCCCCCACGCGGCTGGACGCGCCGAGCCTGCCGTCCACACTGCGCCCCTCCACCTCGTTGCCGGCGGGTCTGAGGCAGACCCGCCCCCCGCCCGGCACAGCCGGCTCGGGGCCCCCCACCCAACTCCGCTCCGCGAAACAGAGTCGCCTCGACGCGGACGATCGACTGTCTCGGTGATTCTGCTGAGGCGACTCCCACTCGGTCCGCTCATGAACGCTCGATCGCTCCTGCTCGCCCTCCTGCCCCTCGGTCTCTCGGTCTCGGCATGCAACGACCCTGCGTCAGCCGATGGCGACGCGTTCGTCGCCACCGACACCGCCCTTCGCGATGCACGCGCGGAGGATGCGGGGGCCGAGGCCGACGCTCACACCGAGCTCGACGCCGCGAGCCCGCTCGATGCCGACAGTGACGACGCGGCGCCCACGCTCGACGCGCCGTCCGCGAGCGACGCGAGCCCCAGCGACGACACGACCCTCGTCGACGCCGCCGCAGCGGACGACAGCGCCGTCATGCGTCGCACGGTCCTTCCCGACTTCTGCCCCAGCACCGCCACCGCCCCCGGGCTCTATCGCGGCACCCTCGCCTCGAGCCTCAACGACGTCGATGGCACCTGCGGGATCGCGGCGCCCGGCCGCGACGGCGAGCTTCGCGTGATGCTCGCCCCAGGGCAGACGCTGACCGCGACGTACCGCCACGCGGGCGATGGCGTGATCACCCTCCTCGAGCGCTGCCCCGTCGTGTCGAGCTGCGTGGCCGGCGCGGACGACACCTCGTCCGGTGCCGAGACCCTCACGTACACGCACAGCGGGAGCGGGGCGGCGCCCTTCTACCTCGTGCTCGACAGCACCTCCACGGCAGGTCCGCAGACGTTCGAGCTCGATCTGGCCGTCACGGGCCCCTGACGCCGTGACGGGCGGGCGCCCTCGGGCGCCCTCGACGCCCGCACCGGACTGGTCTCTTCGACGCCACACCGGACTGGCACCTTCGACTGGCACCTTCGACTGGCACCCTGACTGGCACCCTGACTGGCCCCTTCGACTGGCCCCTTCGACTGGCACCTTCGACTGGCACCTTCGACTGGCACCTTCGACGGGCACCTTCGACTGGCACCTTCGACGGGCGAGTCGCTCGTCAGCTCACCCCGTCACAGCGACCTTGCGCCACCAGCCCGAAGACCCGCGGCACGATGCCCGGCGTGGTCGAGCTCAGGCGCAGCGACACCTCGAGGTAGCGCGAGGCAGGGATCGGCCCTGGCGGGAGCGCCAGCGAAGGGCTGGGCGGCTCGAACGGCCCGACCCACGGCGCGCTCGCGAGGCCCTCCACCGTGTCCGCGGTCCGCACGCGCAGCCGAATCCGCGTCTCCTCGGGGATGTCCGCATCGAGCGAGAGGCCTGTCCACACCGTGGAGCGACAGCCCTCGATCACCACGCGATGCTCGCCGGAGGCGCCCAAGATGCCGTTGAGCCCGAAGCCGGTGAAGTCCGAGTACGTATAGGGCGTATGCCCCACGGGATAGCTGGTGACCGTGTCGGCGCTCCGGTCGAGCCGATAGGCGCGGTCCGAGCCCTTGGCGATGCCCCACACGGCCCCATCGAAGGCCACGCCCACGCCCACGAGGTCCACGGCTCCCGGAACAGGATGAGCCTCCGTGAGGGACAGATCGCGCACATCGAGCTCGAAGAGCGCGCCGTCCTCGCTCGCCGAGCGGCCTGCCACCCAGATGGAGCCCGCGCTCGCCGCGATCCCGCGCACCGCGTAGCGATTGCGCGAGGCCGGCAGACTCCCACTCTGTGACCATCGCTCGGTCACCGGATCGTAGGCCGCCGCGCCGCGCCAGCGGGTTCCCCACTCGCCCGCCACGAGGATACGGCCCAATCCGTCCACGGAGATGCCGTAGGTCACGACGCCCTCGGGCAGCGGCACGCGCTCCACGTCGAAGGTCTCCGGATCGATCGCGACGATGAACGTCGCGCCACCCGGACCCGACGTCATCCAGATGCGCCCGTCGGGACCGGCGACTGCGCCATACGGTCCGAGGCCGAGCGGCACCGACGCGAGCTGGAGCCCGAGATCCGGCGAGAGCGCGACCGCGACCTGCTCGTTGTAGAGGCCCACCCAGACGACACCCGCCTCGCCGTCGTCGCCCGAGAGGCCGATGGCGAGCGCGCGCGCGACGGCGTCGTTCGAGCCCACGGCCACGGTCCAGAGCACGCACTCGTCGTTGGGCCCGATGAACTCGCCCATCGCTGTGTCGAGCGAGATCTCGCCATCGCCGTCGAGGTCCGCGCTCGTCTCGATCACGCCATTGGCGTCGCGATCGATGCAGCGCTCGGGGCTGCCCGCGATCTTCGTCACCGACGCGATGCCTCCGAACGCGCGGTTGGCCACGTACGCATCGAGGCGCTGATCGAGCGCCGTGCGCGAGGGCTGGCTCTCGCGCCCGAACGGCAGCCCTCCGCGGTCCACGCTCGGGTAGCGCGCGGTCTCGTGGCCCGTGGCCGGATCGAGGCGCGAGACGGTGCCCTCGTCGGTGTTCGCGATCCACAGCGCCGGCTGCGGCAGCACCACGTGCGGGGGCTCGAGCGTGAGCGAGCCATCGTCGAGGACGATCACGCCCATGGAGTCCGGACCGAGCACCCACCCGCTCGTGCCACGCGCGTCGTACGACCGACAGTCGGCGCCCTCGTCGATCAGCCCATCGCAGTCGTTGTCGAGCCCCTCGCAGTACTCGGGCGCGTCCGCGTCGTCGACGATGCCGTTGCAGTCGTTGTCGCGCCGGTCGCACACCTCGCGCTGCACCGAGCACGCGAACGCATCCGGCAGCTCCGTGACGGGCCCGCCGCGGTTGCACCCGCAGACGAGCGCCACCACGACCGCGAGCCACGGCGCGAGCCTCATGCGCAACCACGATAGCGCGCCCCCCGCCGGGCGCCCCCTATCGCAGCGGCTTGACGTCCGCCAGCGTCCGGCGTATCCAACGCGCCCTTCGCAAGAAGGCTCACCGAGAGGTGGGTGCCGCGCGGAAGTGGCGGAATTGGCAGACGCACTGGATTCAGGTTCCAGCGGGGTAACACTCGTGCGGGTTCAAGTCCCGCCTTCCGCAGACTGAGAGAATTCGGGGAGTTGCGACCACGGTCGCAGCTCCCCGAGTTCATTTCGGAGAGGGCGTTTCTCACCACTATCTCACCAGTATTCTGGTGAGCGTCGCGGTGGGCCGCTGGTGGCTCCTCCGCACCCTCGCTGCCGACCGGATCGCCGCCCACCGCGCGGAGCACCTCGCGGGCCGCGCGCTGCCGCGGGCGGGCATAGATCGCAGTCGTCGTCAGGTGCTTGTGCCCGAGCAGGTACGCGACGCCCACGAGGTTGTCGGCCCGCGAGGCGAGGTGCGTCGCGCGTGCGTGTCGAAACGCGTGGTTGGTGATGCGCGCGGCGCGATCGGCGCTGAGGCCTGCTGCGCGCGCCGCACGGCGCAGCGCATCGCGCAGATCGCGCTGCCCGAA